>NZ_JBHTKK010000001.1:0-493534 GCF_042675985.1 Oceanobacillus locisalsi
GAAAAATTAGCTCACCTCTTACCTTGGTCACCGACTCTTCCTGAGGAATGTCGTGTTCCCAATCAATCTAAATAAATCATAACAATAGTCCATACCTTTTAATAGGTGTGGGCTATTTTACGCTTACTTCTAGTTTCCGACGCTATCCCATCAGAAGCTGCCTATTCCCGTCTGATAACGAAACTAAGTGAATCGGATATTTTAGAGAAATCTTTTGAAAGCGTAACGCTGGTAGCTATCACAGAAGGGGTTATTGCCGATGAAGTCATTGCCATTAATGCAAACCATTTTAAAACACGAGATAAGGCACCTGTCAAAAAATGATTACAGCCATCGAAATGTACCACCTCTGACATACTATTTACCACTTACCGCCAAATAATGTTGAGTACAAAAGCAGAAGCAAAAGAACGATTTCAAACGTTTAAAGAAGTCTGGGAAACCAAATATTCCAAAGTCGTCAAGACTTGGGAAGAAGATTTGGATGTTCTCCTTACCTTTTTGGATTACCCTTCTTCTATACAGCGTGTCATCTACACGACAAATATCATTGAACGAACCATGAAAGAAATCAAGAAGCGTACGAAAACGATGAATAGTTTTCCAAGTGATCAAGCAACGGAAAAAATCGTGTACCTTCAAGTAACAGATTATAACAAACGATGGGGAGAACGTAAGTTAAGAGGACTCGCAACCGCTTATCAAGCATTACAAGATATGTTTGAAGAACGCTACGGGGAATAGGGAAGAAACAAGCTAATTTTCAGACACCTTCCCCAGGTACCCAGGGAAGGTGTCTGAAAATACATCCCAATAGAGAGGATATCCTACAAATTTACACAAACTTATTGACGGTACCAGTAAGCACTGGAATAAATATTAACAAGATGTAAAATATAATAGACCATCGTTTATACTTTTTTTATTGATATGATTTTTTTCATGTTCTTGAAGTATACGCTTATAATAAGCAATGAGTTTGGTAGACTTCATTGTTCTCCCCTTTTTTTAAATGTCATGAAAATATAAGTTACTGTATTCTGTAGTAATTTGTTGATCATAGATTTTGTATAACTGTTAAGTGAAAATGGCACTTATTTTTTCCAATAATTATTAAAATGCTTCTCCGCATTATTTTGTTGGAAATACTGTTTCAAAAAATCAATAATTTGTTCTCTTGTATACCCATTGGTGTCGGTTTCTAAGTCACCTACTTCTGAAAAATGAGAATTTGTATTAAATAACATTTTACTTTCCGCATTTTTATTTCCAGGAACTCCATTAAATACCATATATGTTTCAATTATTCTTCTAATGGTATTACACATGAAATCTTTTTTATCATGATCATATAGGAATTTCAATTCTTTCCACAAGCTTCCGTATTGTGTCTTAAAATCTTCATCTTTATTCTCTAGATACATAAAAACAGTTGACACGCCATCGCTGCTCATGCGTATAAAGTTATCAACTTTATACGCATTCTCTTTGTCTCTTCTATTTTTTCTATTATGTGTTACTTTTAGATAAAAATGTGAGTTATGAGTAAGCAGTATAAAGTGTTCGTATAAATTCTTTCTTTTATACAATTTTTCTATTTCTGAAATAATTAAATACTGCATAGTGTCATCATTTGAGCTCATTGGATCATCAAAAATAATTATTTTAGGTTTTCCCGTATCTAAATCAAAGCTATTTAGACTCTCTATAAAATATAGAAACGAGATTATATTCTTTTCTCCTGTTGAAATTTCATTTATTTTTCTAGTTGATCCATTACTGTTAAGAATTTGGTAATGTTTTTCTGACTCAATATATTTCAACTCTAGATTATGTTTCCCAGATTTCGATATCTTTTCGTTTATTTTTCGAACAATAATTTCTGGATTTTTTATTGTTTCCTGTAACCTCTTGATTTCTAAATTTTCAGCTGTAATCTGCTTTTCTATCTCTTCTTTTTCTGCAAAAATTTGATTTTTTTCTTTATCCAAGATTTTTTTTGCTTCATCTCTCTTTTTTTCTAAGGATAGTTTTTCTCCTTGTAATCTTTCATGTTTGGCCTCTTCGCATTTTTCTGCAACAAAGTGCAACCGCAATCTTTTTTTTGAATTTTCTTTGTTATTTTCTATATTTTTTGTGAATTCATTATTCTTCTTAATTAAATCGTCTATATCCGTTTGAATGGCAGAAAAATTTTCCGGCAATTCTAATTCCAAAAGATTACTACCTTCAAATAAATTTTTATTTTTTTCTTCTAATTGATTCTTACACTCTAACAAAAAGTCTACATATTCTTGTTTTTTATCTTTTAAATGCTGATTCAATTCTTTAACACTATATTTAGAATAAAATTGTCCCTGCTCTAAAAGTTCTACTTTTTCAATTTCTTCAATTGCCGTATCTATTTTAGAAATACCTTTCTCTATTCTTTCTTGTAAGTACAAAACCTCATCTGCTTTAAAATAAGTTTCTAGTTCACCTCTTCGCTTGTTTGTAACCTCTCCTCCACAAAAAACGCAATAATCAATTTTTTCGTGGATTTGTAATCCCTTTTCAGCAAATGATTGATTTTCGGGACTGTTTTCTAGCTCTGGAATTACAATCTTTGCTTTTACCTTTTTATGTAATATCTCGTTTGTAGATGTTAAATAGTCTTCTAATTTTAATTCAGGAAGGGACCTTGCAAAAATTTGTTTTTTTTCATTTTCATGTGAAATTTTTGTTAGTTCTTCTTTTTCTTCATCAGATAGTTTTCCAGAATTCGGGATATCCATTTCAAAATGATTTTTATTATAAGATCTACCCAAATTAAATTGTTTAGTCAATTCTGTAGCAGATTCTTTGTAAAACCGACTAATTTCTCTATCTTTTTGTTCAAATTCACTTTTTGCTATTTCAAAATTATGTAAAAGTTGATTTTTCTTAATACCTTCAACACCAATTAAGCTATCTAGTATATTTTGCTTTTCATTTTTCTGTGAAGCAGCTTTTAGAACATTTTCAGTTTTTTCATCAACTTGTTTTTGAATCTTTTTATTTTCTTCGCCTAATACAACTGCATTTAATTTCTCATTCTCTCCTATAACGCTTTCAAATCCTTGGAAAATCCTCACATCAAAATCTTCGGCTTTTTGCTCTCGTATTAGTTCGCATAATGTTGATTTTCCTGTCCCGTTTTTCCCATAAATAAAATTTTTATTTTTAAAATTTTTTAGTTCTGAATCTGAAAATATATTTCCTTGCTCAGATAAATCAATAGTTGTTTTCATATTCGATGTCTCCTTGTATATCATTATGAATAATATATTACTACCATAACATACTAATTCTATTTACCCTAGTATTAAAATACTAATTTTTTTATGTATATACAAGAAATAATTATCTCTAATTTGAATAAGTATAAATAATTGCTTGTACACTTTTAAAAATATTAAGCACAAAAACACTCCAAAAATTCTCACACTGAATCTCTGGAGTGTTTCTATAATTCATCCCTTCAACCCATAATACCCAACATACCAATCCGTAAACCGCTGCAATCCTTCCTCAATCGAAGTCTCCGGCTTAAACCCAACAGCCTTCTGCAACTGCTCCGTAGACGCATAAGTCGCGGGAACATCACCAGGCTTAATCGGTTCAAACTGCTTATTGAACGCAACCTCTCTCCCTAACGACTTCCCAATACATTTCTCCAGCGTATTAATAAAAGTCATCAGCTTCTCCGGACTGTTATTTCCAATATTAAATACCTTATGCTTCACATCACCATTCTCTCCAATCGGAGCATGGCTAACCAACCGTTCAATCCCCTCTACAATATCATCAATGTACGTAAAGTCACGATATAGATCATTCTCGAAATCGCCGTTATTGTAGATTTGAATCGGCTCATCGTTAAAGAATTTATCCGTAAATCCGAAATAAGCCATATCTGGCCTTCCCATTGGTCCATAGACGGTAAAGAAACGCAGCCCGGTTGCCGGGATGTCATACAAATGGCTATATGTATGAGCCATTAATTCATTCGACTTCTTTGTAGATGCATACAGAGATACGGGATTGTCTACAAAGTCCGTTTCCTCAAATGGCACTTTTTTATTTGCGCCATATACGGAGCTGGAGGATGCGTAAATCAAATGATCGACTGGGTAGTAACGGCATGCTTCTAAGATATTGAAAAAGCCGTTGACGTTGCTTTGAATATAAACGTCTGGATTCTCAATCGAATATCTCACGCCTGCTTGTGCAGCAAGGTTCACGACCACAGATGGCTTGTATGCTTCAAATAGACTCATGATGCGTTCTTTATCTGCAATGTCTTTAATGAATGTAACATTCCCATCTTTGATTCAGCAAAAAGTGGTAGAACTCTTCGCATTTGATGGTAAAAAAGATTACAGGGCTGGTACATATCGAATGCCATGCTCAGTCTAATTTAGCAAAAATCATAAATGGTGTTCAATTCTTCTCAGCAGTTACAACTAACTTGTTTCATTAATCATGAAGGTAGTACTTTATTTATATATTCTTGCCAATAATCTTCATCGCCCTCAATTTCATGAAGCCAATAATACATTAATAATATTTCAAAATATTGTTTCTTTCCTTTTATGAATGACTTATGAGATATTCTTCTATATAACGAATTAATGTTAAATAAATTATTCTTCTGTTTATAGTCATACTCATATTTCCGCCAACTATCTTTACTTCTGATTCTATGCTTTTCATCCCAACTTTCTTGATTATCAAAAAAGTGATCAACATAATTTGAAGCAAAGGCAGGCAAATTTACTTGATATTTATTCCACGTCCTATTAATCCACTCTTTTACTTCTTCTGATATATAGATGTTTTCAAAGTCACCTTTTGGATTGCTTTGAATTCGATGATAATCTTTGATAAAAAGAAAAAGCATTTCTGTCTGCTCTTTGAGAAAATGATTCTTCTTTATAAGATGAGCATAGCAATCATAAGAAATACTCCGAAATTCTTTATCAGTGTTATATAGATAAAATAAGTCATCTTTTTTAAGGTAACTAGCAATCGAACGTTTTAGTTGCTTGTCGTAATCATCATAAATTCCAACTAACCATTCCTGAACCTCAGTATCAAAATGCCGAAGCGTGTTTTTATACTTTTTTAGTCGTTCTTTATTTAACATAGTCTTATCATCCATTTTCGACTCATCAAGATATTGATTAAAATATTCAAATATATAGTTCATACATATTTGCATATTTTGAGATTTTGACTCAATATCAAATTCATTAATGAGATCTTCCTTTTTTCTTTTTGAAATGTACTCCTCAAGAGAAAGCATACTTGTTCACACCCTAATTTATTATCATAAAAATCATCCATATCTATAATAAAATATTACCTTACTTCTAACTTTCCTTTGTTGAGTTGATAACTGTAAGTACCAAATAAGAAATTCACCAAAGTTTTAGCAGCATTAACTACCACTAGAGCATGATGTTCTTTTAAGATATTTTCTGAGAGATGAGAATCACCATAATAATTACGTACTTCAGTTATGCCACTTACAACACTTATTAATCCTGAAAGTACTTGTTTGAGAGATTGATTTAAATTAGGATTTCCTGGATTAAGTGATAAGTTTTCACGAACAAGATTGAATAGAGCTGGTAGTTTAATATTATTTGGTACTTCCACATCAGGAAAATTCTCTAATATTTCTTTACATACACCCTCAACTAATGTCTTAGCACTTGTTACTGCCCCTGAATAATCGCCAGTATTAATTCGATATTCACATTTTTCAATTGAGTCCAATATGTTTTGATAGGTTAATTCAACAGGAACATTTGCTTTCACATGTAGAATTTGAACATCAACATTTTTTTCTTCTATATAGTCAATAAACTCATTGATTGAACGGCTAATATAGCCTTTTATTGCTGAATCTGAAACATAATTGTGTTCAGCATCTTGGATTATAGAATCAACAGCTTCATTTACTGTTCTAGATTCTTGTATGAAAGAAGGAACATCTACATCTTTTTCTTCAGCTAACTTTTTAATAATTAAACGACTTTCAATATAGTTCTTGTAATTGGTTTCATTTAAAGTTTCTTCAATTTTACTAGCTCCTACTGTTCCATATGCATCATATTCAATAAGTATTGCTAATTTCATTTTCTCTAGTTTATCTATAGTATTATTATTAATAAGGATTCCTCCATTAAAAAAACAAACATTAATTAGTGACTGTGATTAGTAACAAAATAAGAACCGATCTACTACAGTAATAACTGTTTAGCCTTGAAGGCGGCACTCCTTAGTATTCGCCGAAAGGGTTAATGCCCTTCCAGCGAAGTTTAGAATTCATTGTTAGTGGTGCGAAAGGATACTTAAATGATTTTTATTGGTAAATCCGACATAGACCGTGTCTGGCCATCCCATCGGACTGTAGACAGTGAAAAAACGTAGTCAGTCTGGTTGCCGGAACGTCATACAAATGATTAGATGTATGTACCATTAATGTATATTAAATAATCTACTGGATAGTAACGGTATGCCTCTAAGCGATCGGAAAAGCCGTTGACGTTGCTTTGAATATAAACATCTGGATTTTCAATAGAATATCTGTTATCAATTCATACACCATTTATCAGAAGTAAGCTGATAAACTGTTAACTTTTTCTTATGATGTTGTTTAAATCTCACCAAAAAACTCATAAAAGTTCCTGCCAAACTTACTTAATTTAATTCTTTCTTTAGATTTTTGTTTTATGTCCACTTTTGCTATTCTTGGAGGACTACTCTTTTTATTGCTATTTATATGCCCTATATAACTAACAATCTTATTAATTCCCTCTTCTAACTTAGTCATATCTTTATCGACATCATCTTTTATTTCCAGTTCTAATAAACCATTTCTTTTAAGAGTTTCCCTAACAGAATTATATTGCTCATAGGACATCCCATGTTTCTCCATCACACTTTGAAATGTTTCTTGAGCTTCCTCACTATCATATAGATAGTACTTTTTACAATACAAACGTAAAACAGCAATATCAACCATACGTAATTGTTTTAACATATCATAATAATGCATCACAAAATCAGATGTGATTTCTTCATGCTCAGTTAAGTGAATATAGCCATTTACCATATATTCAATTTTTTCTTCTTGATATTCATCCACTACTATTTCTAATATGAAATGAAGTAATTTATCTAGTTTTTCTTGGTTTTCCTCTGTTTGTTTACTTAAATTCTCAATCAATTTATCATGGCTTTTATGAAGATGATACACTAGTTCTGTTAGATTTTTCTCTGCTCGCTTCCTTTTATAGGTAGAAACAGCACCGCTTACCCCTGGAACAAATGAACTCATTCCATCTAAAAATAACTCACCTGCTAAACTGGTAATTGACTCTTTTGCTGCTTCTGCCCCCATATCAGCTCCTACATCTAAAAGAGAATCGGTAACAAGGCCGAATCCTGCCTTTGAGCCATCTGCAATTTTACCCCTGTTTTTCATTTTCTCAACCTTTCTATATTTAAGATACCTTTATCTCTAACCTAATAAATTAAATGATTAATCCTTATTGAATTTCATAGATGAAAGTTTTTGAACTGGGCAAGTAATTTGAAGTACCGAAAAAACAACCATCACAACCCCAAAAACTCCTCCAACTCCTCCCGACATTCCTCGTAATAATCCAAAACAAAAACCAAACACATCTGCAAAGGAATAGAAAGATTCTCCATCTCCTGTATCTGCTTAATCTTTTCCGGGACATCATCCACACTATTCAAATAAAACGTATCCGTATCCGCTTTATTTGTTATGTCAATAAACTCCGAATTATCAGGGGTTAATTGATTCATTGAAACATGCAGCTTTGTAATTCCGGCAAACTCAGGTTTGCCGCCTCGGCGCAGCCATCTAAAATAGCCCAATACTTTGGTATCTCCAAATTTGTTCATGGGAACTTTTAAACTCTTTCCGCCATTCTCTTCCCAGAGTTCCCTGTTCATGGCGTGAATCAACGTGTCATGCAGTGAATTATTTTTTATGTCTGACCAATCAGCGGAGCCGCTGCCAGTAGGTACATATTGATTTTTATTTTGCTGTGTATTGATACCCTGCTTTCTGATAACAAGGTTATTATCTCTTGTTACGGCCAAAGTAGATATTCCGATGTGATTACTCATCTCGCATTTATCCATTGGCTGCAAGTAAGTGATATCATTTTCCTTATCCAACTTTTTGTGTTCGCAGGGATAAAAATTGGATGCATCATAAATAATTGTTGCATCTTCTACTCGCTGGAGTGTTGATGTGGATATTTCATTTGTTAAATAAGAATGATAATAGTTGCTCTTACAGAGATTAATATAGTCATTCTTTGGATTGATTTCACTGGACATTGAAAGCTTCGACTCGTTAAAAAAGAAATGGTTATTCTTTTTGGAGTCATAATATTTGTACTGGAAAAAGGGAGTGATGATTTCTCGATTCTTCTTGATGAATTGCTTGATTTTCTTCTCTTTGATGGTGTCTTTTTCGATGGTGAAATCACGATCCCATAAGTAATGATTAATCTCTTTAGAATAGATAACAGATTCTTGCTGATTGTCTCGCGGTCTATTTAACTCCATATTTTCAAATTGGATTTCTCCCCGTCTTTCTGCATGAATATCACTGAGTTGCACGGCTTTATCGTCTTTGACCAATATGGACTTCGATTTCATGATGATATCTTTATTTTTTCCTTTAAAAGCTTGAATCTCCTTCCATTTCTCCAATAAGTTCCACACAATATTAAAGAAAGAATAAAGCACAATTAAAAAAAGAAGCCAGCCACTATTATATTCTCCCGCAACCGTAAAAAGGGTATTATATAAAAAGGAGATAAAAGAAATCATAAATATAGTAAGGTTAATCAATAATTCAACACTTTGCCTATAATTTAAGAAAATTAAGTATTTGTAGAAATCAATTGCCATTCTCATCTTTTTTATTCTCATGCTATCTATCCTTTGAACATTTATGTACAACTTAAATTTTTACGCTTCTATAAAAATCTATCGTATTATTCAGCAAATCTAAATTTTTTAAAACTTAAAGCTATGATAACATGTTTACAGACCTTTGTACCATTCAAAATGAAAAAAACTGTCGAATTTCATTCTATGGTATTACAATGAAATTCGACAGCTATATTTAATAGCTTGTTGCTGGTAATACATTTATTAATTCAATTTGCCGAAGCTAACTTATTTATTAGTCCTTAACTGTCGGCCTGCCAATCGAATGATACTCCACGCCTTTATCAGCCATCTCCTGAAGATCATAAATATTCCTGCCGTCAAACACCAACGGAGACTGCATAAGCTCTTTATATTGACTTGGCATTACTGCTCTAATCTCTCCCCACTCTGTGAAAATAAGACATACAGCAGCTCCTTCTAATGCGTTTTCTGGGCTGTCTACATAAGTGATATTCCCTTGTCCATGACTTCCCTCTGCATAAAATTGCTTGAAGTTCTCCACTCCGATTGGGTCATATGCATAAATATCTGCACCTTGTTCTAAAAGCAACGGGACATTTGCAAGGGATGGTGCTTCACGAAGGTCATCAGTACCTGGTTTGAAGGTTAAGCCAAGCACCGCTATCTTGAGGCTTTCAAATGAAGTTAATCGCTGTTTTGCTTTTTCATACAGCTTCAACTTTTGCTCATTATTAATACCGATCGTTGCTTGCATGGTTCGCAGATCATATCCATACTGTCTAGCAAGGAACTCTAAAGCACTTGTATCTTTCGGGAAGCAGGATCCTCCGTAACCAATACCAGCGTTTAAAAATTTATTGCCAATCCGATCATCATAGCTCATACCTTCAGCAACATCTTGAATATCTGCGCCAACCAGCTCACAAAGGTTAGCAATATCATTCATATAAGAAATTTTTAAAGCGAGAAAATCATTCGAAGCATATTTAATCATTTCAGCAGAACGGCGGTTCACAGATACAATTGGAAGGTTAAATGATGTATAAATCTCTGTTAAGAGGTTTTCTGCCCATTCACTCTCCGTACCAATAACAATACGGGCCGCTTCCAATGTATCTCTCACCGCTGTACCTTGTGCAAGAAATTCCGGGTTCGATGCCACCTCGACTCTTACATTATGCACAAGTGAATCACCAATAAGCTTTTCTAGGTTATCATTTGTGCCAATTGGTACGGTTGATTTCACAACAACTAAACAATCATTTTCAACGGACTCCGCAATTTGTTTTGCAACGGTTTCTACATATTGCAAATTCGCGGATCCGTCTTCTTTTTCAGGTGTACCTACACCAATAAATACAGCATCCGCCTCTTTATATGCAACTTGGTAGTCTGTAGTAAAATGCAATCTTCCTGCCGCTATATTTTTGCTCATTAATTCTTCTAATCCTGCTTCATAGATTGGAGAAATACCTTCTCGCATGTTTTTTACTTTTTGTTCGTCTATGTCTACACATGTCACGTTATGTCCGTTTTCTGCCATGCAAACGCCGGTTACGAGGCCGACGTAGCCTGTGCCGGCTACTGCTAGGTTTTTCAAGAACTTCTCCCTCCGATGCTCTTTTCAAGACTTATATTGAGTACTATCTTAATTCATTATATACTTCTTCTTGCTAATGTTACATTATTTTTTAAATACTTTCGAGAATAGGGAACATGATAGTGAAGGTTTAAATAAACATGATGTCATAAAGAGAATTTTTAATTTAGCTTTTCTTTAAATTGAGTACGGCGGATGATTTTTACCACTTGTGCGATCTTTTTTACCACCTTTTGCGAAGGACTGTACCACTTATTGCGGAGCACTTTACCACACACGAAAAAAAGAATTGTCATGGTAGTTGAACTGCTTCTGCCATAGAGTAATTTAGTAGTTTAATTATTGATACAGCAACAATCCCACCACCCTTGACCTTGTTTGTGTCCGTGGTAGTGAACTTCATAGCGGATAGCAAAAAAGAAGCCTTTTATGGCTCTATCCGCATCAATAGCGTACCACGGACAATCAATTCTAAGCTCTGCTGGCGGGGCCCCGTCCCCTCCCAGCAGAGCTTAGAATTGGCACGGCGGTAAAGGGCAAGCAGTTGACACTGTGGTTGGTAAGTGCTTCTTCAGTGGTAAAGACTTCCGCAACAGTTGGTAAAACTCTCCGCATTTAGTGGTAAAAAGAATGCAAGGCTGGTACATATTGAATGCCATACTCACTTTTAAATTAGAATATTCATTTTATAATTAACCAATAAATATCTCAATTATACTTATTGCAAAAACTTTTTTAGAGTATATCTAATGTTAATAATAGAATTTAAATGTATCTTATTAAAAATTCGATTGTTAATAAAATCAACGAGAAATAAATATAAAATAGCCCAAACTAGTGCAAGTATGGACTATTTTATGCTGAATGACCCACTAATCGCCTTTATATCAAAACAACCTATTAATAATTTTTCTAATAAAAGATGGGTTAATAATATTATTATATTCTTTTATTGGCTTTTCCATACGCTTTATATAGAAATCAAAACTTCCTTTTGCTTTTGCATATTTGAATGCTTCAAAGCTCTCTTGAGAAAGCTCCATTCTCTTGGCATAAACTTTTTTTCTGTTTTTATTAAGATTATTCGAAGATTCTACTCTTTTATTAGGTCTCCATTCGCCCTTTTGGTCTTTCAAATAAAGTCTGTATGCTAAACCATCTCTTCGTTGTCTAAAACCTCCAGCTTGAGATTCATATATTTTATCAGCAGTTAAACGGTCTAATTGAAGTTTTTGATTTACAATTCCTTGCTCTATTATATCTTCAATATCAGGGTTTCTTACAACTACAATATTAGTTCCATTACTATCATGTTTATACTCAGGGAGCCAAGCATCTCCAACTGTAACATCTGCAGTTTCTGAAAGTACATCATCACAAAATTCACATGCATTATATTTAAAATGCCCTTGCCCCCAATTTGTTGTATAGAGATCCTGCCGAGCTTTAGTTAAGGATAGTTCTTCATTGTTTACAATCCCTTTAGCTTCTACTCCATAGTCATTAGCATTTCTTCCATCTAACTTAACTCTAAAGTCAATTGAAGTAAGGTCATTCGGGTGAATTCCAATTTGCCACCCTTGGGCTTTAGCAAAGAAGTCACTTTTTAAATGACCACAAACTAAACCAATACAATATTTAATTCTCTGTTTGATTAAACTATTTGTATCAGACAATAGTCTAACTGATTTAATAAAACATGGGATACCAATAATCGCGTATCTGCCATCGTTATTTTTTACATAACTCATAACTTGAGACAACTCAATTGGATAGTATTTAGATTTTGTGCCAGATAAAAAATCTTTTTTGTTCGTCGAAACTTGATACTCAAATAATGCATCACTTTCTTCAGAACTTTCCCTTACATGAATAATAGAATCAACTAAGTCTTGTTCTAATAATTGTACAGCTATCCAACTACCCATTCCACCTGAAGAACCATTATCACGATAAGAACTTTCTGTAACATAACCGGCATAATTATTTAAATAGTATCCTGTATATTTATTAAATGATGCTCCAAAATCTTTAAATAAGTTTTCACCAATTTCTGTTTCATTCTTACTATCATTTGAAAAAGGACATACTTCATTTATATTATTGATTTCAATGTTATTTGTATCTGCATCCTTTAGGAACGCCTTATATTCTCCGTTTTCATTAAACTTAATCTCAAATGGAGAACCCTCCAAACTAGCACAGGCTCCACAACCAATGCAGTAATCATTTTCAATAACTGTATTCATTAATTTTTCTATATTATTCATATACTATCCTTCCTAATATAAGCTTTTAAAATTAAGATATTGCTATAATCACATAATTCTAGTTTTAACTCTTGCTATTATTGACTTTATTAATTGTTTTTCATATGAATTAAATCCTATGAAGTAAATGAATAGAGCATGGATACATGTATAAACAACTATTTTAATCCCTAAATAAAATATTGACTCTTGTACAAACAGCATTGAAATAAAATATCCTACTACCAAGGAAAGTACTATGGGTAGTGTAGCTGCAAGAATATTTTTCCAGAAGTTTAACATATCTAACCCTATCTTCTTTTGATAGTAAATATTCATTACTATTACATTACCTAAAAGAATTGTTAATGCTGTAATTACAGCTACTCCAACGCCGCCGTGTTCTTTTGCTATTGGAATTGAAACGAATATATTCAATATAGCTATAATTATTAATACTGTAGCTCTAAATCCTTGGAGACTTTTGGCATATAGTATATTAACACCTATATTTTGTATTAAAGGTATTGTTAATGGTATTAATATAATTAGACCTATGTAATATGTCTGATCATACCCTGGGCCTGCCCAATAAGATATAAATTCTTTTCCATATAATATATATCCACATAAAATTAATGTAATAATAAAATACTGTATTCTACCATATTTAATCATTAGGTTTGAAAGTTCTTTATTCTCTACATTTTTAGCTACCATCATTGAAATTCTAGGCAATAATAGCCCACTTATCGCAGTAGAAAATTGTTTATAAAGTTTTACAAATAGCATGGCAATCGCATAAACCGCAACTGGAACAGTCCCACTTACTGCTCCTAAGATAATTTGATCTGTTTGCCAATAAATTTGATCTACTACTACTCCTAAAAACACTAAAAATGAATATCCTAAAATTTCTCGAGTTAATCTCATATCCATTTTTCCAAAGTAGAAACTAACATTTAACTTTTTAAAGCAGTAAATCATGGTAAACAATAAACACGATAAGTTAACTGATGTTGTAATAACTACCATAGATACGGCCCCATAACCCACATAAATAATTGGAAGGATTAAAAGAGGGCCTAAAACAATACGTATAATTGAAACTGTTTTATCAATAACAAATTTTTCATGTGCACGTAAAATCGAGTTAAATATAGATAATGGAAAAGATAGGGCAAAGTTAATAATTAAAATAACAATCATTATTTTTGCTTTATGGATATCTTCACCTGATAACCCATTTCCAAAAATAACATCTACGCTATTATATACACCCACCCCCACTAGAATAGTAATTAATCCAATGACCGTGTACAACATTAAAAATAACCCATTTAACTTTGAGGCAGAATAGCTATTACCAATCTCACGATTTCTAGCACTGTATCTAACAAGCGCATTTCCTAACCCTAAGTCCATTACACTAAAATAAGCAGCTATGGAACCAATTAAAGAATATAGTCCATATTCTGCTTGTCCTAGAATTCTTATCATGAAAGGCGTATATAATAGGGCTAGTAAAATAGATATAAATATTGATAAGTATGACAACATAGCGCCCATTTTTAATTGATTCAATTTAAACAACTTCTTTCAATTACATTCCTTTATTTTAAACTTAATGCTTCAAACAAATACTCTCTAGACTTCTCTCTTTCATTCTGCAAAATCTCTTCAACATGCGAAAAATCTACACTAAATAAATCATTATCATTTGATATATTCATATTATTAATATGGCGCTGTGTGAAATTAAACATTGATAATAATGTTTCAATCCTTGAACTCATAGATGGAAATTTACTACTTCTGTCTGTTATTATAAATGGCGTTTCAAGCAAAATAGAAAATACCACTCCATGGAACGAATCTGTAATAAATAAGTCCGCATTATTAATAAAGTAAATAAATTCGCTAGGATCAGATAAATATACTTCTTTATCTTTAGCTTGAGCTAGATTTATTACTTTTAAATCATTTCTTTCGGAAATCTCTTTTATCATCTTTTTTTTCTTTTTATCTATATCCCCTAAGAAATAAGTCAATAAATATTTATCATTTGGATATGCTTTTGGTTTTTCAGAAATATTTAACCATTTTTCTCTAGTTAAAAGTAGCGTCGGATCTACTAGAACGGGCACATCTCTTTCAGTTAATTCTTTTATAATTTTTGCTCCTGCCTCTTCTCTTGCAGAAAGTTTATCCATCTCACTTAGCCATTTTGCATATTTATCCTTATACTTATCAGGAATATAATTCATTCCAAAGCTTGGTGCATAAGATATTCTTTTATGTTTTGATGCAAATCGCAAAAAGTATAGCGGATTATCTTTTCTAAAAATAGGGTTCCATACTTGGTCACTACCGACTACAAAATAATCAAATTCATCATCTAAATTATCTGGAACATTATTTTCTACTAATTTATAAGAAGTTTCCACAATGTAACTATTTGAAAACTCATAGAAATTCTTGTTTCTTTTCCTATCTAATTCGTTTTTATATAATTTGCCTACTATTTTAGATTGAACCCTTTCAAAATTCTTTTTTGGCGAAGAGAATAATATATTCTTAACTTTAGTTGATACAGGAATATCTTTTGCATTATTTCGTTTAATTTCAACCCACACTGTTTCCACATTATAATCATATGTTTTAATAATCTCTTGTAAAGCATAATTTTGTAATCTATTTCCATAATTTACATATCCATTTAAAGTTACAATTCCTACTTTGCTTGACATATTTACACCTCATAATACTCTGATTTTCTTATTTTCAATACAATAAAACTATTTACTATTGCTAAACAAAAGAAGAACATAAAAAGATATACAACATTATAAAAAGGATTTTCTGTAAAGCAATACAGCAAGAAAAAAGTTTGATAATAAATTGAAAAAACCAGACCTGTTTTCCATTTCACGCTGATAAAAGTGGTGTTTTTAATTCCTTTATAGCATTTTATTGTTAAAATATACCCATAAATAATTGGAATTATAATTATTATGAAACCAATTAATCCAGTTTCAGATAGCAATTGTAGATATACATTGTGTACTACTAAATCTCTTGCTAACAATCCTGATGTAACTTCCACAAATTGTCCCCAACCAATTCCAAATATAGGATTTTCTAAAAATAATTCCCATGCACGTTGATATAAAACAATTCTACCATTTGTTACATCTTCTCCTGAATCTATTCCTTGAATAGATTCTACAACCTTAGACAAAATAGGTAAGGACTGCAAAAACTCCCAAAAAACGTATGTTATACCTACTAAAATCAGACCAATAGAGCTATATTTTAATATCTTCAATACTTTTTTCTTACCTGATGCCAATAATAATTGAGTAATGACAACTGATATACCTCCCCATATTAGCACAGATCTTTTTCCAGCAATTAATAAAGTGATAATTAATAATATTATTATTATTATATTCCATTTTTTATTTTGTTTTTCTCCAGAATTTAGCTGCGCTAAAGTCACACCTATCCCCATTATCATTGGTCCTGCTGCCAAAGAAGGTTGTGAAAGTCCTAGTCCTGCGAAATAATCTAAATTAACTAACTCCAACACTCTTTGTTGGGCAGTACTTGGGATATAAGGAAATATTAGAGAATGATAAGTTTCAGTAAAAAAATAATGAAAAATTGAACTTAATGCATAAACTATTGCAGCATACTTAATAACTATAAATGAAGTATCAAAGTTATTGATATTAGTTTTAGCTAATAACAAAAATAATAATCCAAATACATACATAAATATTAAGACATCATTTTCTTTGAAACCAGACATACTAATCAATACAAGTATAACTGCGATTGAAAAAACCCATAGAGCATCTAATAATGTGAAGGTTAAAACCGAAAAATTATTAATTAATGACTTGAAGAATAAGATTGATGTAACCACCAATAATACGGTAATTTCTATAAAATTATTTTGAATGATTAAGTAAAATAACCACCCTTGCGTAAATATATAAAACACAAATATTAATAGGGCTAGCTCTGAAAAATTAATACCTTTACTCTTATTTTGAATATTATACATTTCATAATTACTTTTTGAGATTTTTTGCATTTTTCTCCACTCACATTAACT
Organism: Oceanobacillus locisalsi; assembly: GCF_042675985.1. Taxonomy (NCBI): domain Bacteria; kingdom Bacillati; phylum Bacillota; class Bacilli; order Caryophanales; family Bacillaceae; genus Oceanobacillus; species Oceanobacillus locisalsi. The sequence continues at coordinate 16,967 of NZ_JBHTKK010000001.1, forward strand.
TAATTTATTTTTCGAAACTAGATTTATTAGGTAATATTTTTTGAAAAGCATTATTTATTTCACTTTTAACTTTACCTATATCTTCAATTACTTCTTTATCATTATCATTTATACAAATAATTTTATATTTTTTTTCCATGATTGAGCTTTCCACTTCTGAATTATCATTTATTAAATTATATGTTCTACCAATATCGGCTGATCTAGGAAGAAATTGACCTTCAACTAGCTGTTTATATCTGAACAACCACTGATTTACATCTCTACCATCTCGAAATTTATTCTGACAAGTTTTATCTAATACTTCATCTTCCTCATTCCAAAGCTCTTTAAAAGTTTTCTTCAAATATGAATTAGGCAAATGAGGATTTAAAAAGCCTGCGAATTGGTGGAATGGCATCATTAAAACTGTACTAATTAAATGTTTTTTATAAGATGGAGAAAACCATTTTGAAAGATTATTTTTAATAGCTGTATTCTTATTATATTTAGTGTTAATTATTTCCATATTATTAGATGCAATAGCTCCTGTAGATTCTCGAAAAGTATTTATAATAGGTTTTATTACTGCAATATCACGTGGTAAATTGTTTTTAAAAAAATCTTCTTCACTAACATTATCAATAATAAAAGTATCATCATTAAAGTATACGAAATGCTCAGCTAGTTCATCAATTCTATGGAAATTTAATTCTATTACATGAGAACTAAATGTTGGTAAGTATTTTTCAGGTATATAATCAGTATGTTTAACAATATTTAATTTAGGATGATCAACATTTAACCATTCCGGAACATGTCCCCAGGTAATAAAGTGTATCTTATTTACCCAAGGAGCAAATTCTTCGACTCCTCTAAACCAATATTGAAGATTATCCCAATCCCGGTATCTAACTTCCCTACTATCATTAGAGGCTTTATTATCATATTTATTTTTTTCCTTTATCCACTCCGGGTCATTCCCGTCAACCCATGGGATAATGAAATCTATTTTATCGCTCATAACAACATCACTCTTCTATTAACCATTTTGTTTTTCCTGCAACAGTTTGCTTTAATTGATTAACTTGTTTTATATTTAAATCTGATAAACGAGAATCAATTTTTTTTAATCGAGAACGAATCTCATTAAAATCATGTTCTGTTAAATTTGAGTTGGATTTAACATAGATAGTATACATATTTTCAGGTGTATACCTAATTTGATATGCTGTTATTTTATCGGAAAGTTTTATCGCATGTGTAATACCTTCTGAATGAATGGGTGTATTCTCGTCAATCATTAAAAAGTCATTATCTCTTCCTTTTACTTGCGAAAAAGCATATACACTATTTTTATTTTTTAAAGCACCTGAAATAAGATCACCTAATTCATACCTAACCAATGGAAAAGCTCTAGGGTAAAGGCTAGTTACCAAAATTCGCCCTTCTTGTGCAGGATTCCCATTATCATCTACACATTCCACTAAGTTATTTTTCCAAATCACTTTATAACTACCATCTGGATGAGTATGGGCTAATAATTTAGTTTCCATTGATGCATATTCTAATCCTACTGGACACCCGAAAATTTCTCCAATAAAATTTTTATCTTCTTCTTTGTCAAATCCTTCTGCTGCTCCAATGACTGCCTTAAGATTTAATTTTTGAAAATCATTTTTTTTATCCATATTTGCCCTTGCCAGTAATTGCAAAGCTTTACTATATCCAATAATATAATTGGGTTTGAATTTCAAAATTTCTTCTCCAGCAATTTTTAATTGAGTCTCCGATAAATCATATGCGGAAAATCTTTTAAATCCAATTAATGGATGTCCCATTTTAAATTTAATTATCTTTTTATATTTAGCTAGCCCGTTGCCTAACACATGAGAGTGTCCCCATAATCTGAACATCCGATCAGACCTCTTTATATCATAGAAACTCCTTGCATACCATAGACTAGGTTCATAGTTAACTGATTCTTCCTTCCAGCTCGGAAAATTTAAAGGATTACCAGTTGATCCGCCTGTACTAATCCAAAAGTCAGGTTCCCTAGAGTAATCGGAAAAGTCATTCACATTTTCTTTTAAATATGATCTTGAATTAATCGGGATTTTTTGAAAATCTGTCCATCCTTTAATTTGTCGTGGTAAATCATTACTTTCTACTAGTCTTTTAAAGTAGGGTACATTATTTTGGATACCTTGCCAAAGCTCATTAAATTTTGTCAATTGATAGTTTGAAATAGTATCAACCGATTGATTTCTATAAAAATCTATTTCTTTATTTAACTTAGGCTGCATACTTTTCTCTCTTAAATATGGAAATAAAAACATTATGACACCTCTTTGTGTTTTAGCAACAAACAATCAAATTAATTTTACATTATCATACTTCATCATAATATTTCCTGCTTCATAATTATAAGAAGTATATTTTTTGTTCACACTATTATTCATGTTTTGAATAATATATTTCATAAAATTGACTCCTGCCTCATGTGCATGTGGATAGCCACCGCCAAAACGTGGGTTAATTTCGGAAATATAATATTTACCTTCGTATTCAAAACAATCAATATCAATCTGACCTCTGAAATCGGTCTTTGCTACAAAATTTTCAATTAATGATGAAATTTCTCGACTATGAATCGCAATTGATTTGTCTGTTTCGCCGGAACGCATACAAATTTTCTCTTTAATAAAAAAATCTACTAAATGTCCATCTATTAAATCTACATACACATCAATACCAAATTCTTTATCTTTATAAAATGGTTGAATAATTAAATTATCCTCTTCCTCAAATAGCTTATTCAACTCTTCTAAATTGTTGGCTACTTTAATACCTATACTAGCACTTCCTTTTTGAGGCTTTACTATAAAAGGAAAATTAAGAAGGTTGCTATCAATTTTTTCTTCCACACTCTTTACATTACTAAATGTTGGGACGCTCGGAATACCTTTTTCAAGTAGATAGTTATAAGTTGCTTGCTTATCATATCCTATTGTTAACATTTCAAATGAAGATAGAATTAACTTAATATCAAGTTCATCAAAAAACTTTCTATTAGCTGCTAACATTTCTAATTCTGGATCAATTAACGAAAGAATTGCATCAACCTTATATTTTCTACAAATGTTCATTAATTCCTCTAAATAATGTTCATTATCAACTCTCGGTACAATATCCTTCTCATCAGCAAAATAAAGAGCAGGTGCTTTTTCGTCACAATCCACCGCAATTACTTTTCCATTAATTTTATCTAAATGCTCTTTTAAATATTGCACAATCTTTACTCTTCTTCCTGCACTCGAAACTAAAATATTCATGCCATTACCCTTTCAAACTAACAACATTAAACTATTTATCAGCTTATTATTTTTTATATTCTTTTCTTAATACACCCATGATGTGTTTATCTCGAAAAACACCGTTATAACATATATCATTCCTCAAAGTACCCTCTATTTGAAATCCTACCTTTTGATTGATATGTTTCATTTTTTCATTTTCCACCCAAACATAGGAATAAACTTTATTTAAAGCTAAGTGTTCAAATGCATAATCTAATATTAATCTTCGCGCCTCTGAGGCATGACCTTTCCCCCAATATTTTTTGTTCCCAACACCCAGATACGATTCTGCTTTGGAATTTTTATAATCAATATTTACAAGCCCAACGTAACCAATTGGCATATTATCTTCTTTTGAACAGATAATGAAATCACATCTAGTATTGTTAGCAGACACTGAATGTAACCATTTTTTTGTTCCAATTGCAGAAATCGGAAAGTCTACATTCAATGTTTTTCTAACATCTTCATCATTAAACCAATCTACTTTATGTTGAACATCTGATTCTTCCATTAGTCTAATATATGTTTTTCTATTATGTAACACTTAAACCTCTCCTTTTAAATTCATCTCCAATAATTTACTTCTTCTTTTTTCTATTTGGTCCATGGATATTTTCACTTTTTATAATTTTATAAAATGTTAGTAATACAATTTTTAAATCTAACCATGAACTTTGCTTATCAACATACTCATTGTCATAAACAAATCTTTCTGCCCAAGTTAACGAGTTCCTTCCCTTCACTTGTGCATAACCTGTAATCCCAGGACGAACAGCAAATCTTTTCTTCTCATTTATAGAATAGTCTTCGTATTTCTTAGGATGATATGGTACTGGTGGCCTTGGACCTACGAAACTCATTTCACCTTTAATTACATTAATAAGTTGAGGAATTTCATCAAGACTGGTTTTTCGAAGAAGTGAACCTACTCTTGTTACTCTTGGATCACCTTCAAATGTACTCAAACCTGAACCTACATTTACTGCGTTTTCTATCATAGTTCTAAACTTATAAACTTTAAATACTTCGCCATCTTTTCCTGCTCTCTCTTGTTTGAAAAATACAGATCCTTTACTATCCAACTTTATTGCAATTGCTACAATAACTCCTATTATACCAAGAGGAACAGTTAAAACTAGAGCTAAGATTAAATCTAACATTCTTTTAAATGTTTTATTATACATTTATTTCACCTTATCATTTCTCTTTTATTAGTACTATTCTACTTCCTTTGGCTTTCAAACTTTTCCCACACAATATCCGCCAACTCTTTTTCTACATGCTGATTTTTTGGCCTTAGCCTAATGGGATGTGAATCTTTTTCTAACCTTCTTTTCTCAACATATTCATCAAACTTCCCAATAGGTTTTGCTGGGATTCCAGCTACTGTAGTATTTGATGGTATGTCTTTTGTTACAATACTCCCAGAAGCGATAACAACATTTGAATCAATTCTTACATCATACATAATTTTCGTATCTGATCCAACAAACACGTTATCTTGTATTTCAATACAACCTATTTTTTCAGCAAATTCCTTTTCTGTATATTTATTATTCAACATTCTGTGAATACCAATCATGAGTAACAAAAGTGACATTTGATGCTACCCTTACATTATTATGAATTTTTATTAATTCAGGATATAAGGGTATTTTTCTTGGCATAATCATTACATTTTCCCCTATGCTCCCATAAATATTTTTTTGTTTTGCATATCCCGCTCTTTTCATTCCTGAACGAATTAAACATAATCTCAATGTATGCCAAAGTCTTTGTTTAAAACTCAGTATATTTCCTCACAAGTAAATTATTTCATTATCTTAAAAATAAACCCTTAATAACATTGCTAACACGTAGTAATTCCTCATCCGTCATCTTCGTATCACTAGGTAAACAAACACCATTCTCAAACAACTGCTCAGAAGTACCCTTACCAACAAAATCATATCCCTCAAAAAACGGCTGCATATGCATTGGTTTCCATACAGGTCGAGATTCAATATTCTCTTTTTCTAGAGCCTCAAAAATATCAACCGGCCTCACCTCTCCAGTTAATTGAATGGCGCTCAGCCAGTAATTCGGTCTATCCCACTCATTTGCCGGCATAAATGTAATACCTTCTAAATGTCCTAATTCACGCTTATAAAAATCATGTATGTACTTTTTCTTTGCTGCACGCTGATCTAATACCTTTAATTGCCCCCGGCCAATTCCAGCTGTTACATTACTCATTCGATAGTTATATCCTAATTCGCTGTGCTGATAGTGGCGAGCCTGATCTCGTGATTGGGTTGCCCAAAAACGAGCCTTCGCAATTTTTTCTTCATTATTGGAAACGAGCATACCGCCGCCGGAAGTTGTAATAATTTTGTTCCCGTTGAATGAGAAAACACCATAATCTCCGAATGTCCCAGTATGTTGTCCCTTATAATAACCGCCTAATGATTCAGCAGCATCCTCTACCACTACCACATTATGTTTATTACAAACTTCCATAATGCGATCCATATCAGCAGACAAACCATACAGATGAACAACAATAACTGCTTTTACTTCCGGATATTTTTGAAATGCTTCTTCCAGTGCTTCCGGATTCATATTCCATGTTTTTTCATCACTATCGATAAAAACAGGCGTTGCATTCTGATACATAATTGGATTTGCAGTAGCTGAAAAGGTTAACGAAGTACAGAAAACAATATCGCCTTCTCCAACTTCAGCTGCTTTCAAAGCAAGATGAATTGCTGCAGTTCCCGAAGATAAAGCTGCTGCAGATTGGACTCCAACTTTAGCTGCTAATTCATTTTCAAATTCATTGACATTCGTCCCTAATGGGGCAATCCAATTTGTATCAAATGCTTCTTGTACATATTGTTGTTCATAGCCTTCTTCACTCATATGCGGTGAAGAAAGAAAAATACGTTTAGACACAATAAAAACTTCCTTTCCCAAAGTTCTTTTATTTCATATAGTTATTAATTCTTTATACTTGGTTAATTATAAAAGGTTCTTTTCTCACTTAGTTTTTTACTGCCGCAGAAGACCTTGTTGCCAGTCCTATCACCGAGATTAATGTTTTAATAGCTTTCAAGATTATTAACCATTTTCTACTTTCATGCTTTCATCGCCTCAAGTACACGACGTTCGGCAAACACAATCTTCATCATTTTGTCCTTCAATTCAGTATTATTATAATCCTCATGCTTATCTAATAAATCAACAATCAACTGTTTATCCACTTCCACCGTACGGCCTACGTATATTTTTTCATAGACTTGATCCGGAAATACTTCATCTTCATTCAAAAGTTCTTCATACATCTTCTCTCCCGGACGTAAACCGGAATATTGAATCGGAATGTCTGCTTCTGTAAAACCAGATAATTTGATTAAATTCTTTGCTAAGTCGGATATTTTGACAGGTTCTCCCATATCCAGCACAAAAATTTCCCCGCCCTTGGCGAGAGTCCCGGCCTGAATGACCAAACGAGATGCTTCTGGAATGGTCATGAAATATCTTGTCATTTCTTCATGTGTTACGGTAACTGGTCCACCTGCAGCAATTTGTTTCTTAAACAACGGAATCACACTACCCCGGCTGCCAAGTACGTTCCCGAACCGGACAGCGACAAATTTCGTCGTACTGTGCTGGGCAAGCCCTTGTACAATCATTTCCGCTATCCGCTTGCTTGCTCCCATCACATTGGTTGGGTTGACTGCTTTATCCGTAGAAACCATTACAAACTTGGCTACACCAAATGTATCCGCAGCTTCGGCGACATTTTTCGTGCCAATAACATTGTTTTTTACAGCTTCATGCGGATTATATTCCATTAAAGGAACGTGCTTATGTGCAGCTGCATGATAAATAATCGCCGGCTGGTATTCTTGCACAATTTGGAACATCCGCTCTTTATCCTGCACATCGCCGATAACCGGAATAATTTCGGTATCCTGCTGTTCCAACGTCGTTTTTAGTTCCATATCAATATGATAAATGCTAAATTCTCCATGTCCGACCAGTAATAGCTTCCTTGGTGAGAACCGCATTAATTGCCGGCAAATCTCTGAACCTATCGATCCGCCAGCTCCCGTTACCATCACTGTGGTACCTGTGACATACTCGGAAATAGCACCAATATCTAATTTTACGGGTGCTCTTCCCAATAGATCTTCTACTTCGACATTTTTCAGGTTGCTGACTGAAATTTTGCCTGTCATTAAATCTTCAATCTTGGGAAGCATTTGTACAGAAACGCCTGTTTCATTACACAGATGAATCAGTTCTTTTAATGCCCCGTTATGTAAGGAAGGAATCGCAATCACAATATGCTCCACATCCATATTGGTGACCATTTCCGGGATGTCTTTGGACATGCCGACAACGGGGATGCTGAGAATCTCCATCTTCTGTTTGGTCAAATCATCATCAATAAACCCGACAGGATAAAGTTCAGCTGTATCACTTTCATTTTGCAGCTGGCGGGCAATCATCACTCCGGCAGCACCGGCACCGATGATTAATGTCCGTTTTTGATTATCGCCTTTCTTGTGAATAAAGTGGTCTCTTGTCAGTCTCCATATAAAACGGAATCCGCCGATAAGAACAATATGTAGAAGCCACGTGATGACAAGTGCACGCCGGTAAATGCCATCATTAACAAAAAACTGCACAACACCGACAGATAAAATAGTCAGCGTAACAGCTTTTACAATGGCTATTAACTCTCTCACACTGGCATAAGACCAGACTTTATTATATAACTTGAAAATAAAGGCAAATATATGATGGAAAATCAAAAAAGCAACCGCACTTATCCAAAGCTCATCCATTAATAAACTATCCGGATAGGCCGGGTACACCATCCAAAATGCGAGAAAGACCGATGATGTTACGATCAGTGAATCTAAGAATATCAGCAGCGCCAATCTTTTTTTATAGGTCATGGGAGAATCTCCCTTCCTTTCAAACGCGTATTTGTATAGAAATCATATAGTTTTCCTTGCTTAAAATAAGCCCAAAAATTTCTTTTTCTTTGGTAAACTGGGTTTCATCCGGTTGACATTTTTATTATTAACCAGCAGTTGACTATTCTCTTGAAATAAATAGACAAAGTCTGTACCGTATTTCTTTTTCACTGCTTCAAAAGCTTCATCCATCACAAATCTGCGTGACTTGATGTTATGGGCATCGGATGCGATAAAATGCGTTTGATTGCATTCAATCAGCTGCTCTGCGTATTTCTTGATGTCTTTGCCGAATTTACCGATTAGGCTGGCTGCTGTAACTTGAGTCAGTGCCCCATTTTTCACAAAATCGTATAAGAGTTGCGGATTTTCCAGCAATTCTAAATTACGTTCTGGATGAACAATAATAGGCGTTATTTCTTTCATTTGAATATCAAAAAGCATTTGTTTAGCATATTGCGGGACACTCGAAGACGGAAATTCAATAAACAAAAATTTGGTTTCATTTAAAGGAAGCATATCGTCATTATCGAGCCCGTCCAACAACTCACCATATATTCTCGTTTCCTGACCGGGTAATACTTCAAGAGGAATGCCCTCATTCTGGAATAATTCATTCAAGATAGAAACATTACGAAGAATGGATGATTTGTCATTGAAATATGCCCCATTATAGTGATGCGGTGTCGCAATAACCGTATGGATACCTTGTTCCACAGCCTGTTTCGCCATGGCAATACTATCCTCTTCATTTTTTGCACCATCATCGATACCTGGCAAAATATGTGTGTGTATATCTATCATCAATTTCCCTCCTAACGTCAACAAGTGAAACGGAACAACGCCCTAAGTTTTACTTTGTTTTTTTGAATTATACCTTAATACCCACTTTATCATAATCTACTTTCTGACAACACCGCTCGCATATAATATTATGATACATAATACTGAAAAAACGACTTTTGCTTCTACACAAAAGTTCCTATAAAAACTGCACTAAAAAGAGCTCTTTTTTAAAAGCTCTTTTTATATTCTAATTACCATAGTAATAATAATAATTGACTTCTTTTTTATCTCGACCATTTAAGACCACGCCGAGCACATTCGCATGGACAGATTCCAACGATTCTAATGCTTCTTTTGCCGCTTCATTCTCTGTCTTTTTACTGCGGACAACTAAAAGCACACCGTCTACATGATTAGACAGGATTTTGGCATCCGCAACGGCAAGGACCGGCGGCATATCAAAGATAACCAGGTCATATTGTTGTTTTGCAGATTCTACAAAAGCCTGCATTCTTCTTGAACCTAACAATTCAGAAGGGTTTGGCGGAATCGGGCCGCAGGAAATGACATCTAAATTTTGGATATCCGATTTTTCTACGGTATCCTCGATGTTTGTTTCACCGATTAAGATATTGCTTAACCCGCGTAAATTGTCTAAACGAAACGTATAGTGCATAGTCGGCTTACGTAAATCCGCGTCCACTAAGAGTACTTTTTTCCCTTGCTGCGCATAAACCACAGCCAGATTAGCCGTTGTCATTGACTTTCCTTCTGCCGGACCTGCGGAAGTGATCAGCATGCTGGATACTTCATTGTCCACAGATGCAAACTGTAAATTCGTTCTCACCGTACGGTATTGTTCAGCTATCGGAGAACGGGGATTGGTATTCGCAATTAAATGCCGCATCTTACTTCCTACATTAAATTGTTTTTTTCGAGCCATTCATACCCCTCCTCCCTGCTGCTTCTGTTTGCTCTAAATTGGAGCGCTGATGTGCCTGGATGTCTTTTTCATCCATATGTGAGATAACGCCGAGCACCGGCACGTCGAATTGTTTGGTAATGTCTTGTTCTGTTTTGATGGTATTGTCGAGATACTCTAGTAAAAATGCAAGACCAACACCTGCCATTGCGCCGAGCACAATGCCAATCGCAATATTTAAGATTGGATTAGGCGAAACCGGCGATGGATTTTCGGCTAGTTCTGCTTCTGTTAAAATCGCCACATTATCCACATTCATAATCGATGGAATCTCTTCTTGGAATATTTCTACCGTTGTGTTCGCGATATTCACAGCTTGTACTGGATCTTCATCTGTAGCTGTTACCGTAACAACCTGGGAATCTTCTTCACTGCTGACAGTGATTTTATCCGATAGCTGTTCCGTTGTTAAATCCAACCCTAGTTCATTAATAACCGGATCTAAAATAGCCGGACTGCTAATAATCACATTATATGTATTTATAATTTCAACGTTTGTCCGTAAATCTTGTTCCGTAAACTGTCCAGCATCTTCCTCTTGTTGCGTCTGGTTTACAATAAACTGCGAACTGTTTTCATATTGCGGGGTTAATATAAAATAGCTGACCACTGCAGCAATAAGCGCCGCACCTAAAATAAATGTCAGAATAAGTACGAATCGCTTCTTGATAACCTCGGCTATCTCCTTTAAAGATATCGTTTCTTCCATTTCCTTACCTCCATAACGTATGAAATGCATTTTTTGTCATGTTATCATCTAAAATCATTTCTTTATCGAACCTATTATCATTCTGGAAAATACCCAATCAATTTCCAGGTGGTTCATTTTTCATAATATGTTGAAACTACACAAAAAAACTTAGGATATTTTTGCCATAGATTGAATTATATCATATCACATGTATTTTTCCAGACGTTTTTTTATAAAGTTTTTGCTTTTTCGCAAAGAAAGCGTTGTCAATTATTCGCTTGTCAAGTTTGAACTCTTTTTTTACAAATCAGTTACAAATTTTTCGACTTCCACAGCTTTGTCTTATTACAGAGAATGATAGATTCGGCTGCTTCTATATAAGTTGAAATTAACATTCTATCTTCTTAGCACTAGCCACAGAAAAACACTACACTGCTTACTGTGTTAAATCCTAAAATAAATCCCACTATTTTCAGGCATAAAAGGTAGGTTTATTATCCGATTTATACTAATTGCTTCTATATAGTACCGAAGCCATTTCTATATCCCGCTCTGATAAACCACTTCTCCCCTGCAAATCGTATAAGCAATATCCATTGCATCATTTAATAAAACAAGATCCGCATCTTTCCCGACTTCAATACTCCCTTTTCTACCAAAAATACCAACTTGCCGGGCCGGATTTTCTGCGGTCATTTTCACGATATCTTGTAATGTCACCCCGTCCAGCTTCAGCATATTTTTCACTGCATCTATCATCGTCAAAATACTTCCTGCCAAGGAGCCGTTCTCTAGGTTAGCCTGTCCATTTTTTACAATTACAGGCTGTCCGCCCAGTTCATAGGTTCCTTCCGGTAAGCCTTTGGCGCGCATCGAATCTGTAATCAGAATGATTCGGTCGGATCCGACATTATTATAAATAAGCTGCATCATTTCTGGCACAACATGAATGCCGTCCGCTATCAATTCAGCATGTAAGTCTTTCAATTGAAATGCTGCTCCTACCGCGCCAATATCTCGATGATGGATCCCATTCATCGCATTACATAGATGCGTGAGCTGCTTCACTCCTGCTTCGACAGCATCTTTGATCTGTTGAAAAGATGCATCTGTATGGCCGGCAGATACATTCACTCCGGATTGATTGAGTGTTTGGATAAATGCACCGGTTTTATCATGTTCTGGCGCGATGGTGATGGTTCGTATTTGGCTGTCTGCATCCTTTTGCCACGCCTGAAATTTCCCTGCGTCCGGCTCGGTTATATACTGCTGCGGCTGGGCGCCTGCTTTGGAAGCTTCTACAAATGGCCCTTCCAAATGCACACCAACCAGATCTGCCCCCTGTTTTTGCTCGCCCGCTGTCCAGGCAGCAACATTTTTTAACGCATTGCTGATTTCTTCGTCGGATTGCGTAATGGTTGTTGCCAGATAACTCGTCGTCCCTTCTGACGGCAGGTGATCTGCAAGTGTCTGCAATGTTTCAGGCCTAGCATCCATCACATCCACACCATAGCCGCCATGAATATGGCCATCGATAAATCCCGGCAGTAATGTCAGTGTATTCGCTGCATCCATGATTTTCCCATCGAATGTGATTGCAGCCGCTTCATTTTGCGTAAAAATGCGTGTTATTTTTCCGTCCTCTATCAAAACCGCTGCGTTTTCCATCACTTCCTGAGGCAGATAAACTTCCTGAATGTTTTTTATAAGTAGCGTTGACTGTCCCATCATAAACTCCTCCGTTTCGAATGATACTATCTGTTTCTTCTATTATAACGCTATTTCCTGCCTCCATGTATATTTTGTTGATATTTCCCGGGAAATGATAAGATTATGCGAAATCTATTTTCTTAAAATCTACAAATCTGGCATCAATCTATGATCATTTTTATAATTTGTAAAATTTCCCAAGCATATTAATAACTTTTATCCAGGTCTTTCCGATTAATTGTATACCTTTCATTCTGCAGCACGACGGCTTTTTATTTATTTTTAGATGTGCTTCTCCTCCGAAACAGGTCTATAGTCCTTCTTTTCATAACATTACAAAGTTGTTACAAATATCTATTAGACCTACCAATATTATCTATAAAACGATATAATTCTATGAAGATGTATTTATTGGATTATTTTTCAGGTTGACAGTAAAATCTACCAATTAATGAATGAAGTGGCAGAAAGCGGACGGACAACAGAACACACAGAGACATCTATAGAAATGCGCAGTACTTCTCATACTGCCTGCAGTTACATACTAACCTTGATCTGTTGCAGCGATTGCCGCTGTCATTGTTTGTCGTTTCTTGGTGATCATCCTGGATAATCCAATAATACTTCCTTTCAAACAAGCAAACGATACTCTCACGATAGTAATACATCAACATACAGGAGTATGCAATACATCTTACATTGAATTTGCGGAATTTGTACTTGTACCAAGATTGTTATGTACTAATGTAGACATTTTTTATTTACAATGAAACAGTACACGTACAGACAGGGCTTTAGAGATACACGATTTCGATAATGGTATTTCCTTTAGTTTCCCTCTTTGGTCTCCTCACAAATCCGAGGCAATCATTTCTGCAAAAATCCAACCATTCTATTTTATCTAAGGAGGAAAACGAACACATGGCAAACAAAAAAATCATTTTTTCTGTTACAGCATCTGCAGCTATCGCATCTGCTCTGGTGGCTACAGACAGTGCTGATGCAGCATCTTACAAAGTAAAGAGCGGTGACAACTTATGGACAATCGCTCAAAATCAGGGGACTTCCGTTTCCAAATTAAAATCCCTTAATAACCTATCATCGGATACCATTTTCCCAAATCAGGTACTAACAACATCCGGATCTTCCAGCTCGAATTCTGGTTCCAGCTCCAGTTCAAGCTCTAATTCCGGTTCAAGCAATTCCAGCAGCGGAAGTACATACACTGTTAAATCTGGGGATACATTAAGCGGCATCGCAAGCCAGCATGGTGTTTCTTTAAACAACTTAATGAATTGGAACGATTTATCCACTACATTAATTTATCCTGGAAATACATTACAGGTGAGCAGCAGCGGCAGTTCCAGCAGTTCGAACTCTAGCAGCTCCAGTTCTAACTCAAGCTCTGGTTCCAGTTCTTCCGGCTCCAGCAATTCTTCATCCAGCACGTATACGGTGAAGTCCGGCGACAGCCTTTCTAAAATTGCGAGCCAGCAAGGAACAACGGTTTCTAACTTGAAATCTATCAATAATCTATCATCTGATTTGATTATTGCCGGCCAGACATTAAAAGTAAACGGCTCTAGCAGCTCTAACTCCGGATCTTCTAACAGTGGTTCTAATAGTAGTTCCAACAGCGGATCCAATAGCAATTCCGGCAGCAGCTCTTCTGCAAGCGCAGATTATGATGTAGATCAGCTTATCTCCGGCGGTAAAAGCCAGCAAGGTACACCGTATGTATGGGGCGGCACGACACCAAGCGGGTTTGATTGCAGCGGTTTTATCTATTATGCTTTCAACCAAGCTGGTAAAGACATTCCGCGCACAAACGTAGAAGGCTATTATGATCGTTCGCAGACTGTCAGCAATCCGCAAAGAGGAGATTTAGTGTTCTTCTCTGGAACGTATAAATCCGGTCCTTCTCATATGGGAATCTATCTTGGCAATAATCAATTCCTTCATGCAGGTACATCCACTGGTGTGACAATCACTTCTCTGGATAATCCTTATTGGAGTTCCCATTTCGACAGCTATAAACGTTTCTATTAAAAATATAAGCGAGTGTGTTCCATCAACATGGAAGGCACTCGCTTTTTTGATTGTCTTTTACCTTGCCTGTTACAGCTGCCAGGCTATTTTTCATGCGTATAAAACAGCTATTTTCCCTAAATAACCTTTCATCTCGCTCAAAAATACATCTTTCTGCCTATTTTGTTGAAAATGACACTTTATAACCATAGAAATTGTGGTAAAATTGTTGCTAGATAATTAAGATTCGAATGAGTGAACAGGAGGAGAAATAATTCCATGTTAGTAGGATTAATGCAGCCTTTCAAACAACCAACCGATTTAGCTAAACAAATAGCGATTCAAGCACAATCCAAAGGGATCGACATCCTGTATATCAACCCAAGTGCTGTAGATGAAGAAGATAATACGGTGTCAGGACTGATGTTGCACGGGGATACCTGGGAAAATGTAGAGAAAGATCTTCCGGAAATTATTGATGTTTCGGTATTTTGCTTAAAGGCCAAAAGAAAAATCAAATATCTGCAACAACATGCCTACTTAACCGAGGATGGGAAGCATCGCATCTCCAAGGAAAATGTACAGGAAATGCTGCATAAGGATCAACAGCTGCAAACGTATGCCATTCCTACATCCCGGTGCAAGACATTCTCCATTATTAAAGGCTTCTTGTTAAAATACAATAAAGTTGTCGTCAGACCTATCTATAGTTCACCTGGAGAAAACATATATAAAATTGAGCAAGTAGATACAGATACGTTCGTAGTCAGCCATCAGAAGTCTAAAGTAAAACTGACGCTGAAAGAAACTTTCTCGTATTTTCAAGATATGATTTCGAACCACAGCTATATTGTTCAAAAATATATTCCTTCCAAAACCGAACAGGGAGAACCGTTTAACTGCCGGATTCATGTAGAAAAAAACAAGGAAGGCAAATGGACGATTGTTCAAAAATACATCCGTGTCGGCACGGGCCAGCTTGTTTCTCCCAACAGCCAGCAAGGTGTTGTCACCTTTGATGCGAGCATGTTTTTAAAATTGAAATTTTTCGAAGATGCTCCCGCCGTTGAAAATCATCTTGATACGATGGCATTACATATTGCCAAAAAGATAGAGAAGACGCGAAAAAAAGAATTGGTAACACTAGGTTTTGATATCGGTATAGACCAAGATAAAAATCTCTTCCTCTTTGAAGCAATCAGCGCGCCCGATACTTCTTTACTGGAAGAAAAAGTCGCTCAGCTGCGCACAGATTATTATGCTTATTTGGTCAAGCAGCATACGAGACCTTTTCCGAAAAAACACATGTAAGGAACATCTCCTAAAAAGGACAATCCATTGAATTTTTACATGTATCCATTATAATAATTAATGCTATATAAATTGAATTAATAAAACTGCCTTTTGTGCTTAAAAATGAAGTCATTTATCTTAGGATTAAGCACAGTAACTAGCGGAGGAAAAACGCGGAGACTCCTATGGGAAAGCGCAGTGGGAAGACCCCGCAGGAAAAAAGTGAACTTCTTTTTTTACCCGCGGGGCATAAGAGCGACTTCAGCTCTGTCTGCGCCTGACGGCTTGCCAGTCGCTAAGTCTCCTTTATCGAGGAGGCTGAGCTCAGGGCCCATGGAAAGCGTAGTGTTTTTCCGTAGCGAGCGTCAGAAGGAAAAATATTAATTTCAAGTTATATATATATCGTATTTTCATGCGTAAGTTTTATCATAACAAAGGTTATATCGCATCATAGAATTTGGAGGCAAGGAAACGATGAGAATTGGGTATTTACGTAATTATAAAAAACCGCAGCAATTAGCAGACCTTATTGCTTCAGTAGGACAGTCAAAAGGGGTGGATATTTTCTATTTCAGCCCGAAAGATGTGGACGTCAATAAAAGCAGAATTAAAGGGTTACTTTATAAAGACGGTAAATGGAAGTCCATAAAAGCAAAGATTCCTCGAATCATTGATGTGAATTCCAATTGTTTAAAACACAAGAAAGTGATCAAACACTTAAGAAAACATGCTCACTTAACAGAGAATGGGCGAAATCGGATATCTAAACTTTCCCTGCAAGAACAGCTGCAAGAAGATGATGATTATCAAACATTCACGATACCTACAAGACAGTGTGCTTCCTTTTCGGACATAGAGACATTTCTTGAAGAATATACAGCTATTGTTTTACGACCAGTGCACAATAATCAGGCAGATGGTGTATATAAAGTGACAAAGGTACGTCCGGAACAGTATATTTTGGACTATCAAAATACGTCCGTCGAAGTCTCTTACGAGGAACTGATCACTTTTTGCGATAACGAAATTCTGATAAAAGATTATATTGTGCAAAAGTATATCGATTCCGTAACGCCAGAAGGAAATGCATTCGACTGGCGCATCCATTTTGAAAAAACCGGCCATGGAAATTGGCGTATTATCAGTAATCAAATTCGCATCGGCCTGAACCAAACCTTGACAACCAATTGGAAAAAAGGCGGCGGAATGATGGATACCGATATATTTATGAAATTGAAGTACGGTAGTGAGGCAGAAATAAAACAAGAACAAGTCAAAGAATGCGGCCTTCAACTCGCAGCAAAAATAGAATCCATTCGAGAAACAACATTAGCAACACTCAGTATCGATTTAGGAATCGACCACAATGGCGATATCTTTATATTTGATGCAAACGACGCCCCTGTAACAACAAACTTACTTGGTGAAATCGCTATGTTGCGAACAGACTATTATCAGTATTTACTAAAAACAAAAACAGATAAATAAACAGTAGAGGGAGAATCAAACAAGTTCTTCCTCTTTTACTGTGACAAAGCAGCCCAACTCACCTTACTGAATGAAATTTACGTGATATCATCAATGATGGAATGGTGCTTATAACAACTATTTAGCGAAGGAAAAACACGGAGACTCCTGTGGGAATGCGAAGTGTGAAGACCCCGCAGAAAAAAGTGAACTTCTTTTTTCTACCCGCGGGGCACGACGGACACGACGTCCTAGTATCGACGTCAATGTTGTCAGGTTAATGAATTTTGTGAAATTTACTCAAATTATGCGCTTAAGAATAAGTATATAATCCTTGCTCTTCCAGGATAAACATACTCTCTATTATTATGCTTGCTTTTGGTTAGAGCCTCCTTCTATTTTTTGAACAAGATATGGTGTATAGCTTCCGCTCCGGCCAACCACTCCGCTTTCCGACGTACAACGGTTTTTGATGGGGCGAGTAACCGCAGTCCCAGGACGTACTAGTGCAGACGTTGCAACAAATGTTTTCGGTGGGGTGAGTAATCGCAACCCCAGGACGTTGCGTTCTTAGTCTGCCATGGGGACGGCTTCAGCTAACTTGAAAAGAAACCCGCTTTTCAAGTGGATCTTCAGCTCGCCCTGTTCCCACGACGGACAGGACGTCCTAGTGTCGGCCGTTGGTCACAGGACGTGACCGGTTTTAGCCGACTAGGAGTCTACGTGGTTGGCCTGCGCTCTGATGGGATGCTACAGCGTTTGGAAGAAATAACATCTTAATGGAGCTAAATGATTTTATTTGCTCAACTATTTCATGTATAGAACATCCCACTAGCGGAGGCGGACCGTTTTGACTCCTGAAAGGAAAGCGGAAAGCGTCGTTTAAAAACGTAACAACTGGACCGAAGCAACTGAGATAAAGGAATCACCGTGAGTTTACGAACGGATGATGACTTATCGTAGGGCGCTCTCGGGAAGTTGTCTAGTTTTTGACGCTTGTAGCTGGACGAGGGATCAGCACCATCTGAAGATCCACTTTTGCCAAGTGCTCTTCTTGGCAAAAGTTAGCTGAAGAGCGTGCCCCTAGGAAAGCAAAACGGTCCGCCGCAGCGGTTATACTAACCTGACAACATTAGTATCGACGTTGGTCACAGGACGTGACCGTTCTTAGTCGATGAAAGTGCGACTTTGCTTCTGTCAGCGCCTGACGGCTTGCCAATCAGCAAGTCTTCTTTAAAGGAGGTTGAGGACAAGCCCACGGAAAGCGTAGTGTTTTTCCGTAGCGGGGATACCCTATAATTAAATTAGGACACATTCAAACTTGACAAAAATGTGATTCTTATTCTTTTTTCTCTTTTTGCCTTCAAATTATTTTATAATATGGTAAAATTGTTACCAGACAAACAGGAGAACGAATAAACTGGAAGGAGACACAATTCCATGTTAGTAGGACTAATGCAGCCCTTTAGAGAGCCAACGCCATTCGCCAGAAATATATCCATCCAAGCAAAATCTAAAGGGATCGACATACTCTATATGCATCCAAGCAATATTAACGAAGACGACCATACAACATCGGGAATGATTCTAAAAGGAGATCATTGGGAAGAAATACAGACACATATACCAAATACCATCGACGTTTCTGCGTTTTGTTTGAAGTTTAGACATACCATTGAATACTTGCAAAAGCACGCTTATTTAACCGAAGATGGGAAAAATAAAATCTCCAAAGAGAGCGTGCAACAAATCATGGAAAAGGATGCGTACTTACAAACCTATGCGATTCCTACATCCCGGTGTAAGACTTTCTCGGTTATCAGGGGTTTTTTATTCAAATATGGCGAGGTCGTGGTGAAACCAATCTACAGCCAATTAGGACAAAAGATTTATAAAATTTCACAAATCAATAAAGATGAGTTTATGATTGGCTATCAGAAATCAAGCCAAAAAATGAATTTACAAGAGACGTTTGCTTACTTCCAAAATATCATTTCTAAAGATAAATTTATTGTGCAAAAATATATCCCTTCCAGAACACATCTGGGCGATCCATTTGACTGCCGTGTTCATTTGGAGAAAAACAAAAACGGCGAATGGGTCATCGCTAAAAAATATATCCGCATCGGCACGGGGCAGCAAGTTGCTTCCAATGTGCAGCAAGAAGGCAATATGTTTGATGTCGGCATGTTTTTAAAATTAAAATTTGAAAACGATGCGCCAGCGGTCGACGAGCATATCAATACGTTCGCATTAAATGCGGCAAATTACACAGAAAATGTGCGCAAAAGAGAGTTAGTAACACTCGGTCTGGATATTGGAATAGACGAGAATCAAAATCTGTTTCTCTTTGAAGCTAACAGCGCTCCGGACACCTCTTTATTACAAGAAGAAGTAACAAAATTACGTACGGATTATTACACTTATTTGCTGGAACAAACTGCTGAACGTGCTCCAAAAGCATTTGTTTAACATCGCTATTATATATCTATTTATAGTTAATTGGCTGAGGAGCTGTTGAGGTCCCGGCCAGTTACTATTATAGTCAAAAAAGAATGCTTACCTACTCCTCTTAGTTCTTATCTTTTACACCAGTTATATGCAGACTTATACTCCCTCTTTCCCGCTTCAAAAAACAAAAAAACATATTTTTCGCAGTCGCGTTTATTCTTTCCCCTTTTCTTATGTTACGATTACGTTAATACGCTTTTAGGAGGTGGAAATGATACGTACTATTATCACTTATGGAACGTTTGATTTACTGCATGTCGGTCATGTTCATTTATTAAAACGTGCGAAAGAAATGGGTGATTATCTTATTGTAGGATTATCCACCGATGATTTTAATATACTTAAACATAAGCAATCTTTTTATTCCTATGAAGACCGGAAAATCATTCTTGAATCCGTACGCTATGTTGATAAAGTGATCCCGGAGAAAAACTGGGAGCAAAAAAAAGAGGATATTTTAACCTATGACGTTAACACCTTTGTGATGGGAAATGATTGGAAAGGTAAATTTGATGAACTGCGTGCTTATTGCGAAGTTATCTATCTGCCCCGTACATTCGGCATCTCTTCCACGATTATTAAGGATAATTTAAGAGACGACTGCTGAACAATGGGAATGACGCTTCAGCTGATTTCGCATGCACTGGGCTTTTCAAGCAACATAGATAGGCATGTCATATCTCCTTCTCCGAACAAATCAGATGTAATGGAATTGTAAATTTACTAATGGTTTGATCCATAGTAAAATGAAATGGGCTTATTCAAGAAATCTGTCGATATTTCTGATAAATTAGGAAAACATAACATTATTGTTCCTGTTTTTTGAGAGCAGCGTGCAAGCGCAGTTTTCAAAATGGAAACAGTGCAACAAAATGGTCACATAGAAATGATAGCAAATTATTTTAACAAGGCAGGAAACCTTGCCAAGCTTTCTATATAAAAGGAGATTTATCATGGTGAAACAAAAAAATATGCGAGGGCGGAGAGTGACGCGAAAAAAACGTAAACTCCGAAAAGGTGTTGTCGTCACCCTGCTTGTTATCGGCCTTGCTTTACTGAGTGTTGTTGGTTATGGGAGTTATTTATATGTGAAAGCAAATAATGCGGTCAGTGATTCTTATGAAGATGACGGCCGTGAAAAATCAGACTTGCGGGATTTTGAAGTAGATCCAGATATTGATAATGTATCGATGCTTATTATCGGGGTCGATGAAAATGATCATCGCGGCAACGCAGATTCATCCCGGTCCGATTCATTGATGCTGGCCACTTTTAACAAAGATGAAAATAGTGTGAAGTTAGTCAGCATTCCACGTGATACGTACACCTATATCCCGGAAATGGGCCGCGAAGATAAAATTACACACGCTCATGCGGTTGGCGGTCCGAAAGCAACCATTGAAACGGTCGAAAATATGATGGATATTCCGGTCGATTATTATGTACGTGTGAATTTCCATGCATTTGTTGATGTAGTGGATGCGATTGGCGGCATTGATGTCGAAGTACCGTATGAATTTGAAGAGTCTGATTCTATGGATCAACGAGATGCTATCCATCTTCAGCCAGGAGAACAATCCGTTAACGGAGAAGAAGCCTTAGCATTCGCGCGTACCCGTAAACTGGATAATGATATCGAGCGCGGCAAACGGCAAATGGAAGTGGTAAATGCCGTTGCGAATAAAGCTACATCGCTTGGTTCAGTATTCCAATACGATGACTTGATTGCAGCAGTCGGCGATAATATGAATACCAATATGTCATTCAAAGAAATGATGACTTTCATCACTTTTGCGACGGATGGTCTTAACATTGAAGATTTCACATTGGAAGGCAGTGACTATCAGCCTGCCGGTTCTGCATACTACTGGTTACTGGATGAACCTGCATTAGAAGAGACCAAAACGATGCTGCAAGAGCATTTGGAAATCATTGATTCAGAATCCGAAGATAACGAAATGAATGAAGAACCAAATGCAGAAGACCCTGCTGGAGAAGATTCTTATGAAGGACAAGAAGACCCTTCTCAGGAAGACCAGGGTGAAACCTATCAAGAAGAGGATCCGTACCAGGAAGATCAAGGGGAAACTTACCAAGAGGAACCTTATCAAGAAGATCAGGGTGAAACCTATCAGGAAGAAGATCCTTATCAAGAAGATCAAGGCGAGACGTACGAAGAGGAACCTTATCAGGAGGATCCTTCGCAACAAGAAACAGATGAATATGGAAATCCAATTTAGATAGAAAGCTTCCCTGGTTAAAATCCGGGGAAGCTTTTCGATTTATTCGTTGAGGTATGTGTGTTGTTGAAAACGGAGCGCGAATGGATTTTTTCTGTTCATCAAACGTTTGATTATATTTTATCCTTTTCTTAAAATAAAGTTTCCTCAATTTATAAAAGGAGTTTTCCTACAAACAAAACATGGCGGTTACTCCAATATTGGAGTAACCGCCATGTTTTGTTCACTGACTTTCAAAAGGAGAGGATTTTTTATGCTATATCATGAATCCAGTTCTTTTTTGATTTGTTTTAATTCCTCTTTCGTTAAATCAGTTGCTTCCATAATTTGCTTTTCATCCAGCTTTAAGAGAAGTAACTTTTTAGCTATCATTATTTTTTCTTCTTTTCTTATCTTTTCAGCAATAGACATAAATCGTTTCCTCCCTTCGATGGTCAATCGCTCCTTTACTGTATCTACAGGCAAATCATCGCGGATACTTAATATATAAATCATCACTGTGTCAAAATAGGATGGATCGTTTTCATTTAACAATTCATCCACAATCATCATGACTTCCAGAAATGTTTCCATATCTTTGATGAAAATATGCTTGGATAACTCCAAATATGCCTGCAGCTTCGGGTTTCCTTTTACTTCTTCATCACCATGAAGCGAAAAATTATAATACATAAAATCATAATCGGGAACGTATTTCTGGATAGATAATGGAAATTTATGATAACCGCCTACCCAGTCACTTATCGTTTTCGTTTCTTCCCATTTCTGTTCTCCATGGTAAAAAAGAATGGGGATGATAATCGGTATTGTTTCAGCTTTCTCTTTCTTTACATGTTGCCCCCAAATTTGCTGCATATACCCTAAAAGCTAAAAAGCAATATCTTTGGCCGGGTAACTCTTTCCACGGAGAAGCGTCCGTAAAACTTCCGCTTTAAGACAGAGAATAAACAAGTCTATTTAAGCGGAAGTTAACGGACGCTAACTCCCTGATTCACTCAACTAACCTTCCGTGGGAAGAACAAAAGTACCCACGGAAGGAAGTTTCGTTTTATGCTCAAATAAAAAGTAAAGATAACCTTCTTCGTCTCCCATTTGTACATGAAACAGCAAATCCGAATAAGAATCCTTCAATTCTGATTCAATAAAGCTTCCATTTTGTGGTGCGAGTGTGTCGATATCTATGATGTCCAAGATTTCTTCTGGTAAATAGTGATGCATAAAGTTTGTTGTTACATCTAAATCTCCAAATGTTTCTTTAAATAATTTATCATGAGGACGATTCATTCTGCTCACTCAACTATACCACCTCTGCATTGATTTATCACGGAAACTCTCTGCGCAAGGGATCCTGCTTTGTAACTACAGTATATCATTTTTCTGAATAAATACAAAATTAATCGGACAGCTGAAACTTTTTTAATACCCATTATCCCCTCGTTCACTCGTCTCTTATTTTTACTTCATATGATATAATTAGAACAAAATAGTTAACGAGGTGCTCCAACATGAATATCAAAGAAACAACCGGACGAGGGTTAAGTACATCGAACAGAATGCTGGCAGAGGAAGCTTATCGTCGCGGGATTACATTTGAAATCCTGCCGAAGAAACGATTTAAAATGACAGATGGCAAGAAGAGTTACATCATCCGCAGAGGCAGAATATCGCCTGCTTATAACACTAGGCTGGCCGTGAAACTTACCAAATATAAAAATGCGACGAGTAATTTTTTACGAGGTTTGGGGTATAGTGCTCCCGAAAATGCCGTCTTTTTCAAACATCAAGTTGACAGGGCCTGGAAATGGGCAGAAGATATTCTTCCTGTTGTACTCAAACCAAATGACGGTATCATGGGTAAGCTTGTCTTTGTACAAATAGATACGTATGAAGAATTTAAAGCGTGTTTTGAGAAGATTGCCGAGGTGCGCAATGAAATTTTAATTGAACAGTTTGTTGAAGGAGAAGAATATCGTTTCACGTTCGTAAAAAATGAGGTAGTAGCAGTCGCCAAAAGAGTCTCTGCCAATGTGGTCGGTGACGGTGTGAAAAATATGGAGCAGCTTATTATTTATAAGAATGAGCAGCGTGCCCAGCGGAAAAATCCCCTTCATAAAAAATTGGATATGGGAGAAGAAAGTGAACGCGTCTTAAAAAAGCAGGGATTGACTTTTAACGATGTTCCAGAAAAAGGACAGACAGTCTTATCTCAGAAATAATTCAAACGTTTCTACCGGCGGCGACGCTGTTGATGTGACAGATGATATATCACCAGAACTTAAAACAACCATCCGGAAAGCAATGCTTGCTATTCCCGGGCTGCGTGTCTGTGGTGTCGATGTATTAATTCAAGGAGATGAATACCAT
The DNA here is from genome assembly GCF_042675985.1 of Oceanobacillus locisalsi. Classification (NCBI taxonomy): domain Bacteria; kingdom Bacillati; phylum Bacillota; class Bacilli; order Caryophanales; family Bacillaceae; genus Oceanobacillus; species Oceanobacillus locisalsi. The sequence continues at coordinate 41,350 of NZ_JBHTKK010000001.1, forward strand.
ATCTTAGAAATCAATGCGCATGCCATGCTGACCATGCATCATTTCCCTTGGGAAGGTGAAAAGCGTGAAGTGGTTGCGAAAGTCATTGACGGTATGTTCCCTGGGACAGTCGAGTAAGAATAGGTTTCATAAAAAACTCTCAAGGCGTTTTCAAAACAATCCTTGAGAGTTTTTCGTGTTAGACCTTTTCGATTTTTGCTTCCACAAAGCAAACGGAATTGTTCCATTATCTTTATCTTCGTTTATCCACTTCATCTTTTTTGTTTATGAAAGAAAGAACCAAGCCGCCCGAACGGATTCCGCAAACAATTGAGAAAAAGTGAATCCCAAGAATGACTACGCAAAATATCGCTAAGGACGTCATCAGCTGGGCGTTGTTAAAGACAATCGCCATGGCCCCGAAGAACATGCTGAACGCATAGATAATCCATACAGATTCTCTATGAGAATAACCGTTTCTTAATAACCTGTAATGAATATGTTGTCGATCTGCTTCCGAAATGCCTTGTCTGTTATGAATACGGCGGATAATCGCAAGGAGCGTATCAAACACAGGAAGTGCAATAACAATAATCGGAATCACAAAGCTGAAGAAGGCTACATTTTTGAACAGACCAAGCATCGATATAATGGCAATGGAATAGCCTAAGAACAACGCTCCGGTGTCTCCCATAAAGATTTTCGCCGGGTGAAAATTGAATACCAGAAATCCGAGGGTAGCGCCGATTAACAGGACACATAGCCCAACGACGATAACACGGTAATCCATGATAGCCATAATCAAGATACTGATAAAAGCAATCGTTGATACTCCGCCTGCCAATCCATCCAATCCATCAATCAGATTAATGGCATTAGCAGCAGCAATAATCCAGAAAATCGTGAGGGCAATGCCGACATATTCACCTAAAAATACAGTGCCTATAAAAGGCAATGTCAATTTCTCAATAACCAATCCGGAATACGCTACCACCGAAGCAGCGGATACTTGTCCTAAAAGCTTGGTGCCAGGACGAAGGTCGAAAATATCATCCATAAACCCTGTCAACAGCATAATAATGGCACCGATAATAATCGCTGTCATCTGTGGATGTTCCGGTTGTAAATAGAAGAATCCAGCAGCGATACCGAAAAATATTCCTAGTCCGCCAATACTTGCTACAGCCTTTTGGTGTTGTTTTCTCTGATCTGGCTGATCTACCAGATTGAACTTTTTGGAAACGTATATAATAATCGGTGTCGTGATGATTGCTGTCAAAAGTGCGATAGCGAACGCAATCAGCAATTCCACTGCACTCCACATAGTACTTCACCTACTTCTATTATTCTAGCAATGGATTTCCTTTATATTCTATTACCCTTTCTTTCGTTCATCATATCATAATTCGACGCTATTTGTTATATAAAAAAGCAAAAAACACCCGGGCGCTGTTTCAATAGCGCTCGAGTGTCTTCATTTCAGGTATTTTAACGATATTGTGTAATGTTAAAGTTGAATACCGGATTATCCAGCATATCATATAATCTTTTAATACTTGGAACTTGCTTCACTGCCCAGCCAATATCTGTTGCATATTGCGGATATCCAGGGTTTGCAGGATTCCATCTCATTTTATACAACGTATTTTGATCATATGAATTGTGAATATAACTGTTTCCAATAAATTCAGCTCCGCCAATAATCGCTTGCTCCGGCGAGAACCATCCTTCCTCGTAAGCTCTGACAGCTCCGCCATTACGAGGATTGCTGTCTACAGCACCGATACCATAAATATTATAAGTCGTTCTGATATTTCGAAGGCTGCTTCGATTGGACGAGGTGGCAACCACTGGATTTCCACTGCTGTTTAACCCGACTTCAATCCCTGTTGCTAATGCGGAACTTCCATTCCCTGTTTCCAACAACGCATGCGAAATTAAATAGATTTCATTTACATCATGCCGGCTTCCTGCTGTTATAAAGGCCTGTCCTTTTCCACCAAGAATTCCTTTCCCATTTAAAATATCGTTGTTCAGAGAAGATGGTGTGACACCCACACTGCTGGTCAAGTCTAAATGCTGGAAGATGTCATTATTCTCCGGATTTAGATAACTGCGAACATCACTTCTTGTCGGATTTCTCCAAGATTCATAACTGATTCTGTACCAGTTACCTGAAGATCCAAGGATTGTAACACGTGTCCCTTGGCTTAGCTGTCCATAAATATGACTGGAATTACTTGCCGAAGAACGGACATTGACGTTAGCAGTCGTTGTGTTTGAACCATTTACATAATTCTTATGCACATACGCAGCATCATTTCGGTACTTATCCGTCTGCTGCAGTTGGTTCATTTGTGTGTTTAATGCTTGATTTAGCGTTACGTTATAAGATTCATGGTTCACAACCCAGCGGTTACTAATTGCTTCGTCGAGAGCAGCTAGGGTTTTTTCGTCAACGATACCATTAACTCTTAGGTTATTGTCTCTTTGGAATTGTTTTACTTGGCTTTCCATGTAGGTTCCGAAGTAGGTAGTGACAGTGATTCCTCCGTAGCCAAGCGTATTTAAGTTCTCTTTAATTGATATTAAATCACTATGACGTTTCCCTTTTTGGAATGGACAGTTATAGACGCTGTCTAATTTTTCTTTGGTTGCTTTGTCTATTTTTCCATTTGCACTCAGGTCAAAGTAGTTTTGGAATTTTTTTACTTGCCCTTCGAAATAAGAGCCATAATAATTCGTTACAGTAATGCCTCCAAATCCGATGGCATTTAATTTCTCTTTGAAATCACTGATGTCCGAATGCCTGTCTCCTTTTTCATAAGTGTCTTTTGGAGCCAGTTTATTCAATTCAGCCAATGTTACTTCGTCCACGATTCCACTTACCTGTAAACCTTGGTCTCTTTGGAAATCCTTTACTTTTTGTTCTGTATATGACCCAAAAAATTTTGTCACACTGATGCCGCTATAACCTAAGTTATTTAGTTTACGTTTTATATCCGGTGTATCATCATGACGCTCCCCTTTTTGGAAGGGACTATTGTAGACACTGTCTAATTGATCCTTCGTTGCTTGATCAATTTTTCCATTGACTGACAGCCCATAGTACTCCTGAAACTTCTTGACTTGCCCTTCAAAGTAGTCTCCATAATAGTTCGTAACAGTGATTCCTCGGAACCCGATGGCATTGAATTTCTCTTTAAAATCGCTGATTTCCGAATGCCTGTCTCCTTTTTCATAAGTGTCTTTTGGAGCCAGTTTATTCAATTCAGCCAATGTTACTTCGTCCACGATTCCACTTACCTGTAAGCCTTGGTCTCTTTGGAAGTTCTTTACTTTTTGTTCGGTGTACTCTCCAAACAGTTTCGTCACACTGATGCCGCTGTAACCTAAATTATTTAGTTTGCGTTTTATATCCAGTGTATCATCATGACGTTCTCCTCTTTGAAAAGGACTATTATAAACACCGTCTAATTGATCCTTCGTTGCTTGATCAATTTTTCCATTGACTGACAGCCCATAGTACTCCTGAAACTTCTTGACTTGCCCTTCAAAGTAGTCTCCATAATAGTTCGTAACAGTGATTCCTCGGAACCCGATGGCATTGAATTTCTCTTTAAAATCGCTGATTTCCGAATGCCTGTCTCCTTTTTCATAAGTGTCTTTTGGAGCCAGTTTATTCAATTCAGCCAATGTTACTTCGTCCACGATTCCACTTACCTGTAAACCTTGGTCTCTTTGGAAGTCCTTTACTTTTTGTTCGGTGTACTCTCCAAACAGCCTGGTTACACTAATACCACTATAGCCTAAACTGTTTAATTTTTCTTTTATATCCGGAATATCATCGTGACGTTCTCCTCTTTGAAAAGAGCTATTATAAACACTGTCTAATTGATTCTTCGTTGCTTGATCAATTTTTCCGTTGACTGACAACCCATAGTACTTCTGAAATTTCTTGACTTGCCCTTCAAAGTAGTCTCCATAATAGTTCGTAACAGTGATCCCTCGGAATCCGGTCGCATTGAATTTCTTTTTGAAATCGCTGATGTCCGAATGCCTGTCTCCTTTTTCATAAGTATCTTTTGGAGCCAGTTTATTCAATTCAGCCAATGTTACTTCGTCTACGATTCCACTTACCTGTAAGCCTTGGTCTCTTTGGAAATCCTTTACTTTTTGTTCTGTATATGACCCAAAAAGTTTTGTCACACTGATGCCGCTGTAACCTAAGTTATTTAGTTTACGTTTTATATCCGGTGTATCATCATGACGCTCCCCTTTTTTGAAGGGACTATTGTAGACACTGTCTAATTGATCCTTCGTTGCTTGATCAATTTTTCCGTTGACTGACAATCCATAGTACTCCTGAAACTTCTTGACTTGCCCTTCAAAGTAGTCTCCATAATAGTTCGTAACAGTGATCCCTCGAAATCCAGTCGCATTGAATTTCTTTTTGTAATCGCTGATGTCCGAATGTCTGTCTCCTTTTTCATAAGTGCCGTTAACGGAAAATACAGTAGCTCTAGAAAAATTCTGTATACTATCTTGCTGATTTTGTTCTGATTCTGTGCCTTCTCCGGTTCCTTTTTCAGTGCTTTCTTCTGTTTCTGCACCTTCTTCGGTTCCTTCTCCAGCACTCTCATCTGCTTCTTCTGTTTCCGCACCTTCTCCGGTTCCTTCTCCAGCACTCTCATCTGCTTCTTCTGTTTCCGCACCTTCTTCGGTTCCTTCTCCAGTGCTTTCTTCTGTTTCTGCACCTTCTTCGGTTCCTTCTCCAGTGCTTTCTTCTGTTTCTTCTGTTTCCGCACCTTCTTCGGTTCCTTTTCCAGTGCTTTCTTCTGTTTCTTCTGTTTCCGCACCTTCTTCGGTTTCTTCTTCAGTGCTTTCTTCTACTTCTTCTGATTCCGCACCTTCTTCGGTTTCTTCTTCAGTGCTTTCTTCTACTTCTTCTGATTCCGCACCTTCTTCGGTTTCTTCTTCAGTGCTTTCTTCTACTTCTGCTGATTCCGTACCTTCTTCGATTTCTTCTTCAGTGCTTTCTTCTACTTCTGCTGATTCCGTACCTTCTTCGATTTCTTCCGCTTCCGGCAATTCCTCAACTTCTTCCTCTTCCGTTACAAATTCCTCAGGTTTACTGAACTCTAAGTGCTCTTCACGGTCGAATGAATCGTCTGATAAAATGTATTCTATTGTTAGTAGTGTGTCTTCATCTGCAATTCCCGTGTCTTCCAATTCATAAAACGTTTGAAAGGCTTTTACAGCTTCTTCCGTATGTAGGCCAAAATAAGTTGTTGGTTTTTCTAATGCAGCAAATCCAAGCTCTGTTAAATCTTCTTTCAGTTCTTGAACCTCTTCTGAATCCTCGCCTATTTCAAGTTTTATTTCATCTGACACATCTTCACCCGTGGAAGAATCCTGTTCATCGTCTGATTCTTTATTCCTATCCTCTTGATCATTTTTTTCTTCATCTTCTTTCGAAGGGTCACTCATCCCATACACTTCACTTACAGAAGTAAATGGTGATGCTACCAATAAAATGATAAGAAAGAAAGGAAACCACTTTTTTCTCAAATCTTTCCACCTCCTATATGCTATTCTATCTCTCTAATTATCTATCGGCAATACTTAATCATTTCTTTAATATAACTTTTATTTTGTAATCGCTTCGATCTATTAAACGTTCATGAAATGTTCAATATTGTCATACAGACGCTTATATAAGTTATAAGTCCTAATAAGCAAATATATTTTCTTGCCATCCTGCCCCTTTTTGTCATTGGCACACGAACTATAGGGGTGAAAGGAGGTGATAAGCATGGCAGTCGCTCAATTAAATGAATCTGTTTTGCAGTTGACGCTGAATGAAGGAATCGATCCAGTGTCTGGAGAGTCTATTTTGAAGAACAAACGATTCAATAATGTTAAAACAGAAGCTACTGCTGAACAGTTATTCCAGACAGCAAACGCATTTGCATCTGTTCAGCAGCACGAACTCTACGGTATCAGCCGTCGTGATGTTTCAGACATTTTTGAAGAAGAAGCCTAGGCTAAAAGTAGTTCACGAAAGGAGGTGAAAAACTTGAGAAAATTGGAGTTGAAATTTCTAAATGAAGAAGGCCGCGTTGTTACCTATTCATTAGACAACCCTGTAGAACCAGCGGATCCTGAAACGATCCAAGATACAATGGAGACAATCCTTCAGGAAAATGCTCTTTATTCCACAGGCGGGGAACTAACTGAAATTCACAGCGCCCGTATCGTTGAACGTATTGTGGAAGACATTGAATTATAATTTTTTATAAGACATTAGCCCGTGAGGAAGCCCTCCTCACGGTATTGTCTTATACCAGAAACCTTCTTGTCTAAACGCTTGTTCTTGTGAGATTTGTCCTAAAAAGGTGGTGAATCTTATGGAAGCATGGATTTCTCTGTTAACGGATGTCGGTTTCCCAGCTGCGGTCACCTTCTATTTATTGCACCGGGTTGAAGGAAAGTTAAATCAGTTAATTGAATCCATTTACGCCATTTCCATTCCAAAGAAAAATCATTAAAAAAAGGATTTTCCCATATTTAAATGTGGGAAGTCCTCTTTTCGTATAGTTGTTACACGCAATGCTTCTTTACTAGCTATTCAAGTTATAATAATCGATAAGCGCATTTGCTATAGTTTGTAGTTGTCGTTTCCAACAGTATAAATAATTTGAGTAAATAATTATTATTTAACGTGAAACACTAACTAGGCTGCCAGGAATTTCATTTCCAACAAAATTAATTAGAAATGAAATTTTACTTAAACCGTTGATTATGCTATTTTCTTTTTAAGGTTAACTGATTTACAACTTAAAGAAGTAACAGGAGGAACCTGAAATGTATATATGTTATATGAGAGTCTTCAAGAAACCGCCTAAATACGTCAAATTGTTGGCAAAAGCTGCTAAGTACTACAATATTGATTTAATCTATAGTCATCCAAAAGATGTAGATGTGGGTAATGAGGTCATTAATGGACTTATACTTCAAAACAATGTTTGGCGTCAGGTGGAACTTCCTGCTCCTCCCTATATAGACTTGAATAGTTATTGCTATAAATATAAAGATGTTATTACTTTTCTAAAAAAGAAAAGTACGCTGCTAAACCCAAAAGGGTTCGGGACAAAACAAAAAGTTTATAATACGTTGATGGAAGATGGCGAGTTTGCAAAATATTTGCCAGATACCATTCAAGTTACTGATTTTGATGATTTTCTAAAATTCATTAAAAAATACGATAAAGCTATTCTTAAACCGCGATCCGGACACAAAGGAAATGGAGTATATTTAATCCATAAGATAGATGACAAGTCTTACCGTCTTTCTTTCAAAAACGAGGAAAAGGTGCTTCCTGCAGAAGAACTGAAAGCTCATATAGAGGATATAATAACTGATCAGGTATATCTGGCACAGCAATATATCCAATCTCTAACTGCTACAGGAGATCCTTATGATTGCCGCATACGTTTAGAAAAAGATGCGGAAGGAAAATGGGCAGTGGCAATTTATCTGGTTCGTATCGGCTCTAATAATAAAGTTGTTTCTAATGTAGCACAAGGTGGAGGCGTGCAAAAATTGATTCCATTTATTCAATTTCACTATCCCGCTAGTTGGGAAAATATCAAAGCAGATTTTAACTATATAGCAGAATGTCTCCCTCCGAAAATTGAAGCACTTTATCAAAAACAAACGTCCTGTCTTGGGATTGACATCGGTATTGATAAGGATGAGCAAATCTATATTTATGAAGTTAATGCTGCTCCCGGCATGGAATTTGGTGAAGCAGAGATTATTAATCTTAAAGTTGATTACTATCATTACCTTCAACAACAGGCAGGAGAATAGCACAGCCCATCACATATTTCTTTTGTTATAAACAAACGCACGAATCTAATAGATATATGATTTCTTTTTAACCGATGCCTGTTGTTGTTCATTTACGGCAATCTTCTGCTTATTGCGCTATATTGAAAGGAAGCTAAATAGGTTACATCCATATAGGCCATCTTTATTCCAAAGAAAACACAGAACGAAAAGCGCAAAGCGCCCTCTTAAAAACGTAGAGATTGGAGCGGCACAACTGAGATAAAGGAATCACGGTGAGGTAACGAACCGATGATGACTTATCGTAGGGCGTGACGTGAAATCTCCTAGTTTTTGGCGCTTGGAGCTGGACATAGCTGTTCCTGATTTAGAATGAAATGATGCAAAATGTTATACTTTCTTATCCTACTAAAAAAGAGGATTTCCCATGTTTTAACCTGTGGGAAAACCCTCTTTTATTATTTCATGTATACATACAGTGCTTTTTTATTGTCTTTCCAAATCATAAGAATCTGCAATCGCATCTGCAGTATATTGTGCTAATTGGTTTTTGTAGTTGTCGCTTTTTAACAAAGCATTTTCTGTGAAATTATCGATAAACAAATATTCGATAAGAATCGCCGGCATATTTGTATTACGCAGAACACTTAGGTTCGCAGACTTTTGTCCTCTGTCAGAAACATTTATGCGTGAAGAAATATATGAATGAATGTCATTTTGTTTATCTCTTGTTTCCTGCGAGACGTTACCGTTGTAAATGTAAGATTCAAATCCACCAGTTGAACCATCAAAAGCATTATTATGAAAACTTATAAAGTAGTCCGCTCCCCAGCTATTTGCGTGATTTGCACGTTCTTCTAATTCAACAAAGGTGTCTGTTCTTCTGGACATTTCAACTTCAACGCCTTGATACTTACTGGTGAGTATCCGCTCTGTTTCCAAGGCAATATCTAATACAACATCTTTCTCGTTTAACCCATATCCTTGACCGCCTGGATCATGTGCTCCATGACCTGGGTCAAGAAAGATTTTTACAGTAGATAGCTCATCATAAGCTTGGTTTAGATGGCTTAAAGTTACTTCATCTACAATCCCATTTACACGTAACCCATGATCTCTTTGGAACTCCTCAACTTTTTGTTCGGTGTACTCTCCAAACAGTCTGGTTACACTAATGCCGCTATAGCCTAAACTGTTTAATTTTTCTTTTATATCCGGAATATCATCGTGACGCTCTCCTCTTTGAAAAGGACTATTATAAACACTGTCTACTTGATCCCTTGTTGCTTGATCAAGAGTCCCGTTAACCGAGAGTCCATAATACTCTTGGAATTCTTCCACTTTCCCTTCAAAATAATCGCCGTAATACTCCGTGACGGTAATTCCCCCAAATCCTATTGCATTAAATTGCTCTTTTATTTCTGCGATTTCTGGGGACCGATCTCCTTTAGTATAAGGAACTTGTTCATCCAGTTTAGCCAATGTTACTTCATCTACAATCCCATTTACACGTAACCCATGATCTCTTTGGAACTCCTCAACTTTTTGCTCGGTGTACTCTCCAAACAGTCTGGTTACACTAATGCCGCTATAGCCTAAACTGTTTAATTTTTCTTTTATATCCGGAATATCATCGTGACGCTCTCCTCTTTGAAAAGGACTATTATAAACACTGTCTACTTGATCCCTTGTTGCTTGATCAAGGGTCCCGTTAACCGAGAGTCCATAATACTCTTGGAATTCTTCCACTTTCCCTTCAAAATAATCGCCGTAATACTCCGTAACGGTAATTCCTCCAAATCCTATTGCATTAAATTGTTCTTTTATTTCTGCAATTTCTGGGGACCGATTTCCTTTAGTATAAGGAACTTGTTCATCCAGTTTAGCCAATGTTACTTCATCTACAATCCCATTTACTTGTAACCCATGATCTCTTTGGAACTCCTCAACTTTTTGTTCGGTGTACTCTCCAAACAGTCTAGTTACACTAATACCACTATAGCCTAAACTGTTTAATTTTTCTTTTATATCCGGAATATCATCGTGACGCTCTCCTCTTTGAAAAGGACTATTATAAACACTGTCTACTTGATCCTTCGTTGCTTGATCAAGGGTCCCGTTAACCGAGAGTCCATAATACTCTTGGAATTCTTCCACTTTCCCTTCAAAATAATCGCCGTAATACTCCGTGACGGTAATTCCCCCAAATCCTATTGCATTAAATTGTTCTTTTATTTCTGCGATTTCTGGATCTCTATCTCCTTTGGTATAAATACCATTTACAGAAAACACACTCTCTGACCCGGAGCTTTCATCGGATTCTTCTTCTGTATTTTCTGTTCCTTCTGATTCAGAGCTTTCGCCCGATTCTTCTTCTGTGTTTTCTGCTCCTTCTGATTCGGAGCTTTCTTCAGATTCTTCTTCTGTGTTTTCTGCCCCTTCTGATTCGGAGCTTTCTTCAGATTCTTCCTCTGTATTTTCTGCCCCTTCTGATTCGGAGCTTTCTTCAGATTCTTCTTCTGTGTTTTCTGCCCCTTCTGATTCGGAGCTTTCTTCAGATTCTTCTTCTGTGTTTTCTGCCCCTTCTGATTCGGAGCTTTCTTCAGATTCTTCCTCTGTATTTTCTGCCCCTTCTGATTCGGAACTTTCGCCGGATTCTTCTTCTGTGTTTTCTGCTCCTTCTGATTCGGAGCTTTCGCCGGATTCTTCTTCTGTGTTTTCTGCTCCTTCTGATTCGGAGCTTTCTTCAGATTCTTCCTCTGTATTTTCTGCTCCTTCTGATTCGGAGCTTTCGCCGGATTCTTCTTCTGTGTTTTCTGCTCCTTCTGATTCGGAGCTTTCTTCAGATTCTTCCTCTGTATTTTCTGCTCCTTCTGATTCGGAGCTTTCTTCAGATTCTTCCTCTGTATTTTCTGCTCCTTCTGATTCGGAGCTTTCTTCAGATTCTTCCTCTTCCGTTACAAACTCCTCAGGTTTACTAAACTCTATATGTTCTTCACGCTCAAATGAATCTTCAGCTAAAATATTATCTATTGTTAATAGAGTATCTTCATCTGCTATTCCTGTAACTTCTTTATCATAGAATGCTTGAAATTTCTTTAGAGATTCCTCTGTATGTAATCCAAAATATTCTGTTGGTTTTTTTAGTGAAGCAAACCCAAGCTCTGTTAAGTCTTCTTTTAGTTCTTGAATGATTTCATCCTCATCACCCAATTGTAATGCTTCTTCTGCTGGCGAAGCATCCTGTTGTTCAATATCTATTATGTTGTTCTCTTCTTCTATATGGTTATCGCTTTGTTGACCTTCCTTATGTTGATTATTACTCATTGCATATGTTTCACTCACTGAAGAAAATGGTGAAATAATCAACAAAGCAATAGCTAAAAGAAGAATCCATTTTTTTCTCAAACTGTGAACCTCCTTATTTTTATGTACATTAATTATATCGACAATAATCGATAGTTTCTTAAATTAAAAGAAACACATCCTAACGCTAACATACAGATTTACAAACATAAATATGTTATTTTATCTATCTTAAGTCAATATTTCCAGGTTTTATGTCCTTCATTTTGACAATGATTTCATAATTTACACCCTTTGATAGGTGAATTCTTCTTTCTTTTTAGATAACTTGACCCCTCTTAACCTGAGTCATCTTTTTAAACGGAGCATGAATCCACAAATTAAATCTATCAATAGTCTTATCAGGTGCGCTTTTTTGAATTGACAGACAATATTTAAAAATGGTATTTTTCAGATGTAAAGATATGTATGGTAACATCATATGCAAAGGGGAGATAATAATGGTTGGAAATCAAGTAATTCTAAAAAATGAACTGAATGTATCTTTCGTTGATAATTCTACTCATGTTGTTTATGAAGAGTGGGAAACTGACATTGTAATTGACTTTATAGAATACTCAACTTCAAGCCAGAATATTTATCCAACATTAAATATTGATCAATCTAGAGCTAATTATGATTATGAGGGGCAATTATTCCAAACTATAAACCCTAATGGGTCAAGATGGGTAGCTACACCTTTAAGAATTTCTAATGACGGGCATTCGAATTTTGAAGTTATAGCTTATGATTCTAGTAATGGTGAATTTAAAATAAATCTTAAAACACCTATGATTCTTCCTGGAGGGTCTAGACTTGCATTTAAGCATAATGATGAACCGACAGAAAATCACACCGTAACATACAAAGTAATCTATAGAGAAGTATAGGAGGGGGGCACATGATTAGAATACCATATGATTTTTCTGACAGCCTTAGCCTCCCTTCTTATTCACAAATCGTTCAAAGAATAATGCAATTTAATAGCGTGCGTAATATTGGTATGGATGAGAGCGAAAATTATGACATGTACATGATTGAAATGGGTAATTCAAATAAACCATCTATTCTTGTGATAGCCAGCATGCATGGCACAGAATGGATGGGAGCTTTATATAGCATGAGGTTTATGGAGCAATTAAGGGATAATACGTTTAGAGATAAATCATTTCGAGCTAAGTTATTACAAAGTTTCCATATTATTTATATTCCTGTTGTCAATCCTTATGGTTTTGACAGGACTTCACATGCTGAAGGAAACAATGTTGGCAGGACTAATGTCAATGGTGTTGATTTGAATAGAGATTTTGATGATTTCTCTCAAGCTGAATCTAGAAATGTAAAAGCAATAATGGATATGTTTGAGCCATTTGCATTTTTGGATATCCATTTATTTGGTAATGGAATGGATGGGAGTAACGGATTAAATCTTATTGTTGGAAACGGTCAATACGAAACAGAGAAAATTAGGAACTTATTTGCTGATTCTTTAGAACTTTATGCTAGTCAGCCTGTTGTGAAGTGGGATGGTTTTGATCAACTACTGAGAGGATTATCAAGAAGGTATATGAGGGATAAAAACAATCCACATACGCCCTATACACTTTCGTATATAACAGAAATTGTAAGACCAATGCAACAAAACAATGGGCTAGATGCTCCTTTAAGCGATAATGAAATTATGAAGTACGGCATGGCTATGATATATCTCTTTTATGAAACATCCATGGCGTATTTTGAACAACGAAAGGTCGAGCTTAGTTATGCGCCTGTTTTAACTGGAGAAAATCTTTCTTATCGTACTAGACGTTACCAATCTTAAATAGTTAAGTAGAAGGATGAGGGTCATCCTTCTACTTCATATCAGAGAGATTTAGCCTTTTTACATTTAGAGTGCTTTTGAAAAGTCCCTTTTAGTCTATGAATAACTCAGTAATTACAGCCGTTCGAATACAGCACCAACGCGATCACTAATTTTTTCATTTAATTTTATTAACCTTTTGTCATAAACTTCTTCGTTTTTCTAAGAAAGCCAGTTAATTTCCAAGACCTGCTGTTTAATATTTGATTCAGCTTTTTTTCTTTTTTTAAAACTATTTCTTTTAATTGTTTGACTTCATGTTTTAATTCATTAATCTCAGTTTGTTTTGCTTCAATCATGTTTACAGGTTCTATTACTGAGTAATTAAATTTATTCTTCAATATATATAAATAATAGTTACTGCGATGAAATGCTACTTCATGTATCAAAGCTTTTGTACTGGGTCCATCATTTACTTCAAATAAATATAGCTTTCCATTTTCATCAATTCCAATATCCATCCCAAGGGACATAATATGCGTCCCTCTTAAACTTTCCATTTTTTTAGCAATTTTCTTACCTAAACTACTTAAATTATTATAAATGCCCTTCCAATCATTCTCAAAGTTAGCTTTTAAAAACTCTTTGGGATCACTTATCCCGCCACCTTGGTTGACATTAGAAATAACAGACTGTCCAATTCCTATCCTCACATAGATTTTTGCAACAGACCATTCACCAGAGCTGCTTTTTTCAACATGAACCCTGCAATCAAAAGGGTCCCCCTGAGGAGTTCTTGATGTAACATATTTTTGCAGAATATAGTAATTCCCTTTTATAGCATCTTCAAAAAAATCTTTAAGTGAATTTAGATTTACATTCCATTGGTTTTTCTTAAAACCTATTTTGAAAGAATTTTCACCCATCTTTTCAAGAATATAAATATTTTTACCTCTCAGCCCTCTTCCTGGTTTCAATACTACTTTATCATACGTACCGATATAATAAATCAAATCTTCAAATGTTTTAATTTTACACGTAGGAATCATTAAGTGTGCAAATTCACTATCCCTACTTAATAAATTCTGAAGCTTTTCCTTCGTGACAATATTATCCCTATTATCAGACAACAATGTTTGTCGCTTCAAAAAATCCATTACTTCTTTGTTTTCTTTTTTAAAGCAATACGGAACAACATCAATAAAAGGTGGAATTTCCGTTTCTTTATTAATCCATTCATTTTTCACAAGTATTTTTCCAGATACTTTTTTCTCATTAATATTTATGTCGCTAGGCTGCATATATATTATTTCAATTCCATATGACTGTGCTTAAATGAAGTAATCCCTGCTAGTTTTGCAGGCTTATTAAAATTTGTCATAATACCGACTTCATACATCTGAATACCTGCTTTCATTCTATGATGTTATTATTTGAAAACCTGTTTTTCTAGGTTCATCACTATGAATTAAATCTTGTTCTTCAATATTTTTAATAACAGATTTTTTAGATCCTTTTTTCACAAATCTGTAAAATCCATCTACTATTTCTTTATCGCTGCCCAAAGCAAGTATTTCTACCTGATTGTTACTTAATTTCTTTATATAACCAAAGATGTTGTTACGAAGTGCTTCCCGTTTTATATATGACATATAACTTACCTTAATTACTTTTCCAGTTACTATATACTTTTTAGCATGCATTTCTTCCATCGGTGTTTGAATAGCCTTTATTTCATCTACTGCATTTTTCTTTAAAGGTTCTAACATACTAAGATAATCAAAATAAAAAGAGGATTTATTTTTTTCGATTGTTTCTGGAAAATAGTAATCTATTATTGCACCTGCAACATCTCTTGCTTCTCCTACTAGTGGGAATAAATGAAAACCAATCTCTGCTGTTGCATTTGCTTCTAATACAACTCCTTTACGATTATCGGCAGGATCCACAATAATGTCCACCCCAGCATGCGGTATAGAAGGAAGTGCTTTTAGAGCATCTACAGCAATTTGTTTCACTTCATCTGATAGTTCATCAGTAGCCTCAATAGGATCTCCACCAGCAGATAAATTACTTTTTTCCCTTAGAAAAAGCTCCTCATTTTTTTCCGGAATACTATCTAATTTATAACCAGCTCTTTCAAGCATATAAGTAACTTCATAATCCACTTTTATCGGTTTTCGTGCTAAATATGGATTCTTTTTTCTTTCATTATTTTTTATCTCAATTAATTTCTCTACTGTATTCACCCCATCTCCAACAATATTGGCAGGGATTCGATTAGTCGCACCGATTGCCTTATCATCAACAACATAAATTCTATATTCATTACCATCATAGTGTTTTTCCACTATATACTCATGAAAGGAATATTTTGATCTTAGTTCTTTAAGGATACCAATTAGCTCATCTTCATTAGATATATTTGTATATACACCCTGTCCCATACTACCACTTGTTGGTTTAATAATGACAGGATATCCAATTTCATTAGCATAATTTATGATATTTTCATCAGTTTCTAAAGTCTTTCCCCTTGGGATAGGCACATTACTTTGTTTGAAAAGCGCTTTTGTATCTTCCTTGTTTTTACAAATTTTCACTGTTTTATTAGTTACTTTATCTCCTCTTGAACGGAAGAAGTAATGCAATTTATTACCATTGCTTAAAGAAAAGAATTTCCCGTGAGTGCTTTTATTATTTGTATCTAATTTACAAAGATTTGTTTCATCTCTATACCATTTTAATTCCAGACCTCTTCTCCATCCCTCTAAAGCTACTAGATAAGAACATAATTGAAAACCAGTTATATCTTTAACAACATCTGTATTCAGTGTTTTTAAAAGTTTTACTTCTTGAGCTTGCATAGTCATTCTCCTTTTTGGTGTGTTTTATCATCGAAAAATAAAATTTCCTTCCAATCCCTATATTTTACCGCTTTCTTTTGATTTTACCTAAATCTCAATAAAAGAGATATGATTTAAACCTCAGTTTATAGCAAAAGAAATACGAATCCCAAATCACCTTTGTGTCCGTTATTCTTAGTAATTTACAATTTTAACAAAACAACTTTAGTAAAACTATTAAAATTTCCTTACAAGTAATCATTCTTTTTTTAATCCTGAATCATTCATAAAAAAGAATTAGCAGACACCTTAGTGAACAACCATTTTTTTAATATTTGATTAGATTATCTTGCTACTTACCACTATCAGCTTCTATATATGTTAATTTCTTTAACCTATTGTTTTTCTCTTTTTTAAAGACTTTTATAGCTTATTATATCCAATGATAGAATACTCTCTCTCCTTTCCCGATTAATAGACTAAAATCAAATATATGTTATAATAAGAATAATATTTTAGCGAATTTACGATAGGAGATTTACACGATGGAGCAAAATCGATTTATAGATAGTTTAAATCATCCAATACCAAGAAGAGCAAATAGCTATATGCTAAGCACTTATAGTATAGTATTAGAAGCTTGGAGAAGGGGGTTAAAAGTTTCTTTCCGCTTTATAACTCAAGCCCCAGGGAAAATCATAGCTAGTTATAGTATTAGTGATATTGATAAAGTATACCATTTTACTGTTACACGCGGAAATTTAGTCTCTAAAGAAGCTGTAAAATCAGTCATAAATAAAGTAACAACAAAAAATATTCTAGAAAAAAATAACATACCCACACCTGGCGGGAAAGATTTTGAGGCTCATGTTAGTGATTCTGAAATAATAAACTATGCTTCAAAATTAGGTTATCCTGTTGTGATAAAACCGACTGACGGCCAAGGTGGAGACGGAGTTATTGCCGGAATTCAATCGGAAGAAGAATTAGTTGAAGCACTAGAGTACGTTAGAAGAAAATTACAGTCTCCTCAGGTTATATTGGAGAAATATTTTGAAGGGGAAGATTACCGAATCTACGTTATTGGCAACAAAGTTTCTGCAGCATACAAAAGGATAAAAGCAAACGTAATTGGTGACGGCAAAAGTACAGTCAAGCAATTAATCAATCAAAAAAATATAGAGCGTGCAAAACTTCCTTCTCTTCCAGAGAGTTCTATTAAAATAGATGATGAAGTAAATACTTTGCTACATCGAAAAGGATATAATTTGGACTCTGTAATTCCAGAGGGAGAATTCATATATATTAAATCAAAAAATAATATTTCTGCTGGTGGCGAATCTATTGATATGACTGACAAAATTTCAGATCATATTAAAGAAACAGCCATAAATGCTGCGAGTGCTTTCGAAAACCTGCCACAATGCGGTGTAGATATTATGATTGATGAAGAAAATGATACTGGTGTTATTATTGAAATAAATTCACGTGCTAGTATTAGACAGCATCTCATTCCAGTAAAAGGACAAGGTAAAGATGTATCTTCTGACATAATCGATTTTTACTTTCCTGAGTCTATTAACTATGATCGAAAAAGAGCTCAAAAATTCTATTTAGATTTTGATTATATATATGATGTCTGCTTTAACAAAAAGGTGAAGGAATTACAATTACCAGAATTACCAAAACAGGGATTAAAATTAACTCGCTATTTGATTAGCAATTGTAATTATACTGAAGCCTTCGCAGAAAGAGTAAGGCAGTTAGCCTATCTCGCTGGTATTAATGGTTACATTAAACCTTTAAATAATGGAGACATCTCAGTTGTTGTTGGTTCAAGCCAGAAACGTATCAATGACTTTTATGCTAGACTTAAACAACATTTGAAACTAAGAAAGAAAACTGCCAAGTTGGAGGAAAAGGAACGTAGAAGCCCTATAATGCATGGTTTTTATATTGAATCATTAAACGAAAAAAATGATAATACAGATAAAAATACATTAGATAAATACATTAAGGATTATGCTATATTAGAATCAGAATATCAAAATATGGTTACGCGTCTAGCAAAATACGAACAAGAAGAGCAGACGTTGGAATTAACTAAACAGCAAAATAAACAGTTAAAGAAACGCTTGCAGCAAATGGAAGAAAGCAATTCTTGGAAATTCACGAAACCAATTCGGGCATTGACTGGGAAGAAGAAAAAATAAGGATATAAATGCAAGTCATAAACAATCTTTACTTATTCCACAGGTGGAACTATATTTTGTCAAGTAAATATAAAAACAAAAATTCTATGCAACAGTCTGATATCGGTATTCTAATGATTTCAGACTGTTGCTTTCTTCTAGGAAATTCTCCCATTATATACAAGACTCGCGTAAATACCTCAAAAGTTTTCTTCAGGCGCATTTTCCAACATCGAGACGTACTGCATGTCATTCCGACTTCTGTTGTCACCAAGTGATATTCTCGCGAGGTATATGAATAATTGTGATTACTAAGCGAAAAGCATTGGAATCTGATTTACTTTGAGCACTGCATGCATTATTTTCATAACCAGCTCGTTATCGTTATAGTGGCTAATAACTTTATAGACAACGAATGATACTGTCGCAAATTTCTTTACCGATACTGAAATAAGTTTAATGTCTCAAAATGTATCTTTTAAATTGCTTTTCAAGCTATGGTGTTTCTCGTGCTTGTCCTGAATAGCCATGGTGATTCGCAAATAGCTATAAGCTTCTCAGACTCTTTAAAATTTATTATATTTTCTTGATCGGTCAAGGAATTTTTTCTTAAAAACTTGGTTTGTGATACCAGCTACATATCATACTCATCAGAACAGAATATTTCTAAAAGACACATAATAAATACCCCTTTTATAGTAGGAGAGGCTTTTTATTATTTCTCTGCCTGCTAAAAGGAGAATCTCAGGTTGCTTATGACTTCCTCTGTATAACTATATTTTAATTTTAATTTTAACTTTTCTATCGTTCATCTATTGTTTAATACACTTTATACCATTGGATATTACCTGACTAACACGAGATATACGAATGGAATAGTCCTATATTATATGCCATCTAATTTAAGCTTTATGTTCAATCAAATATTTATAGTAATCTGTTCTATACATTGCTACTTCTGCTTTTAACCTAGAAATATCTGGAGCTGTATTAGCCTCAAACACATACAGGCTTCCATCATTTTCTATACCTATATCAAGTCCTAGATTAGCCAATTCTACGCCTCTTAATTCCTCCATTTTGTTAGCAAGTTTTAATCCTAATTGATCTAACTCAGTTAACATTTTCTTTGCAATATCAGGTTGGTTGTTCGCTTTTAAAAATACTTTTGCGTCGGCTACTCCTCCTCCTTGATTAACATTTGATATTATTTTCTGTCCAATACCTATTCTTATATATTTCTTAGCGATTACCCATTTCCCTTGACCATTTTTTTCTAAATGCACTCTACAATCAAAAGGATCTCCTTGCGGGGTGCTAGAAGCTACATATTTCTGCATAACATGCTTTTTATCTTTTAATTTATTATTATAAAAATCTTCAAGTTCTTCATAAGCTATTTCCTCTGATGTTTTATTATAACCAATTGTAATTTTCCTCGCATTATTCACAGAAATTTTATATACTCCTACTCCTCTTTGACTACTGATAGGCTTGACAACTATATTTTTATAACGTGTAAGGAATTGTTCAAAAGTATGAATAGAGGAACAGGCTGCAGAAGGAATAACATTTTCTTCGAATTCCGGATCCTCTGCCAATTTATATTGAAGTTTTTCTTTTGATATACGATTTTTATTACTGGCAGTAAGAAATGCATGTTTCTCTAGGTGTCTTATTACCTTTGAATGTTTTAAACAAAAATAACTAACATCAATAATCTTCGGAATTTCCGTTTCTATCCTGCGCCATTTATCTCCTACAAAAATAAAACCGTTTATTTTATTTGTATTTATATTTACATCATCCGCACAAAAATATAATACTTCCATTCCTTTAGGTTTTGCTATCAACGAAATAAGTTTCGCTAATGCAATTGGTCGTTTAGGATTGCGCATAAAACCAATTATCATCTATTAAATCCCCTTTTTCACCATAATCTGCTAAATATATCTTAATATATTTTTGAATCATATACTACCGTTTTATCAACTTTACTTTATTTAAAATTTATAATACAATGATTTAAGCTCTATAATTATTATTTTACACATTTTTGCATCTTACATTTCATTTAAGTACAAAGGAGTAATAGCGGATTAATATGTTTCTATACTTTCAGCCAGGAAATACATTTGTAGATTATTAGTTCTTACTCTCCTAGTATCGTTTTATTATGAAGTGTTTATTATAGAGCGTTAGATTAGCAGTGAAAATGCATATGTTTGTATTCTAAATATTAAAATAGACATGTTACTATCAATTTAGTTTTATGGTAAACGAAAGGTAATCTTGGATGAATATAAATAATGTACAAAGTAAAATATCTTTTTTAAAATTAAAAGAAAAAACGGAAAATATTCTTAATTAACAAGGAGAATAAAAATGGAAAATTTGGATTATTATAAGTCACTAGGTATAAATACTAAATCAAAAGGTTTTGAAAGGTACTCTAAAGCTGGTTTACTTGAACAAATTGATGAAAACTATGTAAAGGAAATACAAGACTATTGGCTCTCAAATTACGGAAAAGAAATTGATCCCTTGCTTCATATTGCTTTCCAGAACCTTACTGGTAAAAAGGAAGAAAAAATTGTTCCATCAAAGCAATTATGGAATGAATTCATTCCTTATTTTAATGATATGAATATCAGAGTCGGCTATAGTGATAAAAATATCTATGATAAGTTAATCAGTACTTCCAAAAAAGTAGGGGCAATTATTAAAAGAATAAGAGGCTACTATTATGATAGCCAAAATAACCCTCTTCAACCTGATGAAGTGATTCCTATTATAGAAAATATGAAGGAAGATTTAATAATTAAGAAAAGTAACGCTGATAACGGAATTGGTATATCGAAATTAACATATAAAGAAGGTAAGTATTACTTTCAAGACGAAGTAATCTCCTTAGATAAATTTGAAAAAGCTTTTGGATACGATTTTATGATTCAAGAAGCAATTAAACAACATGAAATAACGGCAAGACCTCATCCATCATCTGTAAATACCTTAAGAATGGTTACCTTAAGATGGAAAAACGAAATACACTTTTTATTAGCTTATGCCAAAATAGGTACTAATAATGATGTACGAGATAATTCTGGAGCAGGCGGTATACGTGTAGGTATTAAAGACAATGGTGAATTTAGAGATTTTGCTATAAATAAAAATTTAGAAGTATTAGATGAACATCCTTCAACTGGTTTTAAGTTTTCAGAAATGGGATCTCTGCCAAAATATAATCAGTATATAGATTTTGTTAAAGAACTACATAAGGATGTACTTCATCATGATTTTGTTTCCTGGGATATTATAATTACGGAAGATGAAGAACCATTATTCTTGGAAATGAATTTTAGAGGCGCAACATGGATGTATCAGTTAGTATCTCAAAAGCCCATATTTGGAGAGTTAACTGATGAAATAACACAACATGTCAGCAAAGAACGAGCTAAAAAGAAAAATCGAAATAGCAGTTCGGCATTATCAAAATTACAAAGTGAGCACAGGAAAATAAAGAGTGAAAATAACAAATTAAAAGAAGAAGTAACTCGGTTAAATAATATAGTCAATGATCTGTCTGAAACTTAATAACAGTAATAAACTCCATTAAACTTAAAAGTGACTTTCTACATTTCAAGTAGAAAGTCACTTTTTTGATAATTGTTATACGATTATTGATTTACTTTTTATCCTTCACCTTCGACCCTAACTTCCGCATAGACTCCGTAACCTTCCAGGAAGTACTATTCAAAATATGTTTAACATCTTTCTCTGCTCTATCCTTTTTCTTCCTGAGCTCCTGCAGGTCTTTATCCATTCTGCGTAAAGCATGCTGCACGGATTTGATGTCATTTGTATTATATTTCTCCGTAATTTCAAAGCCTACCGTTACAAAGCCATCGTAATCTTCTGCTTTTATACGGGTTACTTCTGAGCCTTGTGGATAGCCTTTAATGACTTCTCGAAAGTCGTCTACGGCTTTTTTATCTGTTCCGGCAACCACGACTTCAATTTCATCAAACACGACACTCTTGACATAGCCATGGAGATCGTTCGCAATTGCTTGTCTCTTAAGCCATTTGTGGAAATTGTATCGTTGCACATTTCCGTTGACAATATATTTTTGAATATACAGATCGCCGATTGGCGCCGGCGCAACTTCCACTTCCACCGCTGCTCTGTTTTCCAGAGGTTCAAGAACATTAATCAAATCAAAGGACACTCTTGAATTGGTCGTGTCCACTCTTCCTTTGGTTTCTGGAAAATAATAATCAATAATAGCTTTCGGTATATCTCTTGATTTTCCTTCAATCGGGAACAGCGCGCCGCCGATTTGTGCAGTCGGGTTTAATTCAATCACCACTGCTTCTCCTCTTACGTCACTGCGGTCATTGACAATGATATCTACACCGCCCTGCGGAAAATCGTCTATTGCTTTTAACGCTTTAATCGCAATTTGCTTATATTCTTCCGGCATGGTGTCGGTGACGTCTACTGGATCGCCGCCGGAGGATACGTTGGTTTTTTCGCGTAAGTAAATGACTTCTCCTTTTTCAGGAACGCTCTCTAGGGTATAGCCTGCTTCCTGGATAAATTCCAGAATTTCTACATCCATATGAATCAGACAGCTGTTAAGACGTGCATTTTTTCTTCGTACTGCATTTTTAATATCGATTAATTGTTCAATCGTGTGTTCTCCGTCTCCCATAATGTTGGCAGGGACACGATTGTATGCAGCGATGACTTCATCTCCTACAACATAGACGCGGTATTCTTTTCCGCTGACGTATTGTTCCAGCACGACTTCTTCATACTCTAATTCGCGCCGGACATAATGGATGGCTTTCAATAATTGTTCCTGATTTTTTATATTGGTTACAACCCCATTGCCGAGACTTGCATTACTCGGTTTTAAAACCATGGGATAACCGACAGACTCTGCGAATGCGATGATTTCTTCATTGGTTGCTTCTGCTTCAAAGCCTTTTCCTTTTGGTACAGGGACGCCTGCATTGCCGAGATAAATTTTGGTATCATCTTTCTCTGAACCGACCTCTACTGCCTCACTGGAAACCAAATCGCCTCTTGTCCGGAAGAAGTAATGTGTCTGCTTTTCTGAAGTTAATGAAAATAGACGGCCGGGCGGATTCACTCCAAAAATGATCATATTTTCAAAGTGCTCGGAATCCTTCGTATACCATTTTAGTTTGAGGCCTCTTCGCCATCCTTCTAATGCTACAGCAAACGCATCGAGACGTGTTTTTCTCGCATTTCTTACCATGTCATTATTCAGATGCGGAAGACTTATCCCTAACTGATTATCTTTCATGTTCATATCCTCCTGTTATAATCCGCTGATCCTTTACTCTTTAGCCTTTAAACTTCTTGAAAACAGAGCCAACCGCACGAATCGGCGAAGTTGCCTTCCAAGAAAGACTTTCATAATGTTTTCTCCGTCTTAATTCCGCTTTTTTCAGCGCAAGCTCGGTTTCTTCCAATTCGCGTTTGTACCATTTCAATTCTTCCAGTTGCGTTTTCAGGTCTGTTTTGATTTCAAAACCGACTTTTACCGCTTCATCTACTTCTTCTTCCAATACTTCCATAACGGTTGCCCGTTCTTCATCTTCCCAGATACCGTGCTTGAAGTCTTCTACCATTTCCGGGTCTATGCCGGCAACCACAATTTCGATATCTCCAATTTCCTTGGTCATGATATACCCATGCAGTTCGCGTTCGAAAGCCTGCTTGCGAAGACCGCGATGGTAGCCCATATCTAAAACATCACCAACAACAATATATTTCTTCATATAGACTTTCTGCTGCGGGCATGGGGTGACGGTTGTCACTGTGGCGTCCCGGTTTTGGAGCGGGTCCAATACGTCGTGAAAATCAAAGAAGGTATTGATTTGTGTCACCTTGTTTTCTTTTGTTTCCGGGAAGTAATAATCCATAATGGCTTTCGGAATATCCCGTGATTTCCCTTTGATAGGATATAATAATCCGCCCAATTGTGCGGTCGGGTTCAATTCGATCACATAAGCCTGGTTATCTGCTTCATTGACCATTAAGTCAACTGCTCCATGGGCCAGTCCTTCCATAGATTGCATCGCTCGTAAGGCTGTGTCTTTCACTTCATCCGACAGGTCGTCCAATACATCAATCGGATCGCCGCCGAGGGAGATATTGCCCTTGAAGTTTAAATAGACCAGCTCATCCTTTTCAGGAACGGATGTGAGTGTTCGCCCTTCTCTGGCAATAAAGTCTGTTAACTCATCGCTTACTGCAATCGGACAGCTCACCAGACGCGGGTTCTCTTCCCGCTCTGCATTTTTCCGTTCAATCAGCTGTTCCAACGTATGTACACCATCTCCGACCACATTTGGCGGCTCACGATGCATTGCTCCGACAACTTCATTTCCCACAACGTAAATGCGGTAATCCTTTCCGGCGATATGCTGCTCCACAATGATATCTTCTGTTGTTCCCAGTTCTTTGGTGTAATCCAAACAAGCTTCTAACTCTGCTGCGCTGGTAATGTTGACAAAGACGCCGCGGCCGAAGCTGCCGTCTTTGGGTTTTAAGACAACGGGAAAGCCTATCTCTTCTGCAAATTCCTTAATGGCTTCTTTGCTGTCGTCGCCGTTGAATATTTTTCCATTTGGCACAGCTACTCCATGCTCTTTTAAATGCTTTAAAGAGTTTCCCTTATCTTTTCCGATATAAACAGCTTCGTTGGTTACTTTATCGCCTCTGGAACGGAAAAAATAATGTGTGCGGTTCGCTGAACTTAATGAAAATAATTGTCCCGGTCTGTCTGTATACCATGTAACCATCTCGCTAAATTTTTCCGAGTTTTCCACGTGCCACCTTAGTTTTAGACCTCTGCGCCATCCTTCCAATGCAATAACGTATGCATCTAATAAACTTCCGTGTACATCAGAAATGACTTCTGATGACAAATGCGCTAGCCATTCGGCATTATTCTCACTCATGCCCTGATCCTCCTGATTTATCCATTTTCATGCTTTGTCTTTCTCTTACGCTTCTTTAAATATCTCAAATTGCTTCCCCTGAAGCAAGTCTTTATCCAATTTTGCCTGTGCTTCGATAAATAAGTTTCCTAAATACGTATCTATTTTATCATTAAATGCTTCATAATTGCCCGGTTTTGGCGTAAATTCTCCAAAAATAAGACCATCTTCCGACCTTAAGAAATCAATGCGCATAAATGGGCTGGGAATCTGACTGCTGATTTGTTCTGCCATGTCGATTTCTTCCTGGGAGACGCCTTTGCCATGGAAAGCTTTGTCATCATATTTGCCGGTTTGGATGCGTTCCCCCTGCCCGTCCCACCAGCAGTATTTTATTTCCGGCGTCCGGATGATTTCCAAAATAACGCCGACCTTGCCATAAAAACAATAAAATTTCACATCGCGTCCGGATACTTTCTGGTCTGTGTCTGTATCTTCCAGGATTAATTCCTCGATGCGCCAGGCATCCTGTGCGACTTTATTTTCCAGAAGGTCTTTTTCCATCCGGTGCTTCAGCAGCGACCAGTTGGATAGTGCTTCTCCTGTCTTTACACTTATTATATCACTAGAACCATATACAATGTAAACGCCACGTCCTCCAGCTCCATCTGCAGGCTTGATGACGATATTTTCTTTTTCCGGCAGTGTATCGATCGTATATATTTCTTCCGGACTGTGCGGTGTGCGCATGCCTAATTTTTGTATAAACCTGTAGGCAGATGGTTTATCATCCAGCGTATATTCCGGGAGCGAGCCTGCCAGCTGGTACTGCCGGACACGCATATTCATGCAGGCACGGTAGGAGGCAACCTCTGAAAGTTGTACGGGATCTTCTGTCAGTCCTGCGCGTGCCATGAATTCGGAGGCATGTTCTTTTGCTCCTTCCAGCACCTTGGTGAAAATACGCTGTTTAAAAGCGGGTTCTTCCTGCTGGAATTGACGTGCTGCCGCTTCCAGTATATAGCGGAAATGATGGTCTTCCACCTTTTTCTGCTCAATACGTTTATCTAATTCGGTAATGATCTGGCCGGTATCTTTCTTCTCTTTGATATGGCGCCAAAGTGTATCGTAATCCAATTGCTCCAATTCTTGCTGTGCTTCCAATAACTGTTCCTTCAGCAATACATTTTCTGATTGATGGTGGTTGAGCTGTTCTTCTAAATACGCAATATAATGATCTTTTTCTTTCCCGGAAGGAAGGAGTTTGCGGACAGAAGCAGTCTTTTGATACGTGTTGCTTTGCATGATTTTTTGAATTTGCTTGTCTGTTTTGGCGATACTTGCTTTCGTATGATCGAGCTGTGCTTCTTTTTCAATCAGTTCATCGATTAATGCTTCATACGATTTATCCTCTGCCATGTTCTTGCCCTCC
This sequence comes from Oceanobacillus locisalsi, assembly GCF_042675985.1. NCBI lineage: Bacteria > Bacillati > Bacillota > Bacilli > Caryophanales > Bacillaceae > Oceanobacillus > Oceanobacillus locisalsi. The sequence goes on from NZ_JBHTKK010000001.1 coordinate 67,776, forward strand.
TTCCTTCTGTTTCTTGTCGGGAACGGCACCCGGTTTGCTTGGAATTACAAAATTGTCCTGCAGCATGTTGATAAATGCCTGTTTTTCATTCGTCCAATTGGAAGCTGCTACGGGATAATAGCGGATGGTATGGCTTTGTTCTTCAATTAGCTGTTCCCTGACAGCTGTATTGGCCGGATACCATGTTGCGGCATGTCCCAGATAACGGTGCAGCCTCATCGCAGCACGGCGCATGCTGTATGCTGTATTATTTTTTGCCGGCACTTGATCGATAATGACTTTGGCTGCAGGGCTTTGCAGCTCTGGCACATAACGCTGCTTATCCTGGAAAATCAGCGGATTTTTAATGATAGTCAGTTGTGCTTCTGCCTTTTCTCCGTACACAAGCATGCGCACTTGCTCGCCGTCAAGGTGCTTTCTGACGTGTTCATGAATAAACTTGCTTTGTTTTAGGTCATATATGCCGCGTTGGATGAGGCCGACGGTAAGACCGGCTTCCTTTAAGATAGTGATTTCTTTCCATATCTCCTTGTCATCGTGACGAAAATCGGCGATATAGGCTACATCAACCTGATGCAGCGCTCCTTTCTCCAGCATCGGTTTGGGTACCGGGAAAGGACGGGCTTGCTCCAGATAAGGAAAATAGAGACTGTCTGCTTGCTGGTGCATCCGGTTATGCGCTTCTGCATATTCCTTGCGCGCTCCCATTAAAAAGCCGTTATATCCAAAGGAAGAGCTGCCCGTTAACGATCCGGAGGACTGCATCGGGAAGGAAAGCGGTCCGGTAGAAAGATCTTGTACTTTCTCCGTTCCAAAAGTGAGCGCCAGTCGTTTTTTAAATTCACTGTCTGCGGCAAAGCGCACTTTGTCCCAATAGCCGACCTTCTCTAAAACAGGACGTCTGCGAAACATAATCGAGGACATATTGGAAAAAATATATTTCCCCGGCATGCCTCTGCGGTACAAAAATAAGTCTTCTGTCAGTCTGGCATGCTCTGATGTATTGGCAATGACAGACGGATTTTGCAGCAGATGACGTGCCTGTATTTCTATTTTTCGAGGGTGAGACCAATCGTCCGCATCGTTAATGGTCACCAATTCCCCGATTGCTTGATTCAATGCGATATTTCGAGCTGCATACGGACCCGAATTGGTTTCTGTCTGCAAAAGCTGAATCCGGTCGTCCTGCTCTTTCCATGTTTGGACAACAGCGGCCGTATCGTCCGGACTGCAGTCATCCACCACGATGATTTCCAGGTTGGTCCAGGTTTGTTTGGTCAATGACCGTAATGCAACAGAAATACCCGATTCCGAACGGTACGCCGGAATGATAACCGTTATTTTCGGCTGCTCTTCCTGCTCCTCTTTTATCTGAATCGGGTCGGTGTCCAGTTGATCATAGAGATCATCGCCTGCGATTGTATCATTGATCAACAGCGGCTCCAGCTGATAAGCGCGTAAGACTTCATTGATCCAAAAGATACGGTCATCCTGATCTGAGCACAGATTAGCCAGTGCCAGTAATAAATCCGGATGCTTGTCCTGATGAAGGGCATCTTTTATCAGCTGCATGCCTTTGGAATGTTGTTCCAGTATTTTATACGCTTCGGCGAGGAGAATAATAATCCGACGGCGCACGCCGGTATCCGTTTCTTCTTCCAGCGCGGTCTCTAAATAGGCAATAGCCTGACTAGCGCTGGCCGGCGTCTGTTTATTGACGAACCAAAATCCAAGCTCCCATGCTGCTGCTTTGATCAGATATTTATTGTTGGAATGGTATAACATCTCCTGCAAATCACGAAGGGCATGTTCTTCAAAGCCCAGGTCATACAAGTAATGCTTGATTGCTTTCAGCTGGTTGCTTGCGTCTTTTTGTTTGTAGGATTTACTGTAGAGTTTTTTGATATTTCTCCGCCCCAGCGCATAAGAAGGAATGGCTTTTGCCAGGGAAACGCTGCCTTTTTTCCATCCGGCTGCCTTTTGTTTCAAGGATGCTGCATACAAAAAGGCAGACTTATAGTGTCTATAAGTCTCCTTTAATGCGGCTTCTTCTTTTCTTTTTATGTCTATCTCCTCGTCAGCGTGTGCAAGACGTGTGCGGAGTTCTGTTTTATCAATTGGTTGTTTCATTTGTAAGACAACTCTTTCCCCATGAACGGTCAGCATATACGTGTTGGATCTCCGATGCTGCAATAACCTGTTCGATGTCTTTTTGTATCTGTTCATTCGCCGGAAGCCATACACCCGTCTGGCCAAAGTAGTTTTCCACATGCTGCGCCGCGTTGTTCAAGCTTTCTGCTTCGTCAGGTACTGCTGTCAGCACAACATCCAGCGCCTCCGCAGTCAGATTCGGCAAGTACTTCTGTTGATATTGATACATGACCGGGTTGATGCATACCACTTTTTTAGCAGCAATCTTTTCTCCGTAAACAAGCATCTGCAGACGGTCTCCGTCCATTTGCTCCCGGACCGTATCTGCTATTTTTTTCGGAAGGGTAAAATCATACGCATTGATCAGGATCAGCCCGATGCGATGAGCTTGTGAATCTATACAGTAGTTAAATACGTTCCAATCGCCCTCATTCAATGCTCGGAAATCCCCGGCAATGACAAGGTCAAACTCCCGGACACCGTCTGTCTTCTCTTCTTTAACCGGCCACATCGGTTCTGGAACCGGGAACGGGCGCACGGTCATCGGATACGGATAGCGGAGATGTTCCGCCTGCTGATGGTGGTATTCCAACGATTCCACATACTCTTTGCGCACTCCCATAAAGAAGCCGTTATAGCCAAACGCTGAGCTTCCTGTTAATGAGGTCACAGCTTGGCGCGGCAGGGATAACGGACCGGATGCAACATCTACATAAGCTCGTGTGCCGAAACTTTTTAATAAGCGGCGTTTAAATTCACCATCGGCTGCAAAACGTACGCTGTCCCAGAAACCCAGTTTCTCTATAACCTGCTTCCTGCGAAACATAATCGACGACATATTCGGGAAAATGTATTTTCCAGGCGTCCCCCGGCGGTACAACTTCATATCTTCTGTCATTCGTGCATGTTCCGAGGTATTAGCAATGACGTCCGTATTGGCTGCTAAATGCTTCGCCTGTATCTCTAATTTGGAAGCATGCGACCAGTCATCAGAATCGTTCACTGTTACAAATTCACCCGATGCTGCTTCCAGGGCAATGTTTCTGGCAATATAAGGGCCGCTGTTTTGCGGTGTCTGCAACACTTTAACCCGGCTGTCTTTTTCAGCATATTCCTGCACAATCTCTAACGTATGATCCGGGCTGTGATCATCAACAATCAGCAGTTCGATGTTCTGCCATGTCTGATGAAGCATGGACTCGATGGCTACTCGAATCCCATCCCCGGCATCATAGGCGGGGATAATTACAGAGATAAGCGGTCCATCATGGGTATCATCTTGTGTTTTCAGCGTATGGAGTCCGTCATACTGGCCCGTTTCATCTGTGGCAATGTTATCCAGATTATATAGAGAGAAAGCTTTATTCATATACACAAATCGATCGGTTATCGCTGCTTCCAAGTTCGCTAAACCGAGATAAATATCGGCATGCTCTCCTGTATTTAAAGCTTCTGTTAACACATGCCATGCGTCCTCACGCTTGCCGATAGCATCAAGCAGTTCTGCTTTGATAATGGCAATCCGCCGCTGCTGATCGGGCTGAAGTTCGCCTGTTTCTGCAAGCGGCATATACTCGAGTGCAATTGCAGCGTCTTTTTCATGATATTGATTGGCATGCCAAAGTACTTTTTCCCAGGCTGCTGTTCTTTTTAAGGATGGGTCATTCGCCTCGTCGATATAGGCTTCTAAATCTTCCAGCCCTTTTTCGATAAAGCCCAAATCGTATAAATGGTACTTTATTTGCTTCAGTCGCTGTCTCTCTGCTTCTTTTTTTCCGAGCAGGACCCGTTTAATTGTATCTTTTTGCCGGGTGCTTAAGAGGTTTAAGAGCGACTTCCGCTGCTTCTCTCCTAAAACCGAGTAGATAAACCAGTCTACCGGTTCTGCCACTATTTTTTTGATAACTCCTGCCATGATGACACCACCATTTTTTTCTCTGATCCTTTATTTTTGTTGTACACGCTGTTCATTTTCTGTGTTAGCTGGTTGTGCTGTGTTTGCTTTTTTCTGCTGGGGCTTTTTCTGAACGCCCATTGCTTCGCGGTATTTGGCGACTGCTTCTTCTGCAGATCCGTCAAATTTGACTTGTCCTTGTTCCATCCAGATGCCTCTTGTACATACTTTTTCTACGAAGCCCATGCTATGGGAAACGATGATGACTGCTTTGGCGTGGTCCATCATCTCTTGGATACGTACGCTGGCTTTTTCTTGGAAAGCGAGGTCGCCTGTTGACAGAGCCTCGTCCACAATAAATACATCTGGTTTTAAAATAGCTGCAATACTAAAGCCGAGCCGTGATTTCATGCCAGATGAGTAATGCTTCACGGGCTTATCGATGGCTTTCTTTATCCCTGAGAATTCAATGATTTCATCGTACTTTTCATCTACACGCTCTCTTGGAATCCCCAGCAGCATCGCATTTAAATAAATATTATCCGTACCTGTCAATTGGGCGTTAAAGCCTGTTCCATAACCAAGCAGAGAGGATGTCTGTCCATTGACAGTCAGATTTCCCTCATCTGGTCTTAATATATTAGTAATCGTTTTGCAAAGCGTACTTTTTCCGGCGCCATTATGTCCGATAATCCCGACAACTTCGCCTTCTTTGATGTCAAAGTTGACATGTCTTAACGCCCAGTATTTTTCTTTTTTATTTTGAAGTTTGAAAAATACACCGACATCTTCCGCTTTAAGAATCGACTTGTCACTGACTGTGGTTTCTGTCTTGGTAACATTTAAACTGCGCTTTTGCCTGTTTTGACGCGCTACGGGCGGAACGGTTGCTTTATAATGCTCAATGACCGTCTTTGGCTCTCCGATTTCTTTGACGTAGCCATTATCAATCCAGATTAGCCGGTCACAGTTATTTTGCGCGTAACGCAAACTATGCGTCACAATAACCACCATTTTAGCGTTGGCAACCAGTTGCTTCAGTTTCTCGGCTGCCTTCTTTCCAAATTTCACGTCGCCCGTATTTAATGCCTCATCCAGAATAAGAATTTCCGGCTGCAGATGCGATGCGACACTGAAACCGAGTCGCGCCTTCATCCCGCTGGAATAATACTTCATCGGCTGGTCAAAGAACTGGCCAATCTCGGAGAATTCATGAATATCTTCAATATAATCATGGATTAACTGCTTTTTAATGCCAAGCATCATGCCGTTTAAATAGACATTTTCTCTTCCGGTCAGTTCTTTGTTAAAGCCCATGCCAAAGGAAAAGAGGGCTGTAACATTCCCATCCACATGCATGGCTCCTGCATCCTGTTCCAGAATACCGGTAATAATTTTGCTCAGTGTCGTTTTTCCGGCACCGTTTGACCCGATAATGCCTAAAATCTCTCCCTGGTAGCCGGTAAAAGTAATATCTTTTAACGGCCATACCCTCTCTGCCTTTTTCTTATTTTCTTTCTTTCGGAAAATGTTGATCATAGTCGATTTTAAATCATCTGCATGCCGATTATCATGAAAAGACACCGCAATATTTTCCGACTTTACAACTTCTTCCTTAGATTGTTTATCGATTATTTCATTATCATGATTGGACATAATAAAACCTCTTTTATAGCACAATAGCTTTTATTTCTGGTTAAAAAACTGCTCCTGCATTCTGTAAAACCCTCTCCCTGAAAAGAGAGAGGGAGTTGTGCATGGTGAACTAGAGTGCTTTAATAATCTTGTGTTCGTTCTTACTATAATAATAAATCATGTAGACACTGATTGCTAAGCTGGCAACGAAAATGATTCCCAGTCCCAGAAAATCCGGTGTCTGATGATACATCAAAATATCGCGATAGGATGTTACCATCACAGCTATCGGATTAATATCGACAAAGAAACTGTATTCAGGCGGCAGACGCCCGCCTTCCCAAATAATTGGTGACGCGTAGAAAAACAACCTCGTCACGTAACTGAGCAAGTTGTCGATATCCCGTACAAATACCGTGATATAGCCTAACACAAGTCCCAGCATCAGTTGGAACGTCAGCTGTATTATAATTAGAATCGGCAAATAGATAATATGCCAATCCGGAAAAACACCATATCCTATCAGAAATCCTGCAATGACAATTAATCCAAATCCAAAGTTAAATAACTGCGTCAGTGTAAAGGATATAGGAAATATGGATTTCGGCAAGTATACCTGATTAATAATCGAACTGTACCTTAAAATCGATTTAGAAGCTGAATTCATGCTGGTTGACACCCATCTCCAGACAACTAAACCGACGACCAGGAATAAACCAAAATTTTCTCCGCCGCGATCTAAGATAATGACGACTAAAAAGTAAAATACGAGTACGTTTAATAACGGATCGAGCAGCCACCAGAAGTAACCGAGGTAGCTGTTTCGGTGCTCCGCTTTGAGTCCGGACTTTACGAGGTAGAATAGTAAATCTTTTCTCCGTAAAATCTCTTGTATATAGTTTTTCATTATAATTTGACACCGCCTAATTGTTTCAATGCTTTCCATCGTGGACATATTGTGGTTGTCCTTATGGAAAGGGCTTTTTTCATCATTTATTTGTCAGGTTTCCTTATTAGAAGGTTTCCTGTGCATTGTTGGTATTATACATTAAAAATATAGGTGAGATGAATAGCTACCGCTACGAAAAAACACTACGCTAGTTAGTTTTTCACCTAATTATATTGGTAATCACAATCCCTCTAATAAAACTGCGTTAATATAACTTGACACTATCACACTGAAATACCAACTATATTTTCACCTTTTAAATATAAAATACTTCCTACTTCTTCGCATTCCATTTCAGTAAGTCCCTTAGAGAGCGGGCTATGTAATGAGAGAAGTAGTATAGGGTTTGAGGAAGGGGCTGTTGTTCCACTTCCCGAAATACATACCAGTTTCGTTTTGCTGCTTGCCATTTGTTACTGGAAATGGAGTTTCCTACCAGACGATATCTGGCCAGCACTTCTGGAAGGCCGTAAGCAAAATAACCGGCTTTTGTAATCTCCAGCCAGAAAGCATAGTCTTGTCTGGTGCGGATATTGACCATACGCCGTTCGCCAATTCTTTCACGGTCCAGCATCACCGTCAAGCACCCTATAACGCAGCGCTTCATCAGGTCTTCATACATGACAGTCGCCGGCGCTGTGCTGATTGCACCGGTATCTGTGCCATCCTCATTCATACGCACATATTGTGTGAAGGAAAAGGCGGCTCCGTTATCCTGCATAAAGGCGAGCTGTTTTTCCAATTTTTCCGGCAGCCACAAGTCATCGCTGTCCAAAAAGGCAAAATAACGCCCTTTCGCCTGATCCATTGCTGTGTTACGCGAGATGGCCGAACCTTGATTTTCTGTTAATACGGTTAAATGAATGCGATTATCTTTTTCAGCATAGCTTTTCACTATTTCTGCCGTCCGGTCTGTCGAGCAATCATCAACAATGTTCATTTCCCATTCCGAAAAGTTCTGAGCCTGTACCGATTCAATTGTTTCGGCAATAAAGCGTTCGGAATTATAGGTTGGCGTAATAACAGAGATGATTGGTTTTCTATCTTCCAAGCTGTTCACCCACTTTACCTTATCCTATTTGTTCAATAAATGCTGATAGATGTTTATCAGTTTCGTTTCTTCCGCACCCCAGTTCAATTTCTCCTGGACAGCTTTTTTACCATTTTCGCCCATTTTCTTTGCAGCCTTAGGGTGATTCCTTACATAGTCCAGTGCATCTTTGATTTCCTGATCATTATGCGGGTCAACGGTGATGCCACATTGATACTGGTCAATAAAATCCTTCCAGACAGGAAAATTGGAACAAATAATCGGAATGCCGGCATTCATATATTCAAAGAACTTGGTTAATTCTTTCTTCATATAATGCTCCGTTTCCGGAAAAATCGCAACCCCTGCCAGCCAATTATGCTCCAGATAAGCTTGTTCAATTTCTTCTTTCGGAATGTATTGGTCCACTCCTTTGATATGGATCCGGTCTGACTGGTCGCCGGCGATACGGTAAATTTCATCAGCAAATGCTGTTGAGCATTTCCCGATATAATGCATGGTAATTTGCTCATCTATTAAAGGCAATTTTGCATGCAGAAATGCGCCCCGCACATCTGTTACATTCCCTGTATAAATGAGTTTATCTTCCATTTGCCCTTCACGTTGATGCTCTAAAAAGGCTGTATTTACCATTGGATAATTTAACACACAATCACCGTCCGGATAAATATCCTTATAATACTTTTCAGCGAGGATCAATTCCATCTTTTTAGTGAAAAACTGTTCCATTTTCTTATATGCTCTCGCAACAAGTTTACGGACCGGTTTTGGTAAATACTCCTTTTGCTGCATGCTTGTGATGTAATCTTCATGAATATCATAAATCACATGATTCCGGTTATTTTTAAGCAGCCATGCGACTGGCAGCAGTTCCGGATCGTGAAAATGATAAACATCTGCACGTAATTTCTTCGCTTGTTTGTAAAGGATACAGGCGCCTTTGGTCATCCGATCCCATCTGCTTGTATAATCTTTGATGGGAATATGCTTGATGCCGCTCTCTTTGTCTACGCCTGCTTCTGTTTCTTTCGCAATTAAGTATACATCGAATCCAGCTTTTTTTAATGATTTACATTCCTTATGATAAATTCTCGGATCATGAGGATGATGTACTGTCGTTAAATGAACAACACGTTTTCCTTCATTCATTGCAGCTGTCCTCTCTATTTTGGTTATTCCTTGTTATTGATGTGTGTTCAAAAAGGCCGATAAATAGGACCAAGAAGTTCAAGGCGATGAGCTTTTTACGAACGGGCTTCCACAGGATGTGGTGACTTCTGCGTTGCCCACACGACGTGGGCGTTCTTAGTAGAAGTTCCTCTATGCTTTATAATACGTGAGTATCGGAAAAAGCTCGTCAACGCAGAAATTCGCCGTGTCATTTTTATTGGATTTTTTGAACTTCCTCTATTGATCAATCGTTTGATTAAAGAGCATCTCATATTCTTTAACAATCTTTTCTGCACGGAAAGAAGCTGCTCTTTCCCATCCTTTTTCCGTGACGCGGGTTCTTTTTTCATTATCCCAGTTTAAAACATCTTCCATTTGTGCAGCAAGTGCATCTGCATCTCCAACTGATGTCATCACACCGTATCTGCCTTCGTCCAGAACTTCAGCTGCGCCTGGCCTGGCATCTGTGGAGATAATCGGAACCCTTGTCGCAAGTGCTTCTGTCAGCACATGCCCGAACCCTTCTCTTTTGGAGGATAATACAAAAAGGTCCGCATGATGAAAGTAAACATATGGATTTTCCTGAAAGCCTGCAAAATATACAGCGTGTTCCAGATTCCATGCTTTGACTTCGTTTTTTAGATTCTCTTCCAGTTCTCCTTCACCGAGAATGATGAGATTCGCTTCAATATTCTCTCGTACTGTTGCAAAAGCACGAATCAACGTCGCCTGGTCTTTATCATCTACCAGACGCCCTGCTGTAATAATTACTTTTTCTCTCGGGTTATGAAATATAGATTGATATTCCTCGGCAATTTCACCTTGCTTCATCAAAGTTTCTATATTTTCGATATCGACGGGGTTATAGATAACCTCTACTTTTTTCGGATGTACTTTGTAGTTTTGAATGATGTTTTGCCGTACCCCTTCTGAAAGGGCGACGACTTTTTTCGAAAACCGGTAGGCTAATCCATATAATTTCAGGTTCGCATTAAACTTTCCTTCTGTTCCTAATAACGCTGCTTCCCGGACAATATTCTTTGCTTTGTGACCGGACAGCAGTCTTGCTGCAATGGCAATGAGGTTATAGTTAGGAATGGTACTGAAGACAATAGCAGGTTTTTCCTTTTTAATAAGCTTGGAAAAAGGAATAATTCCCGAACGCAATCTTCTGGTCGGCAGTTTGATAAAAGTAATTTCTTCTTTTAAGTATTTTTCATAATCCCCTTCATAATTCAAGGTGATCAAGGTCGGTTCAAACTGATCTAAATCCATGTTATTTAACAGATTCAGCATCGTTCGCGCCGCACCGCCGGACCCCAACTGATATATAAAGAAAAATATTTTTTTCTTTTCCCCCATGTATTTCATCCCTCTGCAAAGTAATTCATCGATATTTTACCCAGAAGCATTATAACATAGGGGTGCAGATAAATAAATTTTCGACAGTGAATATTTTATGAAAAAAGGCTTGATGGCAGTTGATAAGCTATTAAAAATGAAACAAAGGGATGAAGGGCTTTGTTTCATTAGTATGGAGAACTTATTGGGATTGTGGAGTTAGACCTTTGAGACTTAACTTTAGACCTTAGTTACTTTTTAATATCTTATAAAATTGGTTGGGACCATTTATAGAAGTTGCGACTTTTATTAGAAGTCTTATTCTTCTCATAACAATATTATTTTTAAGTGTTAATCTAACCGATTGTTGTTGTTCTTCATAAATAGGGTGGTCTAAAAAGTACTTCTCCATCTCTTCATAAATCCTTTTCACACCTTCTCCAAGTTCTCTAACCCATCCCATCTCTGTTTATGCTCTGGCCATTTTGGGGTTTCTAGAATACCTGACTTCTTGAATATTACTAACATTAACTATACTCGGCTATTTCCCTGAACTATTAATTTCCAATCTGTCATCGAACATAATGACTTTAATATCATCCACTCCTTAAGGCCACCTTCTTATTTGGAATTGAGTGCTTCCCATACATAAAAAATGCAGACCTCCCATCCAGCCTGCATTCTCTCCTTCCTATTCTTCTTCCTCTATTTTCGCTTTCATATACGCCATCACGCTATCTTTCAAATCATCTCTATCCAGCGCAAAATCAATGGTTGCTTGTATAAATCCAAACTTATTCCCCACGTCATACCGTCTGCCTTCAAAATTGTAAGCAACAACTTCCTGCTTCCGGTTCAGTTCTTTTAATGCATCGGTCAACTGAATTTCGTTATCCTTTCCTGGCGGGAGCGTTTGTAAGATAGAGAAGATTTCCGGCGTTAAAATATATCTACCCATAATCGCCAAGTTCGACGGCGCTTCTGCTGCTGCCGGTTTTTCCACAAAATCATGTACAAAACGCGTTCTGCCTGTCGCCGCTTCTTTATTTTTCGGATCAATGACACCGTATTTCGAGATATTTTCCCATGGAACAGTGTGGGCTCCTATCACAGTTGTATGATATTCCTCGTAAACATCAATCAGCTGTTTCAGGCACGGTTTTTCCGACACTACTATATCATCCCCGAGCAAGACAGCGAAGGGTTCATTGCCGATGAATGCACTGGCACAGCCAATGGCATGCCCGAGTCCCAGCGGTTCTTTTTGGCGGATATAGTGAATGTTCGCAAGTCCGGAGATGCTTCTGACTTCTTCCAAAGTCTCCAGATCCTGTTTTTGTTCCAGTTTTTCTTCTAATTCATAGGATTTATCAAAATGGTCCTCAATGGCACGCTTGCCTCTTCCGGAAATAATAATGACATCCTCTATTCCGGAGGCTGCCGCTTCTTCCACAATATATTGAATCGTCGGTTTATCGACAATCGGGAGCATTTCCTTTGGCTGGGCTTTTGTTGCAGGTAAAAATCTCGTTCCCAGTCCTGCAGCTGGAATAATAGCTTTTTTAACTGTCATTCCGTACACCTCCAGTGTGTTTTTGTTGATCCTTCATTATGTTCTTCTACTACCATTTACTATACATCGAAAATGAATAATTGTATAATATGAATTGAGTAAGATTTTTTACGATATAGCTTATGTAAGGTATCAACGATGATGTAACCAGCAATATGTTGCATGAATTTATATAAAAAGGCAGGCTAGACAAATGAATCTATTTCAACAAATTCAAGATAGACAAGCAAAAGTTTCTGTCATTGGTCTCGGTTATGTAGGACTGCCCCTCGCAGTGGAATTAGCCAAAAAATATGATGTGGTCGGTTTTGACCTGAATGAAGCAAAAGTAGCACAGTATCGACAAGGCAACGATGTCACAGATGAGGTCGGCGACGAAGCGTTACAAGAGACAACCTTAACATTCACAAGTGCACCCAGCGATATCAGCGAATGTACTTTTCATATCGTCGCTGTGCCTACACCGATTAACTCGGATAAAACACCGAATTTACAACCGGTGATTTCCGCAAGCGAAACAGTCGGAAGGCATCTTTCCAAAGATTCCATCGTTGTCTATGAGTCAACGGTTTACCCTGGAACGACAGAAGAAATTTGTATTCCTATTTTAGAGGAAAATTCCCAGCTGGCATTCGGCCAAGACTTTAAAGTGGGCTATTCTCCGGAACGGATTAACCCAGGCGATAAGGTCAATACCCTGGTGACGATTCAAAAAATTGTATCCGGATCAGATGAGGAAGCATTACAAGAAATATCTGCTTTATATGGTTCCATTATTCAAGCTGGTGTTTTTGAAGCGAAGTCGATTAAAGTAGCGGAAGCAGCCAAAGTGATTGAGAATTCCCAGCGCGATATTAATATTGCCTTTATGAATGAACTTTCTATGGTCTTTAATAAAATGGATATCGATACGAAAGATGTGCTGGAGGCAGCTGGTACAAAGTGGAACTTCTTGAAATTCACACCAGGTCTTGTCGGCGGACATTGCATTGGCGTGGACCCTTATTATTTCACTTATAGAGCAGAACAGCTCGGCTATCATTCGCAAATTATTTTAGCCGGAAGAAAAATTAATGATGACATGGGCAGATATATTGCCAGCAGCATCATCAAGAAAATGATTACAGCCAAAATGCGGGTTGACGGAGCACGTGTGGCCATTCTCGGGCTGACTTTCAAAGAAAATGTGGCGGATGTGCGTAATACCAAGGTCAACGATATTGTAGATGAGTTAGCTGAATATGGCGTAGATGTGCTTGTGCACGATCCAAAAGCAGAGCCGGAAGAAGTCAAAGAAGTATTTGGATTTGATTTGGTTTCTGACGAGGCGTTAACCGATTTAGACGCGGTTGTTTTAGCTGTACCACACCGTGAATACAGCGAATATCAGCCAAGTGACTATCTGTCCATGTACCGGACCAATAATAAAGTATTCGTCGATGTTAAAGGAGCTTACGGCAGAGAGGCTTTAGAAGCAGAAGGTTTCCAATACTGGAGCCTGTAAAAACATACAGTCATCAAAAAAGCAGTGACATGCATTCATGAGTCACTGCTTTTTCTTGATTTCTTTCTTTTTTTAAACGGTTTAAATAAAAATGCTTTGATGCGTCTCAGCATCGTCACAACCGGTCTTCTTCCGCCCATCACCAGGCCGGCCAGTTCCGCAAAAATATGTAATAAAGCAATCATCACCGCTGTAAAGAGAAGGGAAATCGCTAAATCCGCTTCGGAAAAAAGTATCCCGATTACCCCGAATAGTCCGCTAAACAGATAAATAATCACGACTGTTTTGCGGTGACTATAGCCGGCGTCGATTAATTGATAATGGATATGGCGGCGGTCTGCTGTCATGATACCTTCCTTGTTATACATGCGGCGAATCATCGCAACCAGTGTATCAAAGATTGGGACAGCCAGAATTACAATAGGAATAATAAAGCTGAAGAAGGTAATATTTTTAAATAAGCCTAAGATAGAAATAATCGCAATAATATACCCCAGCAAATTCGATCCCGTGTCCCCCATATATATCTTGGCCGGATAAAAATTATGGTATAAAAACCCGATATTTGCGCCAATAAAGGAAATACATAAATAAGCAACAAGCACCTGCGTGTCAACAAGCGCCATGGCGAAAATACTAATCATGGCAATCGTTGTCACACCGGTGGCCAGCCCGTCCAGCCCGTCAATTAAATTAATGGCATTGGTAATGCCGATAATCCAGAAGAAAGTCAGTACCGGACCTAAAAAACCGAGCTCTACGACACCTAAGAGCGGAATGGTAATACGTTCAATAATCAGACCAGCATAAATCAGCAGGCCTGCAGCAATAACCTGTCCGGATAGTTTGATTAGCGGACGTATCGTATACTTATCATCTAATGCGCCGGTGATTAATATGATAAGCGAACCAATCAAAATTTCATCGATAAAGACATGCCTTGGCTGCAAATAGAGCATACCGAATAAAGCACCGATAAAAATGGCCAATCCTCCCAATCTCGGTGTGACGCTCTGATGTATTTTCCGGTGATTTGGTTTATCCATTGCTCCTATTCTCACTGCCAGCTTCTTTACTGGAAACGTAACCAGCAAAGCCGTGACAGCAGATATGAAGAAGGCTATCGTTAAATCTATATAGTTAAGCATCGTATTCTCCTAAATCTCACAGTTCGTATACTCCTGATTGCTCAGCAGCAGTAATAGCATGATTTTTTTGCACAAATCATAACGTTTCTTTCATATATTCTTGATTTTCGACACGCTTTCATGTCGACTCCTTTAAATTATATAGGACTCTTCCTAGATTGCGCAATGATTTATCCAATTATTCTTCAGGAAACTTTCATAGCAAGGTTTTTCCCTGATTAAACATAGAACAAATAGAGCTTTTAATAAAGATAAGGTTATGGTACATTCAATAGTACATCACATCTTCTTAACAGGAGATGTCCGGATTGTTTTTTCCTATTAACTATTAGCCCATCCTGATCGGCACCGTGCCTATTGGCATAACGGGAATACTGTAATAAAATAGAAAAAATTGACATCATGCATGGAGAATCGGAAGGAGGGATTATCTTTTGGAAAGACAAACCGTTACAGTGGAAAAAATTTGTTTATTAGCTGGAAAAATTATGCTGGCTGCCGGTGCGGAGACCTACCGGGTCGAGGATACCATGGACCGAATTGCACGGGCTTATGGTGTCGAACATCCGCAAAGTTATGCGACCTTAACCGGGCTGCATTTCTCACCTGAATATACATCCAACAGTTATTTCTTAAGAATTACGAAGCGAGCTACCGATTTACATAAAATTGATAATGTGAATCAACTCTCCCGGGAAATTGTCGCCCATCAGATTCCCTTGGAAAAAGCTTATAGCAAATTGGAAACCTTGGAAAATAATGTACCGACTTTTTCTTTAAGTTTCCAGGTACTTGCAGCTTCGTTGGTGAGCGGTTGTTTCGCTCTTATGTTCGGCGGCACATGGCCGGACTTTTTACCGGCTTGTCTTGCCGGCAGCATCGGTTACTTAGCAATGGCGCTTTTCGATAAAATGATTGAGATTCGTTTTCTTGCAGAATTTATCGGGGCTTCCTTCATTGGATTATCCGCTGCCTCCTGCTTTCTGCTTGGCTTCGGTGCCAGTCTGGAAATGATTATTATTGGCGCTGTCATGCCGCTTGTCCCCGGACTTCCGATTACAAATGCAATTCGCGATTTAATGGCCGGCCACCTTGTTTCCGGCGTTTCCAAAGGGGTTGAATCGCTGCTTACAGCTGTGGCAATCGGAGCTGGCATCGCAATGGTTTACGGGTTCTTTCCGGTTTAACAGTTACTTTAAAAGGGTGTTCAAAAGTCCCGCCATGCACCAACACTTTTAGCGACACCTTAGAATGGAGGGATCGTGTCACATGTTCGAAATTATTGTCCAACTTGCAGCCAGTTTTATTGCATCTGCAGGCTTTGGCGTCTTGTTTAATGCCCCTAAAAAATCATTGATTCCATGCGGTCTTGTCGGTATGTCTGGCTGGATTCTATTATACACATTGAGGGAATTTGGTGTTGATATTGTTGCTGCAACCACATTTGCAGCGGTTCTTGTTTCTATTCTCAGTCAACTGTGTTCACGTATCTTGAAACGCCCGATTATTATTTTTACTGTATCTGGTATTATCCCTCTTGTGCCCGGCGGTGTTGCCTATAATGCCATGCGGAACTTTGTTGAAAATGACTATAATACGGCAATCCAGCTCTCAGCGCAGGTAATGCTTTTGGCCGGAGGTATCGCCATCGGTTTAATGTTTTCCCAAGTTATTAATCAAATCAGCATGAAGCTGCACCAGAAGAAGCTGTGATGGAGAGACAGTGCGTTTCCCCAGATATAAGAGTGTTATTATATCCAGGGAAATAAGGAACCCGGTTTCTATTTAAAGCGGCTTCCTTGTTTTATTTCCTCCTAACAGGCGAATTGCGGGATCATTTGTCTGCAAGCTCTTTCACTGTTCCTTCTGTTAGTTTCGTAATTTCCGCTATCTGCGTGACAGACATCCCCTTTTCCAGCAATTCTAAGGCGATTTCTTTTCTTCCTTCCTCTAAGCCTTCCTCTTTTCCTCTCTCAAAATAAGAATTCGGCAGCTGCATGACCATTTCTTTTTCCTCTTCCGGCAAGTTTTCCATTTTCTCCATCATTTGTTCCTCCTCCTCTTTGTTTAGTTTTAAATAAGTCTCGAAATAACCATATAGGAACTCCATTTGCGCCGGATTGATTGTCATCCGGGTAATCATGCGCAGAAATTCCAGCTTTACTTGGACACGCTCATGTTCTTCATAGCCCATCTGACTAAGCAATGCGGCTGCAGCCGGGTTGTCTGATTGAATATATTCTTTCCAGTTTTTCTTTCTTAATTGTAATTGTAAAAAGTTAAATTGGAGTACTTCTTGGGTAGGTGTATCGACTTTGAATTGCGTCGGTTCTTCTTGTTTCCTATTATAACTCAAAACGGCGATAGGTTGAATTGGTTTGCGGTGTTTTGCATAGAGGTAAGCAAAGTAGAGAAACATTCTTTCAGGGAAATTTGCTTCATGGGTGAATTGTGCTTCGGTGTGAATATGGAGAATTTTATCCTCGTGATGCAACTTCACTTCGGCAAGCACGTCAATTTCCTTTTTGGAGCCTTCGATGTAGTCCAGGTAGACTTCCTGTTCAAGGAATGTGACGTTGGAGAAATCAATGTAGGGGTGAAGGTCGGGGAAAAATCCTTCGATAAATTCTTCAAAAACGTTTGTATCAGCTTTTTCGTCAGCCGATCATGTTTCATGTAATCTGCTTTTTCTTCTAATATAACGGGTGCTGTAAACAATAGAACACTTCCTTTATTTGAATTGTTTTTATTTTACCAATCATTTCAAAATAAAGCCAGTTTTATTTTAAAAAGAGAACTGCCTATATTTTAAAGATAACTCTGCTGCATTGATGCCGACGTGAAAACTCTCTTTTTAACTTCTGTTAATTTCAGAAAAATGCATATATTACCCTCTTTTTTAAGGTGAATAAATTGACAAAGCCACTGCTCATTCTGTAAAGTTAATGATTAATCCCCTTCTATCTTTAGGGAATTTTAATGTTTGATGGCTTATTCAAAAGTTCATTTAAAATCCGCAATCCGTAAAATCCTTTACGGATATAACATGCAGTGATTTTTTAACAGCTGCTGAATCAGTGCATTGAACATCTTTACAGAAACTAAAGAATTGAGGAATCTAATCATGAGTGAAACTATACAACCAAAAGCAACTATTGTGATTTTTGGAGCAACTGGCGATTTGGCAAACCGTAAATTATATCCGTCCATTTACCGTCTTTATAAAAGTGGTAAATTAGATGAGAATTTTGCTGTTATCGGTCTGGCCCGACGCGGATGGGACAATGATGTCATCCGTGAAAAAGTAGAACAGTCTATTCAAGGGCTCGTTGATGAAGATGAAGACGTATCCGAATTCACTTCGCATTTTTACTATAAATCGTTCGATGTTACATCAACGGATTCTTATAACGAATTGAAATTTATGGTAGAATCATTGGAACGGGAATACCATACAGAAGGTAACCGCCTGTTCTATTTAGCTATGGCTCCTGACTTCTTTGGCACCATTGCTAATCAGCTGAAAGATCATGGATTAAAAGAAACGTCCGGCTGGACACGATTAGTAATTGAAAAACCATTCGGGCATGATTTGCCATCTGCTAAGAAATTGAATCAAGAGTTGCAAGCTGCTTTTAGTGAAAATCAAATCTACCGTATCGACCATTATCTTGGAAAAGAAATGGTCCAAAATATTGAGGTTATCCGTTTTGCAAATGGTATCTTTGAGCACTTATGGAATAACCAGTTTATCAATAATATTCAAGTAACCAGCAGTGAGACGCTTGGTGTAGAAGAGCGTGCACATTATTATGATAAATCCGGTGCGACCCGGGATATGATCCAGAATCATATGCTGCAAATGGTAGCCTTGCTTGCAATGGAACCTCCTATTAATCTGAGCACAGAGGAAATTCGTTCAGAAAAAATTAAAGTATTACGTGCATTACGAACCATTGAAGCCGATAAAGTCAGTAATTATTTTGTCCGCGGACAATATGGTCCTGGAGAAATAGACGGCGAAAAAGTTATTGGTTATCAAGAAGAAGCTGATGCTTTAAAAGACTCTGCTACGGAAACGTTTGTTGCAGGAAAGCTGGTTATTGATAACTATCGCTGGGCAGGTGTCCCTTTCTATATCCGTACTGGAAAACGGATGAAAGAAAAATCAACGAAAATTGTCGTAGAATTTAAAGACATTCCTATGAACCTATATCATAAAAAAGATGATTTACGTAATCCGAACCTGCTTGTTATCAATATTCAACCGAATGAAGGGATAACCCTGCATCTGAATGCCAAGAAAACAGGAAATGGTAATTTAACAGAGCCTATTCAACTTGCTTATCATCAGGATGCCGCTTCCGGTATCAATACACCAGAAGCTTATGAAAAACTGCTTTATGACAGCATGATCGGCGATGCAACCAACTTTACACATTGGGATGAAGTCGCGTTGTCTTGGGAGTTTGTGGATCGTATTTTAGCAAACTGGTCTAATGAAAAACCGGATTTCCCAAATTACGCATCCGGTTCAATGGGCCCAAAAGCTTCAGACGATTTATTAGAAAAAGACGGTTTCCATTGGTGGCCTGAATAAGTAGGATCGTTGGAAACCGAAACTTTCACCGAGGTGATCGGTTTCCTTCTACTCAAAAAACCATCCTTGCTTTTATTCAAGCAGGATGGTTTTTGATTTGCTTAATACCTTTTCGGCTGGAAGACGGATATAATTAAGACAATACAAGTAATCCAATGCAGCACCATACCTACGAAAGGAATAAAGCCAAGAATGCTTGTCACAATTCCTAAAACACTGCCTGCTATCCACCGTCCATCACGACTGGCGAGGAATAATGTAATAATATGAAGAATTAACATAACAAACAACGGTGTGTATCCGGATCCCATAATATACGCTCCGCCAAAAAGCGGGATTCCTAATAAACCTTCAAATATACCTGTTATTAATTGCATCACTTGAGATATTATCATTTTATCTACCTTCTTTCTTCTGCTCTTTTTCTTTATCATACCCGATTTCGAACAAACACGAGCACGAAATAATGAAAGTGTTCATCTATATATTTCTTGTTTTCTATATGGCAGCTACCATCTTATCTTGAATTTCTTTTTCATCATAACTTATATCCCCTCTTCTATTCTACCCGAAATTACCACATTTACTGCATAAAAATCTTGCTTAAATATTTTATTCATCAACTGTTCATGTAAGATATACCTATAAACATAGCAATGTTCATTCCTGTTTACAAACAAAAAACAAGGGAAAGCTGTGATGTCACGGCTAATTCCCTTGTTTTATGCGATTAAAACGCTTCTGGATTATTTATTAATAAGTCTGCGTCTTTGGTGCCCCCTCATAGATTTTGTTAACCTTTATTCAAGTACACATCAAATCCTTTTACAACAAGTGCTCCAACTGTTGCACCAGGGTCCTGATGTCCAATAGACTTTTCAAAATAGCGTTCTGCTCTTCCATGTTTCGATTGCAGATTTTTTGTATTTTCAGCACCATCCATTGCCTTTTGGTAAGCAGCACTTGCCGCTTCCTCGAGTGAAAGTTCCTGGTTAGCGGATTCCTCTAATGCATCTACTGCAGGATATAAAGCATCTAAAATCGTCTTATCTCCTAATTCAGCCTTCCCTCGTTTGCGAATACCTTCAATCATACCTTTAAAAAACAAAGCAACATCGGACGTATCCAGTTCTTCTTTCTCTTTTAATGCTTTTCCAGCTTGCATCAGCGCTGACGCAAGAATGGTTCCAATAGTTGAAGGCACTACCTCAGCTAAAGTAAACCCGCTCTTTTTCACAAACAATCCGATATCTGTTACATCCATGTTTCCTGTTTCTTCTGCAATAGATTTAAATCCCTTTGTCACCGTCAAGCCAATGTCTCCATCGCCAAGTGCTCCATCTAATTCACATAGATAATCTTTCTGTTCTTCCATAATGGTTTGTATTTCTACAAATATATTTTTCATATCCTGCACATCTAATTTACGTCCCATTTTTCATCATCTCCTCTCTTAAACTTGAACATGGAAAGGTGTCGTGTAAGGTGTATTTAAAAGCCTCTTCAGTTCATCATCTAATTTCAACACAGAGATTGATAAACCAGCCATCTCCATAGAAGTTGCATATTCGCCTATATATACTTTATCAATCGTAATATTCTTTTCTTGGAATATATTGCTCACCTTGCGAAAAATGATATACTGCTCTTCTAACGGAGTCGCTCCAAGACCATTGACTAAAACAGAAACTTCATTTCCTGCTTCTAATGCTAAATCACTGGAAATATTGGAAACAATGGTCTCAGCAACTTCATCAGCAGTCTGTATTTCTCCTTTATAATAGCCGGGCTCCCCGTGAATTCCCATACCAATTTCCATTTGTCCTTCTTCTATTGTGAAGGACGGTTTCCCTACTTCTGGCAATATACATGGGCTCAGCCCTACACCCATTGTTCTGACAGATTGGTTGGCTCGTTTCGCTACTTCTGCTACTTCCTCTAAAGAAGCTCCTTCTTCCGCTTTAGCGCCTGCCAATTTATATAGATAAAATAATCCTGCTACCCCTCTTCGCTGATTTTCTTGTCCTTTTGGCATAGAGGCAACATCATCTGTACCGATGACTGTAGCAGTTTCAATGTCTTCCATTTCCGCCATTTCGGAAGCCATATCAAAATTCATAACGTCGCCGCCGTAATTTCCGTATAAATAAAGAACGCCTTTTCCGCTGTTTACTTCTTTTGTAATATCAAATATTTGTTTGGAACTTGGAGAAGCAAAGATTTCTCCTACTGCTACTCCGTCGAGCATGCCTTTTCCGATATAGCCTAGGAACAGAGGTAAATGTCCAGAACCCCCTCCGGAAACAATAGCAACTTTATCTTGTACGGGTGCATCTTTTCTGGCAAGATTTTTTGGATTATTCTCAACCGATTTCAATAAATCAGAATGAGCTGTTAATAATCCTTCTAACATTTCGCTTACAACATTCTCTGGTTTATTAATAAATTTTTTCATTATGTTCTCCTCCAATTATGTTTTAATAGGTAACCTTTTATTGATAGAAAGTATATCCACCGGCATGGTTCAGGATTGTTTTATGAATCAACTGATCTTAATACGATGGTTGTCCTTTATTGAAAGAATATATTTCCTAAAGAAGCCCTTTCTTTCATGTTTGATTACAAAGATTCTTTTGCTTTTAATTTGCGTATAATCGGTATAACAATGGAAACAGCTGCAACAGTCAATAAAATGAGAGCAATTGGACTCGTTAGAAAAATCATCATCCCATCCCCCTGGCTGATAACCAGTGCTCTGCGGAAGTTTGATTCCGCCATAGGTCCAAGTATCAACGCTAAAATAAGCGGTCCTAATGGAATGTCGAGTTTCTTAAATAGGAAACCGGCTATTCCTGCTATTACCATAACCCACACATCGAAGTAGGAATTGTTAATTGCGTAAGACCCAATGACACAGAAAATAATAATTGCTACCCAGATAATTTCCTGTTTAATAAGCATGATGCGTGAAAATAAATTCGATCCTAATAAACCGATGACAATCACTAAAATATTAGCAATGATCAAAAGCCCGAAGATCAAATGCACCATTTCAATATTATCTGTAAACAAAGCCGGACCGGGGTCAAGACCGTACATCATTAATGATCCGATCAATATGGCAGTTACTGCATCACCAGGAAGCCCCAATGTCATCATCGTTGTAAAAGCTCCACCGATTACAGCATTGTTTGATACGGTAGCTGATGTTACTCCTCCAAGGGAGCCGTTCCCATATTCCTCTTTTTTCTTTCCTTTTGACATATTTTTATTCTGGTTCCAGGAAATCATCGATGCAATATCTCCTCCTGCTCCAGGAATAGCACCAATAAATGTTGCTAAAACAGAAGAGACTAGAAACGGTCGCCGTACTTCTTTTCTTTCTGCTTTTGTAGGGATAATTCGTCCTACTTTTCTTTTCTCTACTTTAATATTCTCTTTTTTGCCCAACATTTGGCTGAATACTTCCCCTAAACCGAATAAACCAATCATTACCGGAATGAAAGAAAAACCTTCCAATAACGGAGGATAGCCATATGTAAAGCGCGGAATGTTCATTATCGGGTCCAAACCAATTGTAATAATAAACAGGCCGATAAATCCCGAGATGAGACCTTTTATAATTGATTTGGAAGCAACGCTAATCATAATGGATAAACCAAATACCGCCAGGGAAAAATATTCTGCTGGTCCAAAGCTAAGCGCAAATCGCGATATCGGCACGGAAGCAACGATTAAGAACAGCACACTTACAAGACCGCCTAATCCGGAATAGATGGCATTAATACCGAGCGCTATCCCTTCTTTTCCTTTCTGCGTCAATTTATATCCATCAAATGTCGTTACAACAGAAGCAGGAGTCCCCGGGGTATTTACTAGAATAGCTGGTATATCCCCTGCAAAAATGGCTGTACAGTAAATGGCAATCAACATAGCCAGTCCGTCTGCCGGTTCCAGCCAAAACGTAAGCGGTGTTAAAACAGCTACGCCCATCGTTGCTGTCAATCCGGGAAGGGCTCCGATAAATAACCCCAGTACAGATCCAAGTATCATAAAGAGAATCACACTCGGTTGAAATAATTGAATGATTGTATCCACATAAACACCTCCTAAAGAACAATATTTAACCCTTCAACAAAAACAAAATAAATAAACAAGGTTAATACTACAGACGTCATCACTGATGTCATCCATTTGAGTTTAAAAATGGTACTAACGATAAACAAACTGATTAAGGATAGAATAATAAAATTTATTTTGCCTAATAGAAGTACAAAAACAAAAATGGTCGCTAATAACAACATAAACCGGACTAATTTCTTTTTCTCTTCTTGTGTAAATAAAGGAATATTACCATTTTTTCGAATAGTAGATATTGTATCTATCAGCAAAAGAATGGACAGACCAATAAGTGCGAATCTTGGGAAAATTGCCGGTCCTGAATCCTCTATTCCAAAACGAGTCGGGAAAAAGAAAGTTAAAACGAATAAGTAAACAATCGCCACAAATAATATAGCATTAAATATCAGATTGGCTTTTTTCATTATATTTCCTCCCCTCATCTATCATTTTTGCCAATACATTATTCCATCTGAATTGTTGGAATAAATTCATTGTAAAAATCGTATTCTCCCAAAACAAAATCCTTAAAATCTTCATTGGATAAATACGCAGGGGTCAGCCCGTTCGTTTCTGCCAACCGCTTGAATGTATCCGATTCCATACTTTGTTCAATTGCATGATCTAATGCATCTACAATTTCCTGTGGTGTATCTTTTGGTGCAACGAATCCTCCCCAAGCTCCTAATGTAAGATCAATCCCTTCTTCTTGAAGGGTGGGAACATCAGGTATAAGCGGATCTCGCTCTTCTCCCATAACAGCAAGCACCTTTAAATCCTCACCGTCTATACCTGCCCTAACTTCAGACGGGCTTACAGAAACGGCATCGATGTGACCGCCGAGTAGTGAACTGACTGCTGGAGCAGCTCCCTCAAACGGGACATAATTAAAAGAAGTTCCTGTTTCTTGAGCCAAGGCAGCTGCGGCAATATGCCATATAGAACCCGTTCCGGAATTCCCTATTTGGATTTCTCCCGGATGTTCCTCCGCATAGTCAAGAAATTCTTCCAACGTATCGTACGGTGCATCAGCCGGTACAGTAATCGCAGGCGGTATCGTCATAATCCGACTAAGATATTCAAATTCTTCTGGTGGAACATCAGCAATTTCCAGACTTTCATACATGGATAATTCCACCGGTACATAACCAATTCTGTAACCATCAGGAGATGATGCCATTACATCATAGACACCGATCGCTCCTGAACCTCCTGTTTTATTAATAATCACAACGGGAACGCCCAATTCGTTTTCCATTTCCATAGCCACTGCCCTGGAAACCATATCAGAGGCGCCCCCTGTATCAAAAGGCACAACTAAACTAATTTGTTCATCCGGGTAATTTTCGATACTTTCTTGCGTTGTTGTACTGCACCCTACAAGGAACACAATACTCAGTAATCCGATTAAAACTTTATACATACTGTTCATTATCATCCCTCTTTATTTGTATTTAAACGCGCACAACTTTCTCCAATCTCCAATTTCGGTTTAATTACAATCTGCTTCGGTTCATAAACTTCTTTTAATGTCAGCCGATTCTTCAATAAACTTGCTGCCTCCGTACCAATTCGCTTCATCGGCTGCGTAATCAATGTAAGCTTAGGAGTGATTAATTCCCATTGTTCTCTATCACCAAATGCGATGATAGACATATCCTCGGGAACTTTGAGGTCTTGCTCGATAAGCGCCCTTAAAGCACCTTTTGTCATCGTATTATTACAACTGTATATAGCTGTTGGCGGCTCATGAAGTAATAGCATTTCCTTCGTTTCCCGGTATGCCTCTTCTTCGTGGAACCAGCCTTGACGGATATATCTTTCATCGACCGGATTTCCCAGCTCTTCCATTGCATCTACTGCACCTTGGTACCGTCCGCGACCATTAGAATGATTTCGATGCCCATATAAAAGCGCAATTTTATGATGACCCAGCTTATTTAAATAAGAAATAGCTTCATAGGAACCATAGTAATTATCATCTTCAATACTATCGGTTACAACGCCATCAGCTAGTCTATCCACTGCAATAACTGGAATTCCACGTTCTTGTACATCTTCAATTAACGCTTTGTTTCCTCCTGTTGGGACCAATACCAAACCATCTACTTGCTGTTCTAAAATAAGCTGGATCAGTTCACTTTCCTGTTTTGTATCATCATTATGGCTCATTAAAATCATATGGCAGCCTATGGAACGAATTGTTTCTTCAATCTCTTTGGCAATGGACATTAAATAAGGATTATTTATATAGGAAACAATCAACCCTATTTTATTTGTTCGCTCCGCTTTTAAACTGCGTGCGTTTGCATTCACTTGATAACGGAGTTTAAAAACAGCATCCTGGACACGTTTAGCTGTACTTTCACTGACATATCCTGTGTTATTTAACGCTTTCGAAACCGTACTGATAGCTACATTGGCTTCCTTAGCAACTTCTCTGATTGTTATTTTTTTCATCTCTATTCAAGCCTCCATCTGTGTATTCAACACAGTGAATTATACTTGAATCGTTGCTGAATGTCTTTCAAGTGATTTCAATTCATCTGTTAAAGAAGCAATATCCTTCTGATGAAGATCCAACTGTGGTTTTTTCATTACTCCAGCATCTACTCCCCGATGTTTTAACGCTTCTTTAAAGTACGACATATTTGCTCCGCCTTTCAGCGCGACACAATAGGCTGCAGCTTCTTTCTGATATTTTCGGGCACTTTCTATATCCCCTTCCTGATATGCTTGATATGTAGCAACAAAAGGTTCCGGATATGCACTGGAAACACCGGATACTGTCCCGTCACATCCCATTGCAAGTGCTGGCAAAAGCAGCCTGTCTGTTCCTGTTAACACTGAAAAATCACCGTTATTGATATGGAGATACTCCGATAATCGGACAAAATCCGGATAGCTGTATTTAATACCAATCACATTCTCTGTTCTATCTGCGATGCGCTGCGCCACCTCTGGTAATAATTCATTAGCAGACGCTTGCGGGATATTATATAAATAAATCGGAAAATCAGATGGAACGCTTTTCGCAACTGTTACATAAAATTCTTCCATCTCTGCATCATTGGTACCTAGGAAATACGGGGTTACCACGCCGATACCATCAGCACCGATACGTTTTGCATGCTGTGCCAGTTCGATGGTGTCTTCCTGTGTTTGTGCTCCTGTCTGTATAAAAACAGTGACACGATTATTTGCTTGTTTAACAATTGTTTCTGCAACAAGCTTTCTTTCTTCTACACTCAACTTATTCATTTCCCCTGTTGTACCAAGCGGAAAAAGACAATCCACTCCCTTATTGATTAGAAAATCGGTCACATCTTTTGTTTTCTCTAAATCTATCTGTCCTTCATCTGTAAATGGTGTTACCATCGCTGTCGTAATTCCATATAATTTTTTCATTGAAAGCCCTCCCATAATTGTGTATACACCGGAAAACGTTTTCCTTTTTGTTAAAAAAATAATAGATTTCCATTATATAATGGATACACATAACGGAAAACGTTTTCTTGTTTATGTATTATATAGGCATCTTTTTAAAAATGCAACAACTTTTTTCAAAATTTATTTAAGATGATGTAAGCCAGATAAAAAAAGCCTTTCAGAAAGCGTTTCTTCTTCCTGAAAGACTTTGAAATGAATTGTAATGCAACTTATCAAATACATTTTCATGCTGAAAATCTCTACTGTATCGCGTTTTCCTTTATTTTTCTGCCTTAGTCGCTTTCTTCCGCCTTCTTCTCCCCGTTACTTTCTTCGTCATATTATCAAAGATAAGATAAATAACCGGAACAAAGAATAACGTAAAGATACTAGAAACAGTTAATCCAAAAATAATGGTAACAGCTAATGGCTGCTGAAGTTCCGCTCCTTCACCGATCCCTAATCCTAATGGAATCATCGCCAAAATCGTCGTGAGGGATGTCATCAGAATCGGGCGCAGTCTGGAGCGTCCTGCTTCTATAATAGCCTCCATCTGGTCCATCCCGCGCCTGCGCAGAATATTGATATAGTCTACGAGCACAATCGAGTTATTTACCACGATACCAGCAAGCATAATGAGACCGATAAATCCGGCGACACTGAGAGGGATATTTGTCATAAATAATCCGCAAATGACACCAATAATGGTAGTTGGCAATGCAAACATAATGATAAATGGCTGCAGCAGGTTCTCAAATTGTACCGCAAGTACGATATACACTAAGAAAATTGAGAATATAAGCGCCAGCCCGAGTTCGATAAAAGCTTCTTCCATATCTTCTGCTTGACCGCCTATGCTGTACGAATAACCTTCCGGGAAAGGCATTTGGTCGAGTGTTGTTTCAATATCAGTTACAACACTTCCCAAATCTCGGCCTACGACGCCGGAACTCACATTCATCTGTGCCTGTTGGTTTTCCCTTAAGAGCGTTTGCGGCCCTTCAACTTGTTCGATTTCTACAAGCTCTTCTAATGGAACCGCAGCTCCGGATGGGGATTGCATGGTTGTGTCCAGCAAATCTTCTATACTTGTCCGTTCTTCTTCCGGATAAGAAAGCGTCATATCGATTTCCTGGCCTTCTTCGCGATATTGACCGACAACTTGGCCGGAGAATTTCATTTCCAGCTGGTTTGTAATCTGTGCTTCCGTCAGACCATAGCTGGAAGCAAGATCTTCATCAACATGAATCTCCATTTGTGGAATACCGTCTTCTGCGGCCGAAGAGGTGTTGGTCACGCCGTCAATTGCTTCTATTTCCGTAAGTACCTGTTCCGACAGGTCTATCAACGTATCATTTTCAGGTCCATTTAATTGAATGGTCACCGGGTCTCCCATCTGCATGCCGCCATCCATGGAAGAAGCTGTAATATCTGCACCGGCGATATGTTGGACACGTTCATCGATTTCCAACATGATTTCGTCGGTAGACCGATCTCGTTCTGTTGCCGGCAATAATTGCATCGTATAGGTGGACTGATTCATACTTCCTGTCATATCTGCTGATCCGACAGTGACATAGCTGACATCCATATATGCTTCATAATCAGCCAAAATAGCATCGACTTGTTCTGTTATATCAATCGTATAATCTAAGCTGATTCCCGGCGGAGTTTCCACCGTAATTTGTCCTTGGCCCTGATCGGCAGAAGGCATAAATTCCATTCCAATTCTCGGAATCAGGAATAAGCTTCCAATAATCGCTGCCAGGGTGACAAGCACTGTTGTTTTTCTGAATTTGAGAACTTTCTTCAGCCCGCCGCTATAACGATTCCGCAGCCAATTCAAGAACCGCTCAAACCAATATCTCTTTCCGGAACCTTCCATCACATTTGCTAATAGTTTAGAAGAAAACATCGGTACTAACGTGATTGCAACGACCAAAGAGGCAATCAATGAGAAAGATACTGCCAATGCCAGCGGTGTAAATAAGTCCGATGACATTCCTTCTACAAAGATGATTGGCAAAAACACGACTAATGTTGTTGTTGTCGAAGCAATAACAGCCGGTGCCAGCTCAATCGATCCTTTGGTTGCCGCTTCAAATAAACTATAGCCTCTCCTCCGGTAG
The DNA here is from genome assembly GCF_042675985.1 of Oceanobacillus locisalsi. Classification (NCBI taxonomy): domain Bacteria; kingdom Bacillati; phylum Bacillota; class Bacilli; order Caryophanales; family Bacillaceae; genus Oceanobacillus; species Oceanobacillus locisalsi. The sequence goes on from NZ_JBHTKK010000001.1 coordinate 96,469, forward strand.
GAGAAAATATTCTCCAGTATAATAATTGAAGAATCGAGCATCATACCGATCCCAAGCGCTAGCCCGCCTAAAGAGAGCACGTTCAATGTCTGACCTGTAAAATACATCAATACAAAGGTGGCAATGATCGCAATCGGTATGGATAAACCAATCACAATGGTCGCACGGACGCTCTTTAAGAACAGGAGCAGAATGATAAAGGCGATAGCCCCGCCGATGAGAATATTATTGATAATCGAATCGATAGACATCTCGATAAAGTCGGATGTATCAATAATGGTATTGAGACCGAGCCCTTCCGGCAAATCTTCCGTAACTCCCGGCATCGCATCCGCTATATTATTGGCCACTTCTACTGTGTTGGCATCTGTTTGTTTCATTACAGAAAGGACAATAGCATGCTCGCCATTTACCATCGTTTCCGAGGATGCTTCTTTAAAATCATCTTCTACGGTAGCAATATCGGAAATGTGAACAACACCGCCTGATTCAGACTGTATCTGTGTATTTTCAATATCTTCTATGGTTTCAAATTCACCGGTCACGCGAATTTGTAAATCCTGATTCCCTTGTTCCACCGTCCCGATAGAAGAAGAACTATTGGCACTTCCAAGTGTATCCATGACCGTCTGTGGCGTCAGGTCATACTGTTCCAGACTTGCCTCATCTAATTCAATCTGTATCTCTCTTTCCAAGCCCCCTTCAATCGTGACAGAGGCTACTCCTTCTTGTCTTTCAAAGAAAGGAACGATTTGCTGATCTGCTATTTCCGTCAATTGTGCTAAATCATCCCCTGTCAGCCCCAAGTACATAACTGGGAGAGAATCCGGACTGAAACGGAGAATACTCGGATCACCTGCTTCTTCAGGCAGCATTCCTTGCACTTGGTCCACTTGCTCTCTTACATCTAGTAAAGCCTGATCTAAATCTGTGCCATTTTGAAACATCATCATCACCATAGACGAACCGGATTGCGACTGCGATTGAACAGTATCTATTCCTTCTACGGAACTCACAGCTGATTCAAGCGGTCTGCTAATGGTATTCTGAACATCTTCAGGCGCTGCATCTTGGTAGTTTGTCGCAACAACGGCTACCGGCAAATCGATTTCAGGGAAAAGATCGACCGCAAGATTACGCAGGGACATGAACCCTAATGCAAGAACAGCTAATATAATCATGATGACGCCGATTGGTCGTTTTACTGAAGTTCTTATAAGCTGCTTCACAATCTATTCCCCTTTCACTACTTCAACAGCATCGCCGTCTTCTAATCCGGATTGTCCTGTTATGACAATCTCTTCTTCTGCTTCCATATCTCCTTCTATCGCTGTTTGCTGCGATTGCATGGCAACCACAGAAATCTCCCGCTCTTCTACCGTTCCTTCCTCTGTTACCACAAATACGAAAGATTCTCCTGCATTTTCTACAACGGCTTCTGTCGGGACAAGAAGCGTATCTGATTCTACGGTTTCGTTCACTGCTATTTTAGCGACTGCTCCGGAAACAAGGGATGTATCTCCTGCTTCAAATGTAGCTGTCACAGGGTATAACCCGGTATCATCCGGCACCCGGTCGATGTTAGTTATCGTCGCTGTTTTTTCTTCTCCACTAACTGTGACAGTCACTTCATCTTCTATATTGAAAAGGTTAAGTATGCTTTCAGATGCGTTTCCGACTGCTTTCCACTCATCCGTATCAGCAATCATAATAAAAGGCTCTTCCGGATCGATATTTTCTCCTTCCTCTGCCTGGATTTGAATAATCTCCCCGGCTTCTGGTGCATCTACAGATTGTGAATCACCATCCATCGTCAATGTAGCAATTGTTTCATCCTCTTCTATTGTATCACCAACATTCACTTCTAACGTATCTACTTCCAATGGCTGTTCTATCATCACCGGGGTCGTCTCGGAAGCTTCTAGCCAGGCATGAAATGTTCTTTCCCGTGTCAGGTCTCCTTCTTTAACATCATCTGTTTGTACAGAAGTCACCCCTTCTTCCTGCGTTTCTTCTGCGGCTTCATTGTCGTCTTCTGTACATGCCGCTAAAATAAGCAGGATAAAAATGAATCCGATTGCTCCAATACTTTTTTTCATGAGTGTGCATTGACTCCTTCCATCTTTTATCCAGATTATACTGGCTCTTGTTCAAATATTATTATTCCTTTTTGTAGTACGAAGGTGATACATCATTTGTTTCAAAATTATTATTTTTAGTATAATTATTTCGAAAAAACCGTCAGAAACTTGTTCTGCTGTTCGAAATAATCATTTATATATGTACCATTCATAAAAAAGAAGAAGGGAATAATCGGGGAGATTATCTGACCTTCTTCTTTGTGGTTTACGTGGGATTAGTTATTATTGTCGCGTTGATTTTTTTCTTGTTCATCCAAGTTATCTTCATCCATTGGGTCATTACGGTCACTTTGATCATTGGTTTCTTCGTTCATGTTATCTTGTCTTTCTTCTTGATCCATGTTTGGATTTTCATCTGCTGGCTCATTATTATCATTGGATGTACCGCATCCGGCCATCAATGTAAGAGCCAAGGCAGAAGCACCAACTTTTAAAAGTACTTTATTCATAAAAATTCCTCCCTTCTGCAATAACCTATTGTTCGTGATTAGGTTGTCCTGGAAAGGAGGAATCATACATTATTTTCTTTCTATTCATTTAGGAAATTTATTGGTTCTTCATTCTAATTGGCTGCTGGGAACACGAGAACTCATACGATATAGACGCTGTCTCTGCCTTTATCACTTGAATTATTGGATCGCAAAGGTGATTTCTGCTTCACAAGCTACCTTCCCATTAACGGTTGCTGTACCTTTCCCTTTGCCGATAGGTCCTTTCATACGGATAATTTCGACGGTAAGTTCCAGCTGATCTCCCGGTGTTACTTGTTGTTTGAAGCGGCATTTGTCTACGCCTGCCAACAATCCGATTTTGCCTTTGTTCTCCTCGATGCCTAAAACAGCAATTGCTCCGGTTTGGGCAAGGGCTTCTAAAATAAGGACGCCCGGCATAACCGGATAATCAGGGAAGTGACCCGGGAAAAAAGGTTCATTTGCAGTGACATTTTTGATAGCTGTCACTTTTTGGCCTTCCTCTATTTCCTTTACTTGATCTACTAATAAAAACGGATAACGATGCGGAAGTACTTCCTTAATTTGTTGAATATCCATTCTTGTTCAACTCCTTTATGTATGTACAAATTCATCCTAACTTCATTAAAAAACCCTATAAACGCAGAAAACATACCCGTCCATCTTCGAATATGTTTTACTCTGTTTTATTCACAATATCAATAATATGCTGCCACGTCTCTAAGCGTAAAACATCCAGCGGAGAACCATCGCCAAGTACCGCAAACCCAATCATTAATCCAATAATGAAAGCCGCTGTAGCAAATATTAAAATAACGATAATCCGTAACCAGATTGGAAAGATACGTAACCTGGGCCTTTTGCGTTTCGCTTCCCATTTACGCTGTTGCTTTTCTTTCTTTTCTGTCTTTCTGGAAGTTTCTTGTTGTCCTGCTTGTTCCTCACTGACTGCAGCTGATGCTTGTTCAGGTTTGTGTGAGGTATGCTGTGAAGATGGATTTTTAGTCATTTCTGTAACTCCTTACAAATAGCTGTCCAAAAAGGTGATAAGCGTGAAGCCTGCTTCTTGAACACAAACGATATATAACTTACGAAACACCAGCAGTCGTGGAGGTTTACGAGCGAATCGTATTTACTAATCCAGACATTTGGTCTCCCATGCTAATAGAGCGTGAATTAAGCTGATAAAGCCGCTGAGCTGCAGTCATATCGGTCATTGCCTGCGATAAGTCCACATTGGATTGTTCCAATGCCTTCGGGTTTATCACAGCGTCTTCTCCCTCATATGCTTGCATGATTTCATCCATATCCGCTTCTGCGGAGACTGTGAAAAAATTATCTCCTTCTGCTTCTAAAGCGCTGGGCCGTATCGCTTCCGCAATAGCCAGTTTCGCTTCTGCTGCCTGCTCATCCCCTCTTTTTACGATCAGTTGCCCCTGATCATTTAATTCAATCGCATCAAAGCCGTCTTGAATTTCTATGGGGCCGTCGTTACCGATAATAGGGTGACCATCTGCAGTTGTCAAGGCTACCGTGTCTCCTTCAATTGGCGAAAGGAAAAAAGAACCGTCTCTTGTATAGACTGTTTCTTCCTGCCCATTCTCTGTCCGGTTCACTTGAAAAAATGTGTTCTCTTCTGTCAACGCAGCATCCAAAGCCCGATCTGTCTCCGTCGTACTGCCCTGCAGCTGATTTAACTGAATGGGGCCTAATCCTGCTCCAGTTCCGACACGAATGCCGTCAGGAGTCAACCTGCCCTCCACATTTTCCGGGGCATTTAAATTATCGATTTGCTGGCTTAACAAGGAGGAAAATTCGGTTTGTCTGCTTTTATATCCCGTTGTATTGTTATTGGAAATATTATTGCCGATAACGTCCAGTTTGTTCTGGATCTGGTTCATGGTTACTGCTGCTTGATTCATCATGCGTGACATCTTATATTCCTCCTTAAGTTAATCGGCCAACTTCTGTAACGGCTTTGCCCAGACTTTCATCATATACCCGTAAAACGCGTTGATTACTCTCAAATAAGCGATACGCGTTCATCATATCAGTCATCGCTTGTTCCGTATTTACATTGGATTGTTCCAACGCGCCCTGCTGTAATGTATATGCAGCTTCTGCGGGCACCGCTTCGGCATCCCCCTCGAAAAGGTCATTGCCTTCCTTGGTCAAGGTATTGACGTCCGCTACATACTGCATACCGAGTGTTACCTCTCCGTCTGCTGTCGGAATAACGCCTTCCGGGGTGATAGTATCAACGTTTCCGTCTGTTTGAATATTTTCGCCGTCCTCATCTAAAACATAATATCCTTGTCCATTCACAAGATAACCGTCTGCATCTATTGTGAAATTCCCATTTCGTGTATAACGGACATCCCCATCCTCGTTTTGAACGGCGAAGAAAATGGCTCCATTTTCATCAGGGACTTCGTTTTGCTGAATCGCAACATCTGTCGGCATTCCTGATTCCGCGATATCTCCCTGGGAAAAACGAGGAATCGTCTCTTGCACATATACTCCTGTATTCATTCCGCCTAATTGACGGGATCCGGGAATATTAAATCCTCCTTGTGTTGTGGGGATGGTGTTCTGACCGCCGCTTTGCTGAACCAATAATTCCGGAAAAGCCCGAATTGCCGTCTGATCCGATTTGTATCCCGGCGTATTCGCATTGGCAATATTATTAGATAATGCTTCCTGTTGCCGCTGCTGTGTTATCATTCCGCTCGCCGCTCCATATAAACCTCTTAACACAAAGCTCCCTCCTAATCATCCAAACGATTGAAATCAGGGCTGGCAGTATAAGAAAAAATCACTTATTCTGCCAGTTCCTGCGATCAATTCACGCTTCTTTTTTCAAGTTTATCAATATTTTCAAGCATGATTCCTGTTCCTTTGGCGACACAATCCATTGGATCCTCTGCAGTGAAGATAGGAACCTTCAATTCTTCCGCTAATAATTTATCCACGCCGTGCAGCATTGCGCCGCCACCGGTCAGAATAACCCCTCTGTCAATAATATCTGCAGACAGTTCTGGAGGGGTTTGCTCTAGAACTTGTTTAGCAGCTTGAACGATAAGCTCCGCAGATTCCACTAACGCCTTCTGTATTTCTTCAGATTCAATCGTTATTGTTCTTGGCAGTCCGGATACCATATCACGGCCTCTGATATCCATGGATTCATGGCGTGAGCCCGGAAATACGGTTGCTACATTGATTTTTATATCTTCTGCTGTCCGTTCACCAATAAGCAGTTTATATTCTTTTTTAATATATTGCAGAATATCCCAATCGAACTTATCTCCGGCCATTTTAATGGATTGGGAAGTAACAATACCGCCCATAGACAACACAGCTACATCCGTTGTACCGCCGCCGATATCAACGACCATATTTCCGCTCGGCTGATAAATATCCATTCCGGCACCAACTGCAGCTACTTTCGGCTCTTCTTCTAAGTATATGCGTTTTCCGCCAGACTTTTCCGCCGCTTCTTTAATTGCTTTTTGCTCCACTTTGGTAATATTTGTAGGGCAGCAAATCAACATTCTTGGCTTCGATAAAACACCTTTTACATTAATTTTATTTATAAAATATCTTAACATTGCTTCCGTTACATCAAAATCAGCGATAACACCGTCTTTCAGCGGGCGCAGTGCTTCTATATTCCCTGGTGTGCGTCCAACCATACGACGAGCTTCTTCTCCCACCTCGAGTACCCGATTCGTATTCTTATCCATCGCGACAACAGATGGTTCATTTAAAACAATTCCTTTTCCTTTTACGTGTATCAATACATTTGCGGTACCAAGATCAATCCCAATATCTCTGGAAAACATGAATCTAAATCCTCCTAGCGTTACTATCTTGCACCGTCCTAAGACAAAATGCTACTAGTATATTATTTTACCACAAATCACGGTAATTAACTGTATGAAAATAAGTTTTTTTTGATTTTTTAATGAGGGGATTGTTACTATTCACAGCCAACTTATTTGGCTTCATCAGAGCTCCTCATCAAAATCAACTAAATTTAGAGGATAATGACCGCTACGGAAAAACATTCCGCTTTCCGACGTAGCGGTCGCCTTTCACCTTACCTTCACCTCTTCTCTTTGTCACCATGTCTCCAGATGCACGAAAGAAAGAAACAACTCCTGTTCCCATGGGAAGAAAGTTACTTTTTAAAGTCCATAAGTTGAGCTAGCATAATAAAAAGCAGTAAAACCTTTTTTATGAAGGTATACTGCTTTTAAAAAGATAATAATACATATAAAAACGATGTAAATATATTTTTAACTGCCTTGCGCTTTCGGCCTGCCGGAAGAAGATAAAAATTGCTGTGTAATTTTTGCTTCTTTTAACAGCGCTTCCTCTTTCGGCGTTTTATATTTTTTTCTGGTTGCTTCTCCTCCGCGTAAATGGCGGATTGCTTTATGGTACTCCAAGATTTCTTTTACTTCCAGTGCAAGTTTTGGATTTATTTCCGGAAGCCGTTCTGTCAAATCTTTATGAACTGTACTTTTCGATACGCCGAATTCTTTTGCAATGGTTCGGACTGTTTTTCTTGTTTCGACAACGTGCCTCCCTATTTTGATTGTCCTTTCTTTGATGTAATCATGCACACCGTTCGCCCCCCTAAGTTGTAATTCCGAGGTGTCGCTTGGACAGGGTGTATGTTTTGGGATAGGACTTATAAATAAGCGGTTGACTATTTTTATGTAGTCATTAGTATATAAAATTTTTAAGGGTCCACTTTTGATGAAGGATACTTCTAATTCACATGGTTTTCACCTCAGACAGTTCGATTGCATGGTTTGTAATATCATCATATTAAAAAAAGCGCCTCTTTATGCTTAAGTTTTGTACAAATAATTATGGGGACAAGGTGTATTTTTTCAAAAAATGAAAAAAATCCGACAATGCATCCAATGCATTACCGGATTTTCAGCTTTTTCCCAGGCAGCTTTCTATTATTCTTCTGAGTCGTCTAACTCCACATCGATTTCTTCATCTTCACTTGGAGCATCTTCTTCTGTATCTTGTTCTGCATCTTCTTCTGTATCTTCAGCACCTTCTTCAGACTCCGTTGTTTCTTCACCTGAAGTCGGCTCTTCTGAGGTTGGTTCATCACTTACTGCTTCATCTTCTTCCGCACTTTCTTCTACGGCAATACTCGATGCCGGCTGTTCGAAGTAACTTTCCGGATTGACTTCTGTGCCGTCTTTACGAATTTCGAAATGCAAGTGTGTGCCATTATCTTTGCCAAACAAGTTTTTACCAGCTGTTCCAAGCGTGTCTCCTTGCGCTACTTGATCACTCACGGATACAGCCACGTCTTCCATACTAGCATAATACGTTTTTAAGTCTTCGCTGTGAGATAAAACTATCACATTGCCGAGTAACGGGTCTTCCTTCACTTCTTCAACGGTACCACTGATGGAAGCTAAGACATCAAATGTTTCTGCATCTGCTGCTGCAATGTCCACTCCTGTACTTTGATAGTAACGATTGTTGTAAAGTACGAGTGCATTTTCTCTGTCTTCTTGTTCTGCGTTGTAATCAAAAAATTTAGTTACGATTTCTGCTTCATCTGTGTTTTCAAGCGGCATTCCTACCAATTCCTGCTGATCGACTACTGGGGCAGAATCTTCCTCATTCATAACTGGAAGATAATCTTCCTCTCCGTCTCTTTGATCAGCCGGTTCTGAAACATCAGATCCTGCATTTTGATACCAAATGACTGACCCTAATAAAACAGCTGCAATACTTAAATACAAAGCTGGGAAAAACCATTTCTTACGGAAAATTTGGCTCCATTTATTTTTTGGGCCTTTGAATTCCTCTTTCATTTTCATCACCTCTGCAACCATTGTGAGCAGAAAAAGAGAATTATATACATAGCTATGAAAAAATTTTTTGATTTTCATAACAAAGGCTGTTCCCAACGTTTAAATAGAGGTTTAATAGACCAAATGAGAAGGCAGAAATAATAGCCTTACTGGCGTTCAGCGGATTTCGATAGAGGAATAAGTAAAAAATAATATGTTGTACTATAGGCTATCTATCGATAATCTGCTTCTGTCTTCCTTTTATTTAAAAAGATATACAATATTTTCATTCCCTTTATCGTCAAATCATCAGGCATGTAAAAACCCCCGTTTAGTTGGAAACGAGGGTTGGTGCTATTTCCCCTATCTGACTGATTTCTACATCCGTATAGTAATGGTGGATAATTTCATCATATTTTTTTCCTTCCGCTGCCATGCCATTTGCACCGAATTGGCTCATGCCGACACCGTGCCCGTAGCCTTGCGTTGTAAAAATCAGATGACTGTCACTCTGTTCAATGGTAAAGTCACTGGATCTCAATCCCAGTTTATCGCGAAAGTCTGGTCCGCTAAATGTACTCCCGGCAACGGTTATTTCCTCTACCCTGCCGCTGTCTGTATGACTGATTTCCATTGGGATTGCCTTATCATCCTGGAGCGGAATTTCTAAAGCCTCGGATACTTCTGCTACTGTCAGCGTTGTTTGCTGGGAGAATTCTGGCGATGCTTCATCCCAAGGGCTCTCTACACTGCGTAAGTAGGCAACTTCACCTTCCCAATAATCCTCAGAGTTTTCCGTATAACCATTGCTTGTGGAGAAGAAAGAAGCTGTTATCGGCGCACTATTGTAGGTAATAACCTGCCCTTCCGTTTCTTTTACAGCCTGATTAATTTTGTTCATTTTCTCATGATATTCTGCTCCCCACTGTTCCTGCAGTTCTTGGTCATTTTTATATACTTGGTGCTGGGTTGTATCCGTTACATCATAGTTATCATTTTTCTCGCCGTTTAATAAAAAGTTTACAGTAAATGTCCTCGCAGCAACTGCCTGTGCTTTTAATGCCTCCATTTCAAATTCTGACGGCATTTCCGAGGATACGACACCCGCAACATATTGCTCTACCGGGATATCTTCCACTTCTTCATTGCTTACACGCATAACAGAAACATCGAATGGTGAAGTGCCGACTTCTACAGCCTCGTCTCCAGATGCTGCTTCTTGGGATTCTCCTTCTGCTTCGTTAGTTTCGTTTGTTTCATTTGCTTCCTCGGGATTTTCTGTTTCTTCTGCAGTGTTTACAACTTCTGTACCTGCACGGATTTGATTATCCGTTTTGGAGATTTGTACTACCATTGCCGGAACAGCAAGAATAAAAATAATCATCGTCGCAAAAACACCTATTATTATCTGCTTCCAAGGAGATGGGCGCTGATTTTTATAATACGCTGATTTACGGTTGGAAATAGGTACGATTTTCTGTAAAGATGGTTTGGATACGCTGTTTTTCTGCTTTAATTGCTTCATTTTCTTATGAATGGCCGCATTTTTATGTTTATATTTTCGATTACGCACGTTCCTCCTCCTTTTCTTAAAACTGTCTATCTATCATGCCTACTATTAAATCTATACATTTTACAGGCAATTTAGACCTTTTCTTTAGAAAAAATATGAGGAGAACGTTTATGTATCCAAAAAACCATAGAAGCGCAGATCATTTTTTAGAAGCGCTCTATGGTTTTTTTTCTTAAAATTGTATTTCTTCTTCCACAAATTCCTGTGTCCGCTGAGGGCCGGTTGTCGGACTGTCTTTATAATGTTTATCATAAAGGTGGCAGGCGACGCGATGTCCGGGTTCTATCTCCTGCCACACCGGATAGACGTCTTTGCATATGTCCATCGCCATCGGGCATCTCGTCCGAAATACACAGCCGGAGGGCGGGTTCATTGGACTTGGTAATTCCCCTTCTAAAATAATCCGCTCCCTTTTTTCTTCCATATCCGGATCCGGAATCGGGATGGCTGATAGGAGCGCTTTTGTATAGGGATGTAGTGGATTTTCATAGAGTAATTCGCCGCTTGTTTCTTCTACCAGATGGCCTAAATACATCACCCCGATCCGGTCTGAAAATTGCTTCACCATGGACAAATCATGGGCAATAAATAAGAAGGTCAGCCCTTTTTCCTTCTGCAGCCGCTTCATCAAATTTACCACTTGTGCCTGCACAGAAACATCTAATGCAGAAATCGGCTCATCTGCAATGATAAAGTCCGGATCTAGTGCCAGTGCTCTGGCAATGCCGATTCGCTGACGCTGGCCGCCGCTGAATTCATGCGGATAACGGTTCACATGATCCCGGCTCAGTCCAACTTCTTCTAATAATTCATATACACGGTTCATCTGATCTTTTTTCTTCTTAAATATGCCGTGTACCTCCAATGGTTCTGAGATGATTTCTCTGATTGTAGAGCGCGGGTTCAGTGAAGCGTATGGATCTTGAAAAATCATCTGCATTTTCCGGTATAGAGCGAATTGTTCCTTATCGCTCAGCTCATGGACATTTTCATCGTTAAACCAGACATCGCCGCCTGTTTTATCATATAATCCGAGAATAGTGCGGCCGATAGTAGATTTGCCGCAGCCGGATTCTCCAACTAAACCATACGTTTCGCCTTTATAAATGTGAAAAGATACATCCTGCACAGCTTTTAAAAAACCTTTTTTGCCGACATCAAAATATTTCATCAGGTTTTTTACTTCCAATATTTTATCGTCCATTTCCTCACCTCCAATACCTTCTGGCTACGCATAACTCTTTTTCGTATACGGTTCCTTGTAAAGACGTGATTTCCACTCCTTTTCCGGTTTGTGGGGAATGAAGCATGTTTCCTTCCCCCTGATAGATGCCGACATGGTGAATTCTCCCTTTTCCTTCCTGGTAAGCAAAGAAAAGTAAATCTCCCGGTTCTATTGCATCTATAGCAATCTCCTTTCCCGCAGCTGCCTGGTCTCCCGCGTCCCGGGCAATCCAATAGCCATTTGCTTTATGTGCTGCATAAGCGAGACCAGAACAGTCATAACCAAAAGAGCTCATGCCGCCCCAGAAATAATCCAGCCCGATGAATGGAAGCACCGCCGTCACAATATCGGTTCCACTGCCCGAAGAAAAGCTTGCTCCATCTGAAACAATAGCTGTTTTTTCTTTGACGATTTGTTTTCGGCCAGATGGCGTCTGCACATGAACATGCGTACCATTTTCCCCTGTATAAGGAAGGATGGTTAAGTAACTGAGCTGCATGATTTTGCTTTTGTCCGTATCTTCCAGCCATGCATCTGCCGTTGTCACCACACTATATTTCTGCTGAAGCCATTCCTTTTTCGTCACAGGAGTCAGCTGGCTGCTGGGAATATACCCCGGATATCCTCTTGGATCTTTTTTTGATGCCTGAAAAGGAGCAATCATCTGTGCCCACGCTTCGGATTCCTCAAGAACAACCACTGGTTCGCCGTATAATGTCTGTGACTGTACCAAATTATCATCACATAATGCCAGGGATTGTTCATAGGTCAGGCTGTTCACCCAATTTGCAATATCTGTCGGGTTCGATATGCCTGCTTCATCTGCCGGCCTCGGGGCCTGCGGATTCGTCCAAATGGTCGCTGCCTGTACATTCGTTACATGAAATTTTTCCGGCAGTTTCTCAAACATTTCCTGCATCTTACCAGCTCCTTTCCTTATCAATGACATGCAAGTATGATTCTTTGACGGATTGTATTCCGAGGCCGGATTGACTCGGAAATGTGATTTGGTTCCCTTTACCTTCGTAATGGATCCCGCCTTCTAATACGTCATCTGCCAGCATCAGCGGTGCATCAAAATCAAAATGCGTTACTGCTGGGTGGCTGGCTGCAAAATGGGCCGCTGCTGTAATGCCCAGCTTGGTCTCTATCATGCTTCCTGCCATGCAAGCAACACCGAAATGCTGTGCCAGATTAGCGATTTTTAACGCCTGGTGGATTCCGCCGGCTTTCATTAATTTAATATTTATCATATCTGCTGCACCTGCTTCCAACACCTGAAGGGCATCTTGCGGTGAAAATACGGATTCGTCCGCCATAATAGGAGTTGCTGTATGGTCTGTAATGTACTTCAAACCTTTGATATCATGTGCTGCAACAGGCTGTTCCACCAATTCGATCTGTAACCCCATCTCTTCCATTCGCGTAATTGCCTGCACAGCTGCTTTCGCTGTCCAGCCTTGATTGGCATCCAGCCGGATCCGAACGCCCTCTCCTGCCGCTTCTCTGACAGCTGCAACCCGTTCGATATCCTTTTCAGCCGTATCTTTACCCACTTTCACCTTTAAAATCCGGAAGCCGTTTGCTTGATATAATTTGGCATCCTGCTGCATCTGGGCAATCGCATTCACACTGACCGTATAATCATTTTCCAGACGGGAACGGTACCCGCCCAAATATTGATATAAGGGCTGCTTTGCTGCTTGTGCCAGACAATCGTATATCGCCATATCCACAGCAGCTTTGGCACTTGTATTACGCACTATTGCTGTCTCTATCTGTTCGAAAATACTGGCATAAGAAAATACATCCGCACCTATGACAGCAGGACGGATAATGTTATCTATCGCATAATGCATACTTGCCAGACTGTCTCCTGTGATAACATGTGTCGGCGGTGCCTCTCCCCAGCCGGTGATGCCATTATCACATGTTATTTTCACCACGATACTTTCAGCAACTGTCACTGTCCGTAACGCTGTTTTAAAAGGGGTGTGTAACGGAATGGAGCTGTGATAAAGTGCGAGATCAACCACTTTCATATGGAACCTTCCTTTCTAATGCGGGCTGGTCATTGGACGCCCGGTGTCAGCTGCAGTGTTTTCGTCCTGGTGGATAACGTTGCCTTGACGCCTAAAGGAATCGAAAAATGCGGGAAACAATGCCCAATTCGAAAGCCTGCAATGACCGGCTTTTTATAATTTCTGATATAATGCTTCCAGATATCTTCCAGACGTAAGGAAGGGGGGCGTTCCGGTTCCGCTTCCGCAAAATCACCAATGACGATTCCGGCAGCATCTTTCAGTTTTCCGGCTAAACGCAGCTGATTCATCATGCCGTCTATTCGATACGGTTCCTCGCCAATATCTTCTATAAGCAGCAGTTTATCCTTGGTACTAATTTCATAAGGCGTGCCAAGTGTCTGTACAAGGAGAGACAGATTCCCGCCCACTATTTTTCCGGTTGCCTCTCCTTCCCGATACACCGTAAGCGGTGAAATACTTTCAGAATAAATTAAATTCGTCGGGTCAAATAATTGCTTGAACAATTGGGCGGAGACCGGGTCAAACTCATTTTTGATAATATCCGATACTGGCATTGGACCATGAAACGTAACCAAGCCGGTTGCCTGACGAATGGCTGTATGTAAACATGTAATATCGCTGTATCCCCAGATAATTTTCGGGTTCCTTTGTATGAGTTCCATATCTATTTTATCCACGAAACGTCCTGTCCCATAGCCGCCTTTTGCAAAGATAATTGCTTTGACACTCCTGTCAGCGACCATTTGATGAAAATCAGCCAGACGATTGGTATCTTTTCCTGCTAAATAACCGTATTGATCATAAATATGTGCACCCAGCTTTATCCTCAGTCCCATATTTTCAAAGAAAGCAAATGATTTTTCCAGCTTATGTTTATCGACCGGACCGGCTGGAGCAATGATTCCGATCGTGTCTCCCGGCTTTAGACGATGCGAAAGCATGCATACGACCTCCCTTTGTTAAAAACAAGATAGGCCCATGCAATGAGGAGCCTATCTTGTTTTCCCTTCTTACTCTGACTTATCTGCATATTTCAAATCAAAGTAGCCTACTGGATGACGCAGAATTCCTTCTACCCCATCTGCTTCTAAAACGACTTGATTATAATAACGGATTGGTGTAGCAATCATTTCCTCTGCCAGCATTCTTTCTGCTTCATAGAGATATTCATAACGCGCTTCTTCATCGGTTTCACTTTTTCCGTTTTGAATCAGCTCATCATATTCCTCGTTTTCAAATCCGGTACGGTTCATATATGAATCTGTTATAAAGCTTTCCAAGAAGTTGACAGGGTCACTGTAGTCATTGAGAAAAGAGCTTCTGGAGAATAGTAATTCCAGGTTTTGCTGGGCATCCGCAAACACATTCCATTCCTGATTCTCCAGGGTAACGTCCACACCTAAATGTTCACTGAACATATCCTGCATGGTTTCTGCAACAGCCTGATTGGTATCATCCGTACTATATGTTAAAACAACCGGAGGAAGTTCATCGTACCCTTCTTCTTCCATGCCTTCTTCCAGCAGTTCCTGTGCCTGTTCCGGATCAAATGCAACCAAATCGCCGTTTTCTTCCCGGAAGTCCCTTCCATCTGGCGCTGTAAATCCTGGCGACACAAACCCATATGCCGGCTCGACACCCTGTTTTACAACGAATTCTGCAATATCATCCCGGTTAATCGCATAAGAAAACGCCTGTCTGATCTTCTTATTCTGGAACGGTTCTTCTGTCACGTTAAAACGATAGAATTCCAATCCGCCATTTTCGCCGATATATACATTATCTCCCTCAATCAATTCATCGGACATCTCTGGAGGAATCCCTACAGCATCTCCAGCTACATCTAATTCCCCTGTTTCAAACATTTGATATTGTGTATTCGTGTTATTCACCATGGAAACATGAACATAATCCAGGTTCACTGTATCTGCATCCCAATACTCGGGGTTCTTTGCAAAAATCATCTCATTATCATGCTCCCAGGATTCCAGCATAAACGGGCCGTTCGCTACAAACGTATCTGCATCGGCATACCAATCGGAAGTTTCTTCTGCCACCTGATGATTGACTGGGAAAAATGCCGGATTGGTCAGTAAATCCAAGAAGAATCCTGTCGGCTGTTTCAAAACGACTTCCAAGGTTTTATCATCAACCGTTGTGATATTCACATCATCGGCTGACCCTTCCCCGCTGTTGTATTCCTCTCCGCCTTCAATATAATATGCTAAAAATGCTGCAGACGATGCAGTTTCAGGATCCAGCATATGTTTCCAGGCATAAACAAAATCTTCCGCTACAACCGGATCGCCATTAGACCAATTGGCATCGTCTCGTAAATGAAATGTATAGGTCAATTGGTCATCTGAAATATCCCAGCTTTCTGCCACGCCTTCCGCTGCTTCTGCATTCTCATCTAAACGGGTTAGCCCTTCCATCAAGTTGTTCAAAGGATCCCAAGAGAGCTGATCAAAACCTACGGATGGGTCAAATGAAGTCGGCTCCTGCCCATTATTAATATATAAGGTCTTCCCATCCAAATCTGGTGTTCCTCCCACAGCTCCATCTTCTCCACTGTCCTCTTCAGCTGCACCCGTATCTTCCTCCGGCGCTTCCCCGGCATCTTCATTCGCTGTACATGCTGCAAGAATAAATGCCGTTAACAGCGCCAGCAGCACCCATAAAAACTTTTTGTTACGCATGGTATTGCCCCCTTTTTAAGTTTGTAAACTTTCAGCAGCTAAAAGCCGCTTAGCCCGCTCATCTTGCAACCAGCAATCCACATAATGGGTGGCACTGATTTTTTCCGGAGCGGGATAAACTTTATCACACACCTCCATCGCAAAAGGACATCTTGCTGTAAACGGGCATCCTTTGGGAGGTGAGAATAAATCAGGCGGTGTTCCGGCAATCGGTTGTAATGCTTCTTTGGCATCCAGCCGGGGAACAGAATGAAGCAGTCCTTGTGTATATGGATGCTCCGGTTCATAGAATATTTCCCGTTTGTTCCCGGATTCAATGATTTTCCCTGCATACATCACCACAATGCGGTCTGCTATCTTGGCGACAACACCGAGATCATGGGTGATTAAAATAATCGATACCCCGGTCCGCTTCTGGATAGTTGCAAATAACTCCAAAACTTGAGCTTGAATAGTCACATCCAAGGCCGTCGTCGGCTCATCCGCTATCAATAAATCTGGATCACAAATCAAGGCAATGGCAATCACGATCCGCTGACGCATCCCTCCGCTAAATTGATGCGGATATTGCTTTAAGCGCTCCTCCGGATTTGGAATACCTACCAGTTCCAGCATTTCCACTGCTTTTGACTTTGCCCCAGTACCTGTCATCTTCTTATGTTCTTTTAACCCTTCCATCAACTGCGTTCCAATCGTTAAAGTCGGATTCAATGCGGTCATTGGATCTTGAAAAATCATGGAAATATCTACACCGCGAATGGATCGCATTGTTTTCTCGGAACATGCGGTCAAATCCTGGCCTTTAAAAATAATCGATTCGGCTGCAATTTTCCCCGGCGGATTCGGAATCAGGCCCATAATCGCATTGGAAGTAACACTTTTCCCGCAGCCGGATTCTCCGACAATGGCCAGCGTTTCTCCTTTATCCAAGTGAAAATTAACGCCCCGAACAGCTTGGATAGTGCCTCCATACGTTTTAAATGTCACATGTAAGTCGTTTACTTCGAGTATTCTTTCCAAGTTGCCCACCTACTTTCTTAATTTCGGATCCAATGCATCCTGCAGTCCATCCCCTAAGACGTTAAAAGCAAACATGGTAAAAGAGATAAAGAATGCAGGGAAGAACAAGGTCCACCAATTTCCGGATAAAATAGCGCCTAACGAATCATTCGCCATGACCCCCCAGCTGGCAAATGGCGCCTGGATACCAAGACCGATAAAACTCAGGAATGCTTCCGCAAAAATGGCGGTCGGAACGGTTAATGTCATTTGTACAATAATCGGTCCCATTGTATTGGGCAGCAGATTTTTCCGGATAATCCGGGATGTTTTCGTGCCAAAGGACTTGGAAGCAAGCACAAATTCATAGTTTTTTATTTGCAGTACCTGCCCCCGTACAATCCGGGCCATTCCTACCCAGCCGGTAATCGTTAACGCCAGAATAATGGTGCCGAGACTCGGTCCAAGCACAACCAACAGTAAAATAACAACTAACAGGTAAGGCAATCCGTATAATACTTCAATCATCCGCATCATAACATTATCTGTACGGCCGCCTTTATAACCGGAAATGCCTCCCCAGATAATGCCAATCGTGACATCGATGAAAGCAGCTACCAAACCGACAAACAAGGAGATACGAGCCCCATACCATGTACGCGTAAACACATCTCTTCCGGCATTATCTGTGCCAAACCAATGCGCTATTGACGGCGGCTGAAATTGGTTCGGAAGGCTTTGCCTATTCACTTCATAAGGGGATATCATCGGTCCAATAATCGCCATCACCGTAAGCAGTACCAAAAAAATCAATCCAAGCATGGCCATCTTATTCTTTCCCAATCGTCGCCACACGTCCTGCCAATAAGATAATGAAGGGCGGGATACTTCTTCCATCTTCTCCGTGTCCCGTTCCTTCCAAGCAAACCATTCATCCGGTATATCGGAAGGGGCTGTATGATACGCCATTTCTTTCTTTGATTTCATCGTTATTTGCCCCCTTTCTGCTGCATTTTAATGCGCGGATCAAGGATGCCGTAAATGATATCCACGAGAAAAAGCATGATAATTAAGAAGGCGCTGTAAAAAACTGTCGTTCCCATAATAACCGGATAGTCACGCTGGTTTATACTTTCTACAAAGTATCTTCCCATTCCTGGAATAGCGAAAATTTGCTCAATGACAAATGTTCCTGTCAAAATCCCGGCAAAGAGTGTTCCCATAATCGTGACAACCGGCATTAATGCATTTCGGAGTGCATGTTTGAAAACAACTTTCCAAGGAGAGAGCCCCTTTGCTTTTGCCATTTTAATGTAATCCTGTGTCAGTACCTCCAGCATCGTAGAACGTGTCAAACGGGCAATAATTGCCATCGGACCGGTTGCAAGCGCAAGGACCGGAAGCACCATATGGGCTGGACTTCTCCATGTTGCGGTCGGAAATATATCTAAATTCACTGCCAACTGCTGAATAAGAATGGTTGCTAAAATAAAGTTCGGGATGGAGATGCCCAATACAGCAAGCCCCATGGTTACATAATCCAGAAATCCGTTATGCCGGAGTGCAGCAATAATTCCAACTAACACGCCGGAAACGACTGCTAAAGCTATGGTAATAATCCCCAATTCAAAAGAAATCGGAAATCCACGTGATAAAAGATCGTTTACCGTCTGATTTGGTTGTTTAATCGAAGGTCCAAATTCAAATGTAACAATCGATTTCATGTAGAGCAGGTATTGTATGTAGTAAGGCTGGTCTAAATTATAATGAGCTTCCAGGTTGGCTTGGACGGTCTCATTGGAAGATTGGTCGGTATTAAAAGGAGAGCCGGGTATATTGACCATTAATACAAAGGTAAGTGTAATGATGACCCAGAGTGTGATAATCATAATCAATAAACGTTTGAGAATATATTTCAGCATATGTTTCACCTCTTTATCTTTTCATTTTTCATGTCATAAGTTTCACTTGAAAGCATACTAGTAAGCTTAACAGGGAATTACTCAGGTAAATAAGATACTGCTGGAGGTGTTTTATTTTTTTGTGCTGATTGGTTTCAAATAAATCTATTTTTAAATAGACTTTTCACCAAAATCTATGGGTGATAAATGACTATATTTTGATGGTAGCAACTGTTCCAGAAAAACCGTCACTAGCTCGTTTCACTGGCTTGTTATTACAGATAATTATGTTTGTTTTTTTATATTCATTACCATGTTAAGAAAATGTTGTCAGTGCTGCTAATTCCGTCATTACCAGCATCGCTTGGTAGGCTTCTTTCATATCTTTGGCTTGGAAACGGACTTTGGTTGTGCCGGGAATCCACTTTGTTCCGGGCATTAAATTTGCCCATTCTGCCTGTCCGCTGTTATTGAATTCAATGGTCAATTCCGGTTTTTCAGGCGGTATGAGAGGTTCTGTAAGATGGCGGTTATCCAGCGCCATTTTCACTTTTTCTGTAAGCAGTTGACCAGCTTTTTTAGGTGTTAAGCTCTTTACAGATGACCTGGAAATCGTTTCTTTCACAACGGCAGTAGTCACATACGGAATTAATTTTTCAGCTTCTGCAGCTGCCTGATTGTCCCCAGATGTCAATAAAACAGGGACGCCGTAATATCCAGCAAGGTAAGCATTCATGCCCATCTCCCCGATACAATGATCATTGATATAGAAGTTGCGGACTGCATGCACCATGGAATGCGACATCACCCCGTGTTGTCCGGCTCTGGTGTGATAGCCTATAAAGAAAGCACCGCTATATGTATCGTTCAACCCTTGCATCATTGAAAATGGCTTGACTTCTCCGGTTATCAGTAATGCATCCGGATGGATTTCATCAATCAGTAAATTGTTCATCTTGGAATGGCTGTCATTTACCAGGACTTCTTCTGCGCCGTAATCAAATGCAGCTTGAATAACGTAATTTGCTTCATCTGTCATGATTTTTCGAGCTCTTTCATAATTTTGCTTACCCCTATCCACAAATGAAGCATCCGGCAATCCTGTTATCCCTTCCATATCAACGGACATATATATTTTCATTTTCATCACCCAATTGAAATATTAGTAATTTTCTTAAATATATCATGTTTTACAAAAAGTGAAAAGAGAAATTTTGGAAAGGCATACATAAAAGCGTTTGTCTTTTTTAAATTTATATTTTGAACATAGTATAGTGTGTAGCTTCCGCTCCGGCCAACCACTCCGCTTTCCATGGGCTTGCGCTCAGCCTCCTCGAAAAAGAAGATCGCTTTTTCTGCGGGGTCTTCCCACTTCGCTTTCCCATAGGAGTCTACGTGGTTGGCCTGCGCTCTAATAGGATGCTACAGCTCTTGGGAGAAACAACATCTTGATGAAGTGAGATGAAATAATCGCTTTTCAGCCTCAATAAACAATCATTTTGGTGTTTCAGTTGCTTAACAGCATGGATCACTCATATCGAGAATGCTTTCATACACAGAAAAGAATGATTGCTAAACATTTTTACCACGCACCACGAAAAATCTGTTCTGTCTGACCTACTTTTATTTGTTCATCTATTTCATGTATAGAACATCCCACTAGCGGAGGCGGACCGTTTTGACTCCTGAGGGATCAGCACCCTCTGAAGATGCCCTTTTGCCAAGCGCTCTTCTTGGCAAAAGTTAGCTGAAGAGCGTGCCCTTAGGCAGACTAAAGTCGCAACGTCCTGGGGTTGGGACTGCGGTTACCAATGTTGTCAGGTTAATGAATTTTCAAAATATTATAGTTGCTACTAGCAAATAGCATGAAAGCTAACTAGCGGAGGAAAAATACGGAGACTCCTGTGGGAATGCGCAGTGTGAAGACCCCGCAGGAAAAAAGCGAACTTCTTTTTTTCGAGGAGGCTGAGGACAAGCCCACGGAAAGCGGAGTGTTTTTCCGTAGCGGTCATCTTACACCTTACCTTCTTATCTGCAGACGTATAGAAGAAACGATCATCCCCCTATTCCTATGGAAAGAAAGCTACTTTTTAAAGCGCACAAGAGTTGAGTTTGAATATCTTTATATCTGTATGTGTTCAGTAATTTTCTACAGTTTTACTCAACCAATAAAAAAAGATGCACCTGTTAGAGGTACACCTTTTTGTAATAGAGTAGTATAAAATTATTCAGTGATATATTCATTTAATTCGACAGTTTCTTCCACGCCTAATGGTTGAATAACGACACCATTTTCATCTACGCGTTTTATGTCGGCGCCGAGATTGGCCAATTTCATTACAATGTCTACATATCCGCGATCCAAGTGTTTTAACTCCGTTACCCGGGTATGGCCGTCACTGACAAGTCCTGCTAAAATCAGTGCTGCTGCTGCGCGTAAATCAGTTGCTGCAACTTCTGCACCCTGTAGTTTAGACAGACCTTCAATAATGACACTGCGGCCTTCAATTTTAATGTTCGCATTCATACGGCGAAATTCTTCAACATGCATAAAACGGTTCTCAAATACCGTTTCGGTTATAACACTCGTTCCTTTTGCACATAGCATCAACGCCATCATTTGCGATTGCATATCTGTCGGGAAACCGGGATGCGGCAATGTCTTAATGTCTGTAGATGCAATTCTATCAGAACCAATTACCCGCAGTCCTTCATCTTCGTCAATCACTTGCACGTTCATTTCTTCCAGTTTTGAAACAACCGAGCTTAAATGTTCACGTACAGCATTTTCGATTAGTATATTTCCGTTCGTAATTGCTGCTGCAACCATAAAGGTTCCTGCTTCAATACGATCTGGAATCATGTTATGTTCTGCTCCATAGAGTTTTTCAACACCGTTGATCCGGATAGTTTCTGTACCGGCTCCAACGATTCTTGCGCCCATTTTATTTAAATAGTTAGCTAAGTCAACAATCTCAGGCTCTTTAGCAGCATTTTCAATAACAGTTTTCCCATCTGCTAAAGCAGCAGCCATCATAATGTTTTCTGTAGCTCCTACACTCGGCATATCTAAATAAATTTTCGCACCTTGCAAACGGCCCGGTGCTGTCGCTTCTACAAAGCCATTACCCACATGAATTTCAGCTCCCATTGCTTCGAAACCTTTTAAATGCAAATCAATCGGACGTGAACCAATTGCACATCCGCCAGGCATAGCAACCTTTGCGTGTCCATAGCGGGCTAATAACGGTCCCAGAACAAGCACGGATGCACGCATTTTCCTTACATATTCAAATGGGGCTTCTGTCTCCAATCTTTCAGAAGCATCAATCTTCACAGCTTTTTCGTTTGAATCAAATTCCACATCGGCATTTAAGTTGCGGAGTACTTCATTAATTGTATAAACGTCTGCTAATACTGGTACTTCTTTGATAACACTTCTTCCTTCACTAGCAATTAAGCTAGCAGCAAGTACAGGCAGAACCGCGTTTTTGGCACCTTCAACACGCACAGTGCCTTCCAACTTCTGTCCGCCACCAACGATGATTTTTTCCATGTCATAAATCCCCTTCAGAATCTAATTTCCCTAATATTAATATTCATGTATCAAGATAGGTGTTCCTATCACAAAACTCTTTTCCCCGTGACGATCAGCAACAGTAGTCATATGCACATTTTTTGGGTCATCTTCCATGAAATAAAATTGCTCCCATGAATGTGTATACCCGTATGTACTTTTTTCAATCCTAGAATTTTCTAAATTGTCATGTTTAGTCGATATATGCTTTATATTGAAATATTTTATTGCTATATTTAAAATTTCATCGTGATTAATTATATCACTACCTTGTACAAATAGACAAGTATATACTTGTGAATCTTTTGTTAAATAATTCTTTTGTATAGCTTGTTTTTCTTTTTCATACTTTTGACTTATTTGTTTATCCCAGTCTTCTCCCTGCAGCACAATAATGACTTCTGCCGGATTGCTTTGATCCAAAGGAAGAATCACATTATATAATACGTCAAAGGAACCCTTCTTGTGACTATCTTTGAACGTATATTTTACTCCATTGTCATTGTTTTCCTTCTGTACCGTATGCTGTGCTTTCAGGTTCTGAATAAGTTGTTCAGCCTGTTCCATTTCCATTTCTTCTTTCATTGTCACTTCCCAAGATTGAATAGGAAGGTCATGCTCTTCTGCAAATGCACCTAAATCTTGCATTTCATCATGCTGATAAGGTTGACTGAAAGCTTGGTTCATCATAAAGCAGGTAAGAAGTAATACGAAAAAAAGTTGCTTGTTGTTTAGAACAGTACCGGGGAATACAAGATTGGATTTTGTTGTTTGCGCCATCGGGAAATGGGTACGGGAAAAGATTCTATGAAACATGAAAAAAACCTCCTGTCAAATCTATTAATCTCAGTTTTGACAGAAGGTTTTATATCCATACATTTATAGAAGAAAAAAGATACATTAAATCGCTGGACCATTGCAATATATCCAGGAAGAATCTGCTTACACCTGTACCAATCATAATGGTAATAAACAGAAGAAAAACCCTGGCTTCTGCGGATCTTCCTTTTTTAAATATCGTTTCAATACGGATAGCTGTAACTACTTTCCATGTCAGATAAATAAACATGAGATGAGAGAAAATACTGATTAGCGCTAATTGGGCTGCTGAAAACATGGCAATCTCCTTTCTGAATACAATTTTCAACCTATGTTGTCGAATGTTATTTTCTATTCAAACATTTCCCGGGAAATGATAACAGCTTTCTACTAATTTTTATTGCCTGACAAGCTTTGTCTATTTTTTCCGATTTCATGTCGGTATGGGTACCTTTTTATAAATAACATAACCCCCTATCTGTCCAACAGGAGTGGAAGCAGGGGGTTATGTTAATCGGTTCTTTTATGATTTGATTTCCAGACGGTTAATTGCCCGTTTTAATGCATGTTCAGCACGGATTCTGTCAACTGTATCGCTTTTATCCTGAAGTCGTTTCTCGGCACGTTCTTTGGCTTCTCTTGCACGCAGAACATCGATATGATCAGCAGTTTCAGCGGACTGAGCCAGGATAGTCACTTTATCTGGCTGCACTTCCATAAAACCACCGCTAATGGCAATTTCCGCTGTATCGTTCCCTTTTTTCAAGCGGGCAATACTGATTTGTAACGGAGAAACAAGCGGAATATGCTTTGGCAGGATACCAATTTCTCCAGTATCCGCTTTACAGACAACCATATCATAGGTATCCTCCAGAATCGGACCTTCAGGAGTGACGACACTTACTTCTAATGTACTCAATGTTTACCCCTCCTACAGCTAGCTAAAAAGCGGATAAGAATGATGCATAAAACCAATCATCATATGAAAGGTGCTATTGGAATGCATCATTCCCAGCTGTGTATTATTCCGAAACGTTAGCTTTCTCCACAACTTCTTCGATACGTCCGACAAGACGGAAAGCATCTTCTGGAATGTCATCATGCTTTCCTTCAAGAATTTCTTTAAAACCTTGAATGGTTTCATTTACCGGAACATACGAACCTTGCTGTCCAGTGAACTGCTCAGCTACGTGGAAGTTTTGCGATAAGAAGAATTGGATACGGCGTGCACGGGAAACAACCAGCTTGTCCTCATCACTCAGCTCATCCATACCAAGGATTGCAATAATGTCCTGCAATTCACGGTATTTTTGAAGTGTCTGCTGCACTTCTGTGGCAACTTTGTAATGTTCTTCTCCTACTACTACCGGATCCAATGCACGGGAAGTAGATGCCAACGGGTCCACGGCAGGGTAAATACCTTGCTCGGAAAGCTTACGGTCTAAGTTAGTCGTTGCGTCCAAGTGCGCGAAAGCAGTTGCCGGCGCCGGGTCGGTATAGTCATCCGCTGGAACATAAATCGCCTGGATAGACGTTACAGAACCTTTATCGGTTGTTGTAATACGCTCCTGCAATTGACCCATTTCCGTTGCGAGTGTCGGTTGATAACCAACAGCTGAAGGCATACGTCCAAGAAGTGCGGATACCTCCATACCAGCTTGGGTGAAACGGAAAATGTTATCGATAAATAACAATACGTCCTGCCCTTGCTCATCACGGAAATATTCTGCCATTGTCAATCCGGTTAATGCAACACGCATACGCGCGCCTGGCGGTTCGTTCATTTGTCCGAAGACCATCGCTGTTTTGGAGATAACCCCGGAATCGCTCATTTCATAATAAAGGTCATTTCCTTCACGAGTACGTTCTCCTACACCCGCAAATACAGAAATACCGCCATGTTCTTGTGCGATGTTATTGATTAATTCCTGAATCAATACCGTCTTACCTACACCAGCTCCGCCAAAGAGACCGATTTTACCGCCTCTGGTATAAGGTGCAAGCAAGTCAACCACTTTAATTCCGGTTTCTAAAATCTCAGTTTCTGTAGACAAAGTATCGAAAGCCGGCGCCTGACGATGAATAGGGTCTAAACGGATACCTTCTGGCAGGGCTTCATCTAAATCAATGTTTTCACCTAAAACGTTAAATACGCGTCCTAATGTAACATCTCCAACAGGGACAGAAATGGGCTGGCCTGAATCTTCTACTTCTGTTCCACGCTGGAAACCATCTGTTGAGGACATCGCAATGGCTCGGACACTATGATCACCAAGATGAAGCGCTACTTCCAATGTTAATTCTTCACCTGATTGTTTATTGTGTACGACTAATGCATTATTTACAGCAGGAAGCTCGCCGTCTTCAAAACGTACGTCAACGACTGGTCCCATCAGCTGTGTTACACGTCCTTTCGTCATCTGTTCCCCTCCTAACGTTAACTTATATACCTTTTATTCAAGTGCTGCAACGCCGCCGACAATTTCCGTAATTTCTTGCGTAATAGCTGCCTGGCGTGCACGGTTGTATGATAGTTCTAAATCATCGATTAATTCATTTGCATTATCTGTTGCACTGCGCATCGCTGTCATACTTGCAGCGTGCTCACTTGCTTTTCCGTCAAGTAATGCTTCAAAGATCAGACTTTCAGCATATTGCGGTAAAAGCACTTCCAGAATATCCTCCTGGTTCGGCTCAAATTCATAGTCTGACGCAGCAGTCTCTTGTCCCTCTATATGTTCAATCGGGAGGAGCTGTTTATCTGTGACTACTTGGGAAATGGCACTTACATAATGATTATAAATCACATGCAGCTCATCAATTTCCTTATCTGCATACATTTGTACTGCTTCCGAAGCAATGTTTTTTACATCAGCAAATGCAGGATGGTCTGACATACCTAAGACACTTTGCGCAACGGGAAGTCCACGTTTACGGCAAAAATCATATCCTTTTCTTCCAATAACAATAATCGTATATTCGTCTTTTGAAGCATGATTTTCATCCAGCTTACTTACCAGGCTTCTTAAAATATGACTGTTATAAGCTCCTACCAGTCCACGATCGGAAGTAATAATGAGGTAACCCGTTTTCTTTACTTCTCGCTTATTCAGCATCGGATGATCTGAATCTGTATTAGAATTGGCAATGCTGCTGACTACTTCCTGCAATTTTTCTGCATAAGGAACAAAGCCTTTCGCATTTTGTTCTGCTTTGGACATTTTGGATGCAGACACAAGTTCCATTGCTCCGGTGATTTGTTTTGTCTTCTTAGTAGAGTCAATTCTTCCTTTTAATTCTCTAAGTGATGCCAAACTTTTCACCACACTTTCCTATAAGGAATGCGGGCCGAATATTGTTTTTTCGGCCCATTTTATTTTGGCAGTTAAAAAAGGTATCCTTTCTTACTGCTTACGTGTCATTTAACCTGTCACCTTCAAGCTTGGTGACAATTACTTTTTTTGAATTTACAGGACATCTTACTTATCAGATGGCAAGAATGTTTTCTTAAAGCTTTCGATAGCTCCGCTGAATTCTTCTTCATCTGGAAGTTTTTCTGTCTCACGGATACTGGTTAGCAGCTCTTTTTTATTATGCTCCAGCCAGATACCCATTTCTTCTTCAAAACGCAGAACATCTTCTACAGGAATATCATCTAAGAATCCTCTTGTTAAGGCATAAATAGAAGCTACCTGTTTTTCAACCGGCATTGGTTTATGAAGTCCCTGCTTTAATATTTCTACTGTACGTTGTCCACGGCTCAGTTTCGCTTGGGTTGCTTTATCCAAATCAGAACCGAATTGGGAGAATGCTTCCAGCTCACGGAATGATGCCAAGTCCAGACGCAGTGTACCTGCAACTTTTTTCATGGCTTTGATCTGCGCAGAACCGCCGACACGGGATACAGACAGACCTGGGTTAATCGCCGGACGCACTCCGGAGAAGAACAGATCGGATTGTAAGAAAATCTGACCATCTGTAATCGAAATAACGTTGGTCGGGATATATGCGGAGATATCTCCTGCCTGTGTTTCAACGAAAGGCAAGGCTGTTAACGATCCGCCGCCTTTTGAATCATTTAATTTTGCTGCACGTTCTAATAAACGGGAATGTAAGTAGAATACGTCTCCCGGGAATGCTTCACGGCCTGGCGGGCGGCGAAGTAACAGAGAAAGTTCACGGTAAGCAACCGCTTGTTTGGATAAGTCATCATACACAACAAGTACGTGTTTGCCGTTATACATAAACTCTTCGCCCATAGCCACTCCGGCATATGGCGCTAAGTATAGTAATGGAGCCGGGTCTGATGCACCTGCAGTGACCACAATGGTATAATCCAGTGCTCCATGCTTACGGAATGTTTCTACCGTCGAACGGACAGTGGATTCTTTTTGACCGATTGCGACATAGATACAAATCATATCTTGGTCGCCCTGATTCAAGATCGTATCCACTGCAACAGTTGTTTTTCCTGTTTGGCGGTCACCAATGATTAACTCACGTTGTCCTCGTCCAATTGGCACAAGTGCGTCAATCGCTTTTAGACCTGTTTGCAGCGGTTCATCAACAGATTTACGATCCATTACGCCTGGTGCCTGTGCTTCGATAGGACGTGTATTGGATGTTTCAATCGCACCTTGTCCATCAATCGGCTGTCCCAGCGGGTTCACCACGCGTCCTAAAAGTTCCTCTCCAGCCGGTACTTGCATGATGCGGCCGGTACGGCGAACTTCATCTCCTTCTTTAATACCTTCGAAAGGACCAAGAATAACAATACCCACATTGCTTTCCTCTAAGTTTTGAGCGAGGCCCATGACTCCGTTAGGAAATTCCAGCAGTTCTCCTGCCATCGCATTATCCAGTCCGTGTGCACGTGCAATTCCATCCCCGACTTCAATAACTGTTCCAACATCAGTAACTTCTATGTCTGAATCAAAATTTTCAATTTGCTTTTTTATCAGCGTACTAATTTCTTCAGCATTAATGCTCATACCATTTCACCCCTATCATCATTTAATTAGCAGACACAATTCTACGGGAGATTCGATTCAACTTCCCTTTGACTGTCCCATCATAAATCGTGTTTCCAACACGAATCTTGATTCCTCCAAGAATCGACGGATCAACGATATTGTTAAATTGAACGGCGCTTTTTCCTAATCGGGCAGCAAAAGAACGCTCTAGTTGAGTCTTTTCATCATCCGATAAATGTCTTGTCGAATATACGGTAGCATCTGCCATTCCTTTTGCATCATTTACGAGAATAAGGTATTCGTCAATAATGGCTGGAATAATCGATGTGCGATGACGGTCCACCAGTAATTGAAGGGTGTTCAAAACGGTTTCGTCCACTCCTTGAAATGCATCTACGACAAGTTGTTTCTTTGTTGCCAGATCAATTTTTGGATGTGTCAGGAATTCAGCTAATTTCTTATCGTTTTGAAAAACAGGCTTGACAACTTTAAAGTCTGCTGCAAGCTGTTCTGTTTTTTGTTGTTCACTGCCAAGTCTGAAAAGAGCATCAGCGTATCGTTTTGCAACTACTTCATTACTCATCGCTCTTCTCCTACCTCTTTAATGTATTCGTTAATCAGGTTCTCCTGATCTT
This sequence comes from Oceanobacillus locisalsi, assembly GCF_042675985.1. NCBI lineage: Bacteria > Bacillati > Bacillota > Bacilli > Caryophanales > Bacillaceae > Oceanobacillus > Oceanobacillus locisalsi. Next base: position 125,360 of record NZ_JBHTKK010000001.1, read on the forward strand.
GCTCGTCTAACTCTTTCTCAATCACTTTACTTGCAATTAATACAGATAGAGACGCCACTTTATCTTGCAGCGCTTCGATAGCTCTCTCTTTTTCATTTTGAATATCTGCTTGGGCAGCTTCTTTAATACGCTCTGCTTCTTCCTTGGCAGACGCAATAATTTGCTCTTCTTGCTTTTGGCCTGCTGCTTTTGCATCTTCAATCATTTTTTGAGCTTCTGCTCTCACTTGATTGAGTTGCTCCGTTGCATCTTGAGAAGCTTTTTCTGCATCAGCTCTACTTTTTTCAGCTTCTTCGATTTCATTCGCTACATATTGTTCACGTTTTTCCATCATATTCATCAATGGGCCCCAAGCGAATTTTTTCAATAATGCCAGGAGTACAATGAAGAAGAAAAGCTGAACGAGCATATCTACCCATTGCAGGCCACCGATATCAGCTCCAAGTATCAATAAATCAGTATATGAATGCATGAATTCCACTCCTTTCGCTAAGACGTTATCGCTATAAATAGAGAAGCTTCCTTCTCTATTTCATATATAAAGCATGAAAATTTCGTATTATTTTTCTGAACTGCTATTCTTGCATAAAGGAATGGCGAAGATTCTCCCTGAGATAAACTTCGCCATTATATTTCTGAAAAATTAGGAACGAATTACATTACCATAAATGCAATAACCGCTGCGATGATTGGAATCGCCTCAACCAATGCAACCCCGATAAACATTGTTCCTTGAAGCGGACCTCTTAATTCTGGTTGACGGGCAATCCCTTCTACTGTTCTACTTACGATCATACCGTTACCAAGACCTGCACCTAGTGCTGCTAGTCCAATTGCGATTGCTGCTGCTAAAGCTCCCATGAATAATTTCCTCCTTTTTATGTGTAAAAAAATAAATTATTATTTTATTTAATGGTCTGCGCTCACTTTGTGAGACATATACACCATTGTTAACATAACAAATACATAAACTTGAATAGTACCGATAAAGAGTTTGAAGCCCATCCAAGCCAGTGTTGGAAGTGCTGCTCCTAAAAACCCGAATACGGATGATGTTGCCATCCCAATCAGTAGGCCTAATAAGATTTCACCTGCATAAATATTTCCGAATAAACGAAGACCTAACGTTAAGGTGTTTGTGAATTCTTCAACAATTTTAAATGGCAACATAAGCGGTACGGGACTTACGAATGTTTTTAAGTATGATTTGGTTCCCCGTAGTTTTATGCCATAGTAATGCGTTAATAAAATAACCATTACAGACAATGTCAATGTCATCACTGGATCTGCAGTCGGGGATTTCCACCATAAATCATGTCCAACTACCCCGACAGTAGCTACACCTACCAGGTTACTTACTAAGATATAAAAAATAAGTGTTAACCCTAGCGGAAGAAATAATCTTCCTGTTTTCCAATCCATATTGTCTTTTATGATGCCTTTGACAAACTCTACTGCCCATTCCATAAAGTTCTGCATCCCTGTCGGTTTCATTTGCAATTTTTTGCTTCCCCACACACAAAAAACAAACACAATGAGTGACACAATAAAAGTCATTAAAAGGTTGGCAAGGTTTAAATCCGCACCTGGTATCCCAAAGACATCATGAACTATCGGATTTTCGTGATCCAAAATTATCACCCCTTTACTAAAACTATTTGTAGAAGATGGTCAAAACCCTCATCAACATGGAATATTAGAACGATTTATCCCGTTGTCGATTACGTATGATAATCTGATAGAAAATGATATCTAGTGCCATTATCACATAAGAAGAGATAATTCCAAAAATAACTGCGTATAAATGAAAGTATTCCTCAAACTGCATAGCGATAACAACAGCCAGAACAGCAGCAGTCATTCTGGAAAATGTACCTAAACCGCTTCTAGTATTTTCTCCTGCTGCAACCGTCTTTCCAAGTTGATTGGACTTGTACTGCAATAACCACAAGTTATAAAAACTAACACTACTACCTAAGATTAAGCCGAGAAAAATTCGGGTTTGTGGTAGAAATCCAGCGCAAAGTACTAAGATTGCCAACCAGTAAAACATCCATTTTCGCTGACGGATAACCATATTATCAAAATTAGACATCAATGCTGTTCCACTCCTAATGCCCGTCAACTTAGAAATTACTGTCAGAAACATGAATTTGCATCCGTTTTCGTTTTCAATCAAGTTGGGGATCTTCTTGCTGGGTAATACTACTTGTAGTCTTAGATGCGGAGGTGTTACATAACATTGCATCTTATGTATAAAAGGCAGAGAAATGCATTTCGCAAGCTTTCAGAAAGCATCAATTTTTCAATGGGCTAATACTGCTCTCCCTTTTCTCCACACTACGTAAGTGTACAATACGCCTGTAAGAGTTGTCAACGACTATCACATAATGTTCAATGTATTTTTAAAACTGTAATAATGCACCTTCGAGCGGTTTCATTGCCCATGAAAAAGCATTTGTGAAAGGCTTCTCAAGGAAACGAATTCACAAATGCTTCCAACAATAAATGACAGTTTTGTGAACGTGTCTTTTTTACTATACCGAACGGATGAAAATCCAGGTATATTTTCATTCAATCAAAATCATTGTTTCCATTTGTTCAAACTCTCCATTTTCAAGTTGTGCTGTGATAAACGCCAGATAATATCCAGGTGCTCCAGCTTCTTCTCGGCTAAGAACGCCTTCGTGCATCCCTTCATCCAATTCCGTTTCTTCCAGCAGCTTTCTTTCAAACAGAAAAGTTTCCGGGTTGTATAAACTGACATCCATCTTTTTCACGGATTCCGTTACATAGAACTGGTATTTATAATCCGCATTTTCAAAAGGTTCCAGATAAAATTCAAACCCTGCTGTCTTTGGCTGGTCAGCTTCCTGATTAACAATAATGTAAGGCAAATCGTAGTTTCTTTCCCCTTCTCTCAGTGTCAGCCAGTCTTCATGAACGCCTTTCTCCAGACGGTCCCGGTTCATCGAAAGCTTTATCGTTATTTCTTTTTTTGCTTGCGGATCCACTGTAAAAGATTGCGGAATATCCCAGACGAAGCCGTCTTTCCGCTCTGGTGTTTCAAAATAATAGGTCTGTTCCTTATCTGTTTTATTTTCGATCGTAACTGTTTCAGCAAACGCTTCCTGATAATGATTTAGCTTACCGAACTCCAGTTGTGGATCATGTATGATGGTAGTTGGATCAGCAGCAGCTCCCAACTGAATCAGCCCCATGCCCTGTGTCGTTGCATTTAAGGGCTGTTTCTCTTCTTCAAAAGGCTGCGCTGTTGTTTTCAGAGCTCCTACCAGCTGCTCATCCGTCCAATCCGGATGCGCTTCTTTTAGAACGGCAAATGCTCCAGCTACATGCGGAGAGGCCATACTTGTTCCGTTCATTGCTTGATACCCTCCCGGAACTGTGCTCCAAACCGTTGCTCCAGGTGCTGAAACATCTGGCTTAATATTCCATTGGACGGTAACTGGCCCTCTCGAACTAAATGGTGCAATGGTAATCTTATTGTCTTTTTGTACAGAATCGATAAAATAGTTTCCTTTATTTATTTGCGACTGCAGCCACTCGCCCTCTTCTTTTTGAATAGAAGCAACGGGAATATTTACAGGCTGGCGGTTATTGTCTACAGATACCTGTAACGGTCCAGCTTCCGAATTATAAACAATTAACCCTTCTGCTCCCATGCTTTCTGCTTGTAATGCCAATTCAAAAAAGGGAATTTCTTTTCGTCTTGTTAGGGCAATTTTTCCATGCAAGGACTGTCCCTGTTCCATATTGTCCATATCGATAAGCTGGTAATCATTGTCTAACTCCCACGCCGGGGATCCAATTGCTTCGAGCAAAGGAATCTCTTGTTCTTCAAATGTATCTGTTAGTACCGGTTCTTTCTGCGGCGTTGTCGATGCTCCTACAGAAACGGAATGGTCTGCTGTTGCCGGAGAACCGACTGTCCATGCATCCGGACCGCTGTTGCCATTGGCAATCACCACGATAATGCCCAATTCCCTGGCACGGTTCACAGCCATACTTGTTGGGTAATCTGGAATATTGACATCATTCCCAAGCGACAGATTGATAATATCCATCTCGTCTTCTATGGCTTTTTCCAATGCCGCTAATACTTGAACGGAAGAACCGGATCCACCTGGGCCCAGGGCGCGGTAAGCATATAATTCCGCATCTGGGGCGACTCCTTTTATATCCCCATTGCCGGCAATAATTCCGGAAACATGCGTCCCGTGTTCCGTAGGGGGTCCTTCTTCGGGCATGGTTTCCATAGGGTCATCGTCAAAATCAACCAGGTCATAACCGCCTTGATAATTTTTTTGCAAATCCGGATGATCATAATCAATTCCTGTATCAATAACACCTACTTTGACACCTTTTCCGGTAAAATCGGTTGGATTTATATCATAAGGTTCTGAGGCGGACGGGTCCATTTTTTCTACTGTTTCCGCTTTTTCTGCATGGTAAGGCTGTGTTTCATACGTTTGTTCCTGATGAAGTGTTTTCACTTGTTCAATCGAACCCAGTTCGGCCAATTGTTCTGTTTTCCCTTCAACAGCAAGTCCTTCAAAAACAATATCGTATACAGCTACAACTTCAACAAACGGATGGTACGTCTCGATTTCTTTTTTTACTTTTTCAGGGTCCCCTTCTACTTCTATAATGAGTGTTTGTTTTTTATCTTCAGCAAACGCATCCTGCACGGTTGGTATCAGTGTTAAAATCATGCAAACCATCCATAAACACAGCACTTTTTTCCACATAACATCTCCACCTTTACAGCGTAGTTTTCGTGGAAAAAAGTTATTTTATTCAAATAAAGAAAAAGCAAAATTATTAACATTTCACTCAACTTTCGCACCGAAGAATAAGCATATAAACCTTGCTGTTCCAGAATGAACATAATCTCTATTATCATGCTTGCTTTTCGTTCAATCATCCTGCTATTTTTTGAACAGGATATAGTGTATAGCTTCTATGCACAGAATGGAATGATTGCTGAACATTTTTACCATGCACCACGAAAAATGTGTTTTGTCTGATCTACTTGTATTTGTTCAGCTATGTCAATCGTATAGAATAACTTGCTAGCGGAGGCGGACCGTTTTGACTCCTGAAAGGAAAGCGGAAAGCGTCGTTTAAAAACGTAACAACTGCGTCCCCCGATCTTTGGGGGTGGTTTGGTAAGACGGCGGAAAGCGTAGTGTGTTTCTGCAGCGGTCATATTAACCTGACACCATTGAGACCTGCGATTACTCGGTCTATTAAAACCGTTGCAAAATGGTATACTTTTTGATTCTTTAAACAAAAACAGACCGGATGTGATATCCAGTCTGTTTCTTGTGTTCTTATTTGGTTCCAAATAGACGGTCTCCTGCGTCGCCAAGGCCAGGTACAATATAGCCGTGGTCATCCAGTTTATCGTCGAGAGCTGCTAAGTAAATATCTACATCCGGGTGTTCTTCCTGTACTGCTTTCACGCCTTCTGGTGCAGCTACAAGACACATTAAACGGACATTTTTCGCACCGCGTTTTTTCAAAGCACCGATGGCGTCAATTGCTGATCCGCCTGTTGCCAGCATCGGGTCAATAACAATCAATTCACGTTCTTCGATATCATTTGGCAACTTCACATAGTATTCGACCGGTTTCAATGTTTCCGGATCACGATATAAACCAACATGGCCGACTTTTGCTGCCGGAATCAGTTTACGTACGCCGTCTACCATCCCTAAACCTGCGCGAAGAATCGGTACCAGTCCGACCTTTTTGCCAGCTAATACTTTGGAATTGGAAGTCTTTACTGGTGTCTCTACTTCTACATCAGATGTCGGTAAATCTCTTGTAATTTCAAATGCCATTAACATCGCTACTTCATCTACAAGCTCGCGAAATTCTTTTGTTCCCGTATTTTTATCACGAATATACGTTAATTTATGTTGAATTAACGGATGATCAAATACAAATACATTACTCACGCCAGGATCACTCCTTCAATTTATATATCGTTCAAATTGTACTGAAAATCACGTGTTCTTTCAAGCTAATCTGCTTCATGAAATGAATAATAGTTTATTGCAAAAATTATAATTTCCTTTTTGGCTCAACACCAAAATCGATTGGTGCAAATGACTATATTTTTGATAATAGCAGCCGCTAGTTCGTTTGGTTAACTTATTTATGGAATAATATAAACCATAGATTTTGATGAAAAGTCTCTTTTTATTATCTCGCTGTTTCGAGGAGAAATCAAGCTGATTGTAATTAAAAATCCGCAAAACAGTTTATAACTGCGCTGCGGATTTTTAATTGCCTCAACTTTCGCACCTAAGAATAAGCATATATATCTTGCTATCTCAGGATGAACATGATCTCCATTGTCATGCTTGCTTTTAGTTAAATATCCGGCCATTTTGGAATTGGTGATTGTGCATAGCGCCGCTCCGGCCAAGCCCTTCGCTTTCCGACGTACAACGGTTTTGATGGGGCGAGTAAGCGCAGTCCCAGGACGTCCTAGTGTCGGCCGTTGGTCACAGGACGTGACCGGTCTTAGCCGACTAGGAATCTCCGTGGTTGGCCTGCGCTCTAATAGGACGCTACAGCGCTTAGCAGAAATAACAACCTGATGAAGTTAGATGAATAATGACTTTCATGCACAGAAAGGAATGATTGCTGATTATTTTTTACCACGCAGCTCGAAAAATTTGTTCTGTCTGATCTAACTTTTTTGTTCATCTTTTTCATGCATAGAAAATCTCGCTAGCGGAGGCGGACCGTTTTGACTCCTGAGGGATCAGCACCATCTGAAGATCCACTTTTGCCAAGCGCTCTTCTTGGCAAAAGTTAGCTGAAGAGCGTGCCCCTAGGAAAGCAAAACGGTCCGCCGCAGCGGTAGCCTTACACCTTACCTTCTATTCTTGTCAAGGGAGTTAACAAAGGAACGATCAACTCCTATTTCTCTGGAAATGAAACTACTTTTTAAGGTGCGAAAGTTGAGTAATTGCTTTATTTGTTATCGTTTTTTTTATCCACAATGGGGATATCTTTCACTCTATCTTATTTATAAAGCGGGAATTTATCTGTTAGTGTCTGTACACGTTCTTTTGCTTCATTTAATTTAGCTTCATCTTCTAAATTTTTAAGTGTAAGAGAGATAATGGCAGCAATTTCTTTCATTTCCTCTATACCGAATCCGCGTGTGGTTACAGCTGCTGTTCCGATACGCACGCCGCTTGTAACAAATGGGCTTTCTGTATCAAAAGGAATTGTATTTTTATTCGTTGTCACACCAATATCATCCAGCGCTTTTTCAGCAGCTTTTCCTGTCAAATTCAATGGTGTCACATCTAATAATAATAAATGATTATCTGTACCGCCGGAAACAATTCGGATACCTTCTTTTTGCAATGCTTCTCCAAGTGCTTTCGCATTATCGACGATGTTTCCGGAATAGGTTTTAAAATCATCGGATAAGACTTCTTTAAAAGAAACAGCTTTGGCTGCAATGATATGCATTAAAGGGCCGCCTTGAATACCCGGGAAGATGGCTTTATCAATCTTCTTCGCATACTCCTCTTTACAGAGAATCATACCGCCGCGCGGTCCGCGTAATGTTTTATGCGTTGTAGTGGTGACAAAATCAGAATATGGAACCGGATTTGCATGGTGACCTGTTGCAACCAATCCGGCGATATGGGCCATATCCACCATCAGATAAGCACCAACTGCATCTGCAATCTCTCGGAATTTCTTAAAATCAATGCTTCGTGAATACGCACTCGCGCCGGCAACAATCAGTTTTGGTTTTACTTCTTTTGCTTTTTCAAGCACAGCATCATAATCCAGCTGCTCTGTCTCTTTATCTACGCCATAGTCAACAAAGTTGTACAAACCGCCGCTGAAGTTAACCGGGCTTCCATGTGTTAAATGCCCGCCATGATTTAAATTCATACCTAATACCGTATCACCAGGATCCAGAAAAGTGAAATATACTGCCATATTCGCTTGAGAACCGGAGTGAGGCTGTACATTGGCATGGTCCGCGCCGAATATTTCCTTCGCCCGTTCTCTGGCAATATCCTCTACAATATCAACATACTCACAGCCGCCGTAGTAGCGTTTATCCGGATAACCTTCCGCATATTTATTGGTGAGTATAGAACCCATCGCATCCATCACCGGTTTGGATACAAAGTTTTCAGAAGCAATCAGCTCAATTTTATCATGCTGACGCTCCTTCTCTTGCATCATCGCCTGAAAAACTTCATTATCTGCTTGTTTTACATATTCCATCATTACTGCACAGCCTCCTATATAGGTGAAAATTTATCATGGAGCTTCACCCGAGAAACTCCCGCCTTAAAATAAAGCATACAAATAAATGGATTTAGGCGGGACATCAGGTGAATTAGCTCTCTGAGTCACTCAACTAACTTTCAGCGGGAGAAGAAAGAAGCATACGAAGCTCGCAGCGTCATGAATCTCGGGCTGGAGATGACGCTCCCTCGCGTATTGAAAACGTTTATGCCTCCACAAACGCCCGCTGAATGAAATGTCATTTTATAATTATTTGTTGTTCAAATGAGAAGAAATACATTACCTGCCTGTATTTTCGCCATAGAATGCCCGTTGACCGCCAATTAATTTCGGGCGGGTCCGGGCTGCTCTGACTCTGGCATGGCCAATGGTGCGCTGTTCCAATTTCAGCGGCACAGGTACCGACTTTAAATGCATGCCAATCATTGTTTCACCAATATCCATTCCGGCATGGGCTTGGATACTTTCCACAACAACCGGATGTTCCATTTGTCTGTAAGCATAACTTGCCATGGAACCTCCTGCTTCCGGAACGGGCACAGCAGTAACTTCCTCCAGTTTATATTGGACAGCTGTCTGCCAATCTACAACAAGAGCGCGATTCAAATGTTCACAACATTGAAAAGCAAGATGGACGCCTGTCTGCTTTTGAAATTTCGTCATCTGTTCATAAAGGCTTTTGGCAATATCCGTACTTCCGCTTGTTCCAATAGGCTGACCAGCTACCTCACTTGTTGAACAGCCAATGACAACAATTTCATCTTTTTGCGGACTGTTTATGGCCAGCCATTGATTTATAACTTGTTCTAACTCTTCAGCTATCATCATGACACACCCTTACGCTTTGTTTGTCGGCTTTTTTATACGCATACCTATCATTCTTCTGTACATTCATTTGACACAGCAACAAATAATAGAATCATCTCTAGCATACCATGATTTTTTTAAAATGACGATACATCTTGATGCTTGTTTTCATCTAAATCGTTCCCGCTGCTATCGAAACGCCTCATGGACATCACACCGAAAGTCTCCATTTCTTCCTTCACGTTAAATTGTTTAATATGCTCTCTTAAATTCCCGGCATGTTCTTCCATCTGTCCCGCTAACTCATCGACTTGTTCCATGGTGCCAATTTGTTCTTGAATCGCGGCGTGAACTTCCTGCGTACCGGCAGATGTTTCTTCTGCAATAGCCGCTACTTCCTGTGATTGGTTTGCTGTATTTTGAATTGATTGCAGCTGCTGTTCCACCAATTCGTAAATCTTATCCACCTGCGAAGCTGTCTCCGTTACCGTTGTCCCCATTTCTGTAATGGTACGATTCGTGTTTTCACCGCGGCCCACTTCCTCCCGCGCGGATTTAGCGTTGATATTAATTTTTTCAGCCAGCTGTTTGACATCTGTTTGAATCGAAAGCAGCAGCTCGGAAATATCGTTTACTGCTTTTCCACTTTGATCAGCCAGTTTCCGCACCTCTTCCGCAACAACTGCAAAACCTTTTCCATGTTCTCCTGCCCGCGCAGCTTCAATAGAAGCATTCAGCGCCAGTAAGTTGGTTTGCTCTGCAACCTCTCCAACCAAAGTAATGATCCCTTCCACTTCCATCGTACTTTGGCGTAAATGATTCACATCTTCCAAAGACACTTCTTGTTCCACTGCGATACGATTCATCCCATCCACCAACTGCTTCACTACATGTTGTCCCTCTTCCAGCATATCGATCATGGCATGAGACTGTGTTTTGGATGTCTCCGCTTTATTTTGCACTTCATTGGCTAAATCTGTTGCCACTTCAATCGATCCGACCGTTTCCTGTGTCGCGCGAGATGCATTTTCCGCCCCATCGGATATTTCACTGACAGAATCACCAATAGCAGCAGCATGTTTTGTTGCCGTATTCGATGCTTCCTTCAACTGGTGAACCGTCCGATTTGTTTCCTCAAAGTGCTGATCAATATTTTTCACCATTTTACTTAAACTTTCGAGCATACTGTTCACAGCAACTGATAATGATTTCATCTCATCATCTGATTTCGGAATTTCCGCCCGTACTTCCAAATTACCCTTCGCAGCTTCTCCTGTAATCTTTTCCAGCTTTTGCAGCGGGTTTGTAATCCATCTTGCAGCGAAAAAAGCTAGAATACCCGACCATATCACACCGGCCAGCAAGGTAGAAATCACAAAAGTTTGCTGGGTTACATGCATCCAGGAACGTATATAGTCAAATAAAATGTAAATAAAGAAAGCACTTGTTGAGTATGTAATTAGTGCTAACAAGGTGGTAAATACAACAAGTTTTAATCTCAGACTGAATCGATATCTTTTTCCCATCACAATGCCCACTCTCCAATATGTTTCATATTATTATAGCAAGCTCTAAGCAGCGGAAATGGTTTTTTATAAACGGAAAGACCCTGGAATAAGCGCTATGAAATCCAGGGTCTATTTTTTTCTTCATTTACGGACATTCCATCACTTACATGGAATACGGTGTATATTTACGCTCAAGAAGATGTCCCAACCCTCTTGTTCCGTGCACGTTTGCAAGATGCATCGTTTAGAAACATGGTTTATGGGGATAACCATTGGTTCAAACATGCTTCAATTTCCTGCTCTGTCCTTAAGTAGTCCAGAGCCAAACCTCCAATCGGATCAGCAATATCCGAATGGGTCAGCTGTCTTTTTAAATGATGAATAGTTTCCATTTCTTCGCGGCAGACTTCATACACGCTTTGCCCCGCCGCGTCCATTTCTGAATCAGATTGTTCTGAATAGCGCCTTTTCTTTTCTTCCAAATCTGCATAGGCTTTTTCTAATTGGTTCCATATTTGTTTATCGGCATGCAGGGCAAATTCTTTAAGTGTATAGAGCTTTTTTCTGTTTTCGGGATATCGGAACCAGAGTGTTTCTTTATGGGAAGCAGTCATGGTCAGAATCCAATCTGCCCACTGTACGAGAGAATCATTGATTGGCGTTGCTTCGTGAGGCATGTCAATTCCTTGTTGTCTTAATACTTCTTTTGTCTGGCTGCTCATCTGTGCTCCCGGCATCGCTGAAATGCCGCAAGACTTCACTTGTATATCTGTTTCTGCACGATTTTTTAACATCGCTTCAGCCATCGGACTGCGACATGTGTTTCCTGTACATACAAATAGCACATTCATAGGTATATCCTCCTATTTATCGTCCTTGTAAACATATTTTCTTTTATCATATCACGAATGGAGAAATATCCGCACTACTTTACGAATACAGGTTATTTTATTATTTATATCCGGAGAAACATTTTCACAGACAATAAAGCTTCTCTCATCAGCTGAATAACATATAGATGCCAAAACAAGAAAGAATAAGCCCTCCAAGTATTTCACTATAAGTACCCAGGAATCCTTGCAGATGTCTGCCTAATAACAAACCCGCCCAGGTTAATAAACAGCTTACGACTCCAAAAATAAGGAGGGTAATAACGATGGTTACACCTGAGATACCAAGACTAAAACCAACTGTAAAACTGTCCAGACTGACACTGCCTGCCAATATCCATAATCCGATACCAGCCGGCTGCCATCGATATTCATCCGATATGCGAAAAGCAGAGAAAAACATATGGGCGCCAATAAAAAATAACAGAATTCCTGAAGCTATGGCTGTCCACTGTCCTACTTGCTCTGATAAAGCATGTCCAAGCAGCATGCCTGCCATTGGGAAAAGCATATGGAAACTGCCGATTACCAGCCCGATCACCGCAATCCGCTTCAAGCGTATCTTATTCATCCCCAGGCCTAGGCTGATGGAGAAAGCGTCCATGCTTAAACCGACTGCAAGCAAGGCTAATGAAAGTAATTCGATTGAAAAAAACATCCATACATCCCCCTTTAAAGCATGCTTGTACAACTTATGCTTTATAAGGACACGATATGAATGTTTTTACATTATATATCTGCTGCTCTGGAAATACGCTGCTCCGTGCTATATTATTTTACTATCGTTTATAAAGTCTAACAGGAGATGAAAACTATCCTTTATTCCTCTATGACACCATCTGCTGCTTTTCGCAGACGATTCATCACAGCCTGGCCGATTCCTTCTTCTGAAAAAGTTTCACAAATGATCTTATCCACATTTGCCTGCTTGAAAAAGCGTAATCCATCATATAATGATGACGCCACTTCTTCAATGGTTTTTCCAAGTTGATGCATATACATATCCTCTGCAAGAACAACGGCAGTCTGATTGGAAACAAGAATACCTATCCTGTTACCTGCTCGTTTTTCCTTATCCACAAACTTCCGAAATGCTTGGCTGGAACCTGTAAATAAATAAAGCGGCACTTCTGGTGCATAGTGTTTATATTTCATACCTGGCGCTTTTGGGCGGTCTTCCGAAGATGCGACAAGCCCCGGATCCACCATGACGGAATTGCCTGTCACGATCTCCAGCTGTTCTTTCGTCACTCCGCCGGGACGCAAAATAATCGGGATATCTCCCGTACAATCGATAACAGTTGATTCCAAACCAACACCAGTCTGTCCCCCGTCAATCAAACCGCTGATTCGTCCGTTTAAATCTTCATAGACATGGTCAGCAGCAGTTGGACTGGGCTTTCCGGACACGTTGGCACTTGGGGCTGCTACCGGCTTTCCCGTTGCTTGAATAAAAGCCAATGCAATAGGATGGCTGGGAATTCGCATCCCGATTGTGGATAAACCTGCTTTGACATTAGCTGCACAATCATCGCCCGCAGGCAAAATATATGTTAAAGGACCCGGTGAAAAAGCTTTAACTAGCGTATACACATAGTTCGGAATAAAAGTGACAAGTCTCTCTAATTGTTCTATTGACGCAACATGAGCGATCAACGGGTTATCTTGCGGGCGCCCTTTTGCTTCAAATATTTTACGTACAGCTGCTTCATTCGTTGCATCTGCACCAAGTCCATATACCGTTTCTGTAGGAAAAGCAACCACCTCTCCTGCTTGCAAAATATCCGCTGCTTCCTTTAAATCTGTATCTATGATGTTTTCTGTGTTCATTTTCCATACTTTCGTGTGCATAACTTTCCCTCTTTTCTACGTTTCTATTGTAGTTGATACATCATAGAAACGCAAAAAATGGCGAATTCCATCCACTTATGCACATTATTCACAGATTTTATCCACAAAATTTTATTTGCACACATATATCCCCTAATTATGCACAACCTCTTGTGAATAGTGTGCATAATTATCTCTTGACAAACAGAAATAAATATCATGGTGTTTATAATAGGAATTTGTCATGTTTAACTGACTAAGAAACCTGATATGCCCACCAATTCCCATTCTTTTCTGAATTTATATTTTTAAAAGTGACATCGCTTTCTCTTTTGAATTGTAAAGACTCCAATAAGATATCCACAACTGGGCTCTGATTATGCACATATACACATTTTATATTATTTTTTCGGGAAATTACCAACACCGTTTCGAAAACTACAAACAGTTTTTGGATATGCTCTTTCGTTAAATACAATTGTTTCAGCCAATACGTTGTGTCATCGACCATATACAGGTTAAAACAGCCTTCAATATTTCCGTTTATCTCTACCACATAACTATCTTTTGTCAATTTTTTGCCGGAAAGCCCTTCATTCTTTTGAATAAATTCCTCCATCAGCTCTAGTTTCGCTTCTTTGACTTGGTAGATTTGCATTTTGTCATCCTCCATTCGTTAGATTTCAACCTGATTCACGCCATCCGCTTACTGTGGATATTCCATCAAGTTCCCTTTACTACAAGCGTATGTCTTCCTAAACAAAACTATGACAACCCTAACCATTTAAATAGAAAGAATTCTACTTCCACTTCTTCCTCTTCTGTTTCTGCCTGCGCTTGTGCTTGTGCTTCTTCTTCCTCCGCTACCGATGTACCGTTAAAGAAATCTAAAAAGCATAATGGCGGAAACAAGACGCACCACCAGTTCGCACCAGAACCTTCTCCTATTGTGACTAATATCGCTTCATATTCCCCTTCCGGATAAAGATAGTTTCCATATAATTTTGCAGGAAAGGAAACATCCTCCCGATATTCCAGTTGAAAATCTTGGCCATTGTTTTCTTTTTCCAGTATGTCCGTAACCACTGTTTCTAATTCAGGGAGCCTGTCATTAATCAGCTGCCTTGCCTCTTCAATGTCATCTATATCTTCAACCCATTCGGTAATGACCGCATTGACTTCATCACGAACTTTATGTTTGATATCCTGATCTCGCTGGCTATCACTGTTTGCCAAAATACGCAGCCTGATCGCCTCGTCCGGGATAACTTGATAGTCGAGCTCTTTATTTTGCATTTCTTTTGCTACACTAATAACGGGAATAATAGATAATAATAAAAATAAAAGTCCTATAGCAAACCAAACTTTTCTCATAAAAAAATCTCCCTTCCACCTATTTATGAAATAGTCTGGACAAGGAGATTTCTGCTTATACAAGATTTATAGAAATATATATTTGAAATCAGGGTATAATATGTTGTTATGTTGGGCATGAAGACATTAACTAAAAATGGTTGCCAAGACAATCCGGTCTTTTCCGTTTATATCCTGTTTGATTTCCACATGGCTTTCAGGGAATGTCAGCTCAATATGCTGCTTCACAAGTTTCCCCTGTGTATAGCCAATTTCAAAAGCCAGCAACGTATAAGGCTTTAAAGGCATCTGTTTCATTTGCTCAATCATTTTATAGTATGCAGCCATACCCTCTGCTTCTGCAAATAGAGCCAGTTCCGGATCAAAATCACGGACTGTATCGCTTAACTCCTGAATGTCAGATGTAGCAATGTAAGGAGGATTGGAAACAATCACATCAAGCGGATCAACTTCATCCAGCAGGGGAGTTAAAAAATCTCCTTGCCGAAAAGTAACATCTGCTTTTAATTGACGGGCATTTTGCTCAGCCACTTGCAGAGCTTCGGCTGAGATATCTGTCGCAAATACTGCTGCATGCTCTAATTCCAGCGCCAGTGTAATCGCAATAACACCACTGCCTGTTCCAATATCCGCAATTCGTACAGGTTCTGATTTCAAACCGACATGTTCTTTTACTGCCAGCACAAGTTCTTCCGTTTCTGGACGCGGTATTAAAACGTTCTTATTCACTTGAAAGGAACGGCCGTAAAATGCTTCATGTCCAGTCAAATGCTGTACAGGAATTCCGGTTTCCGCGTGCTTTTTAATATCTGCCGTTATTTGCTCCTGTTTATCTTCTGGCATCGGATCACGTAAAGCAAACAGCCATTCCTGCCTGGATAATCCTAAATGATGCTGTATTAATAATTCAGCCACTTTCGGTTCTCTATCCGCTTTTTCTAAAAAAAGAGAAGCCCATTGAAGGACTTCGTAAATTTTTGTCTGGGACATGCGTTATTCCCCAATCTGTTCTAATTTTTGCGCTTGCTCTTCCATAAGCAGCGCCTCGATAAATTCATCCAGTTTGCCTTGCATAATCTGATCCAGCTTTTGGATTGTTAAACCGATGCGGTGATCAGTCACCCGGTTTTGCGGGAAGTTGTACGTACGAATACGTTCTGAACGATCCCCTGTGCCAACCGCTGATTTACGGTTTTCATCATATTCCGCCTGTGCTTCCTGCTGCACTTGATCATAAATGCGGGCGCGCAATACTTTCATTGCTTTTTCCTTGTTTTTTATCTGTGATTTTTCATCCTGGATGGAAACCACCATTCCGGTCGGCTCATGCGTTAAACGGACTGCTGACATCGTTGTATTTACACTCTGACCGCCCGGCCCGCTGGAAGCAAAGGTATCCACACGAATATCCTTTTCATGTACATCTACTTCTACTTCTTCTGCTTCAGGGAGCACAGCAACGGTTGCCGTAGAAGTATGAATACGCCCGCCAGATTCTGTTTCCGGAACACGCTGCACACGATGCGCACCATTTTCATACTTCAACTTCGAGTAAACGTCTGCGCCATCAATCATAAAGATAATCTCTTTATAACCGCCGACACCTGTGGAACTGGCTTCCATAATGTCAATTTTCCAGCCCTGTGATTCAGCGTAACGTGAATACATCCGATATAAATCCCCAGCAAATAAAGCAGCTTCATCGCCACCTGCAGCACCGCGAATTTCCATAAAAACGTTCTTATCATCATTCGGGTCTTTAGGAAGCAGCAGAATCTTCAGCTGTTCCTCCAGCTCTTCCTTTTGAGGAGATAATGTGGAGATTTCCGCTTTCGTCATTTCCAGCATCTCTTCATCCGATTCATCATCCAGCATTTCTTTCGCATCTGTCAGTTGCGATGTGACTTCTTTATACTTACGGTAAGTCTGGACAACATCTTCCAGCCCGGCCTGCTCTTTCGAATACGCTTGCAGCTTTTGGGTATCACTGATTACTTCCGGGTCACTTAACATTTCATTTAATTTATTATACCGATCTTCCAGTGTCTGTAAACGATCTAACACGAGAATACACCTCTTTCTCTATAACAGTCTTATTATATTATAAGCAAGAATCAAGGTCAATTGCACATTTGATACGAAAGAAATTGCACTTTCAGCATTCCATTCCCTATTTTGTTCGAATGGTAACATTTCTATGTTCATAACTGCCTGCGGGCTTTGTAAAAGATTCAAATGCCCCCTCATTCATTTTAGTATGCAGAGGAGTGATCCAAAGAGTTATTTCCTGCTAAAAAATACCGGCGAAGAAGACGCCGGCATTTTGTATATTAACGATTCGTTTGTTTTTCTGCTTCATTTGTTACATTGGCTTTTGGGCGGTTCGGGACTTCGTGATGGTGGCGGCAGCGCGGCTCATAAGATTCCGAAGCTCCGACCATAATAACAGGGTCATCATAGGATGCCGGTTTTCCATCAATTAAACGCTGCGTTCTGCTTGCCGGCGATCCGCACACCGGACAGATAGCATTTAATTTGGTTATCGATTCCGATAAGGCCAGAAGCTGTGGTACCGGCTCAAAAGGAACTCCCCGAAAATCCATATCTAAACCGGCAACAATCACACGAATATCTCTGTGAACGAGCGCTTCAATCACATCAATCACATTATTCTCAAAGAATTGCACCTCATCAATCGCCACGATATCAATAGCCGGTTCAATTGCTTCTATTTCCTCTAAAATTTCTGTCGCATCCCGGATGGATTTTGCAATCGTCGTTGTACCATCATGAGAAACAACTGCTGTTTCATCATAGCGGGTATCGATTGCCGGTTTAAACACACATACATGTAAATGGGCAAACGTTGCTCTTCTGACACGGCGTATTAATTCTTCTGATTTTCCGGAAAACATGCTGCCGCAAATTAATTCAACCCAGCCGTTCCGCTTCATAATTTGCATTTGGAGAAACTCCTCTCGCGAATAAATATATAAGTATACGCAGATGAAAACTCTTTTTAAAAAGGACATTCAAAAAGAGCACATATATGTTCTTACTTTATTTGAAGACATGACAAAATATCACGTACCTATCATACACCTTCATTCACTTGCCTGGAAAGTAAAAGACAGGCAAAATGAGACATTTTGCCTGTCTTTTCTAATTCATTCCTTACAAAATCTTTTGGAACCGGGTTGCGGTCCATCAGATAATTAGTTAAGGTTATATTTTTTCTTGAAGCGATCCACACGGCCGCCGACTTTATCAGCTTTTTGCTTGCCAGTGTAGAATGGATGGGAATCAGAGCTGATTTCAACTTTTAACAGCGGGTATGTGTTGCCGTCTTCCCACTCAATTGTTTCGTCTGATTCTCTTGTAGATCCGCTTAAGAACTTGTAATTCGTACTAGTGTCCAGAAAAACGACTTTTCTGTACTCTGGATGAATATCTTGTTTCATGTTCTTCTACTCCTTTTTGCCCTGAATCCCTTGGAAACAGAGTTATTCGAAGAGTCGTTCGTGATGCAATAGAATGCACCCTACCTAAACTCACATAAAAAGATTATAACAGTCTATCGAATGAATTGCAATAGCAGTTATCAATAAAAGAAAAGGTGGATGGTATTCCATCTGACTTTATTGACGATTATTCATCCCTTTTCGCTTCATTTCTTCGTCCATTGTCTGCAGAAATTCTTCGTTATTCTTGGAATTTTTCAAGCGTTTTAAGAAGCGGTCCAAGAAATCATTGGAATCCTGCATCGTTTTACGCAGCAGCCACATTTTATCTAAATGGGCTTTCTCCACCAGGAGTTCTTCTTTTCTGGTTCCAGAACGTAAAATATCGATGGCAGGGAAAATGCGGCGGTCTGCAAGATGACGATTTAAATGCAGCTCCATATTTCCGGTTCCTTTAAACTCTTCATAAATGACATCATCCATACGCGAACCTGTATCTACCAGCGTTGTCGCTAAAATGGTAAAGCTTCCGCCTTCCTCAATATTTCTTGCTGCTCCGAAGAAACGTTTTGGACGGTGGAATGCTGCGGGATCAATACCACCTGATAAGGTACGTCCGCTGGGAGGAATCACCAAGTTATATGCACGGGCCAAGCGGGTGATACTATCCATCAAAACAATCACATCACGCTTATGTTCTACAAGCCGCATAGCACGTTCTAAAACAAGCTCAGATACTTTAATATGACTTTCCGGCACTTCATCAAATGTAGACGAAACTACATCTACATCGGAGCCTACAGAACGTTCAATATCCGTTACTTCTTCCGGGCGCTCATCCACCAGCAGGATAATCAGTTTGGCATGCGGATGATTCTGGGAGATGCTGTTTGCGA
Organism: Oceanobacillus locisalsi; assembly: GCF_042675985.1. Taxonomy (NCBI): domain Bacteria; kingdom Bacillati; phylum Bacillota; class Bacilli; order Caryophanales; family Bacillaceae; genus Oceanobacillus; species Oceanobacillus locisalsi. The sequence goes on from NZ_JBHTKK010000001.1 coordinate 144,448, forward strand.
TTTCCTTAATCAACATTGTCTTACCAGCTTTTGGCGGCGCAACAATTAAACCCCGCTGACCAAAGCCAACCGGTGTCATTAAATCCATAATCCGGGTTGATAATTGTTTTGTTTCTGTCTCTAATTGGATAGGTCTATTTGGATAAAGTGCCGTTAAAGCTGGGAAATGGACACGCTCTTTGGAAGAATCCGGGTCTTCATCATTCACTGCATCAACATGCAGCAAACCATAATAACGCTCATTCTCTTTCGGCGGACGTACCTTCCCAGATACTTTATCTCCATTTCTTAAATCAAACCGCCGGATTTGAGAAGCGGAAATATAGATGTCCTCTGCACTTGGAGAATAATTAATAGGACGCAGGAATCCAAAGCCTTCAGATGGAATAATCTCTAAAATTCCATCCATAAATAGGAATCCGTCTTTTTCTGCCTGCGCTTTTAATATTGCAAAAATTAACTCTTTCTTTGTCAGCTTTGCATAATAAGAAATTTTATAATCTTTTGCAAGTGCATAAATTTCCTTTAATGTCATTGTCTCTAAGCTAGAGATTGTCAGTGTTGCCATTAAATCACCACGCCTGTTCTAATTTCTTTAAAATATGATATAACAGTATTTCAAACAGATTAACCCTATACATGGAAGAATACTGAGAAGACTTACCTTGTTCAAGAGAAGTAATTGGAAGCTATAGCAGAAGTCTGAAGGTAACAGACATTATCCATGTTTTGAACGAAAAGCTCCTTTAGAGGATGTTCAAAAAGCCCACAAACGCTTAAACAACAAACGTTACAGCTGATGCGTTTGCTGCCATAACAATAACGTTAGCCGTCTGCTTCTGAATGCGGTATTTCCGCAATATGCATTTTCTTTTCTATTTTACTGTCAGTCTTTTAATGAAGTTATTAAGTTTATTAAACATCTATTATCATACTCTTTTACAATTTAAGATTCAATAGACTTTTTTGTCAAAAATAGAGGAATTTTATCACATGATAGCTATGGCTTATCTGAATCATCTGAAATGATAAGATATTCTATCATGCAGGCTTTCCAGTTTTATTGAAGTTACTTGAGGACAGATTATATCTTTTAGAAGAGGAAAAAAGATATATCCTTGTAAAGCAGTTAACGGATAATCTAACTATCCTCAAAAGCGATATCACAAAAGAGAAAGAAGGGAACTTCTCTTTTATGATACCTTCCCTCAAGAAGACAATTAAAAAGCATATAAAAATGGCCGACTATCAAAAACTGGTACCTTATTTTGAGGAAGCGCCTTATTTTATGATGCTTTTTAACATCCTCTTTTAGGTATTTTGATCTTGATAAATCTCTGATTCCGTCATTTCTTCTCTCCAAATGTTTGCGCCAAGTGAAGAGAGCTTAGCCGTTAAATTCTCATAACCGCGGTCAATATGATCCAGACCGGTAATTTCCGTCACGCCATCTGCCAGTAACCCGGCTATCACCAGAGATGCTCCGGCACGAAGGTCACTTGCTTTTACTTTGGCGCCTTCTAATTGCGTCGGACCGGAAACAATGACAGAGCCGCCCTCTACCTTTATTTCCGCATTCATCCGGCGAAGCTCATCGATATGCTTCAAGCGCGCAGAGTAAATGGTGTCATTAATCACTCCGGAATGTCCTGCCTGGGTCAGCAGCGTTGTAAATGGCTGCTGCAGATCGGTCGGAAAACCTGGGTAGACCAATGTTTTAATATCCACACTGTTTAACGGATTTGATCGGGCAACATACAATTGGTCGTTATGTGACTCGATATCAATATTCATTTCCCGTAATTTTGCAATCAGCGACTCCATATGCTGCGGGATGACATTATCAATGACAACTTCTTTCCCCATTGCTGCCGCTGCAATTGCATACGTGCCTGCTTCAATACGGTCAGGAATAATAGTATGCGTACAGCCATGCAAGGAAGAAACCCCATCAATACGGATAACATCTGTTCCAACACCTTTAATTTTCGCACCCATATTGGTTAATAAAGTTGCCACATCAATTATTTCAGGCTCTTTAGCAGCATTTTCAATAATTGTTTGTCCCTTTGCCTTTACGGCTGCAAGCATAATATTGATGGTCGCACCGACACTGACAACATCCAGATAAATGCGTGCACCGCGAAGCTCATTTGCACGTAAATAGATAGCACCCTGCTCATTTGTCACTTCTGCACCAAGTGCTTCAAAACCTTTAATATGCTGATCAATCGGGCGCGGACCTAAATAGCATCCACCAGGCAAGCCAATCACTGCTTTATTAAATTTCCCAAGCATAGCACCCATAAAGTAATAAGATGCCCGTAATTTTTTGACTCTTCCATTTGGTAATGGCATAGCAACCATTTTCTCTGGATGGATTGTCATGTCCTGCCCGTCCCGGGATACCGAACCGCCAATTTCTTCCAACAGTTCCCCTAATGTATCCACATCAGAAATATTCGGCAATCCTTCAATCGTCACTGTGGAATCAGCAAGTATAGATGCCGGTAATAATGCGACTGCACTGTTCTTAGCGCCGCTGATGTGAACTTCTCCGGATAGTTCATGTCCACCTTCAATTAATAACTTTTGCATGTAAAAACCTCGTTCCTGTGGAAGTGGAGTATCACTCTACAAGTTGTATTAGCAAATGAAGCCTGACGCAGCCGGAGGTTCTTCCCGCTGCATGTCTGCTTCAGTTAATCAGGAAAAACAGTGGCCGTATCTTCCCCCGTAAAAACATTTAACAGGGGAATGACGGACACTCATGCTATGAGAAAAGCTGCTTCATTTCTAAACGTGAACTCTTTTCTTATTGTCTGTTGTTTTTCCAGTTCTATGCAATTATTTTTGATTTTCCCAATCTGCCAAGAATTTTTCGATTCCTTGATCTGTTAATGGATGTTTTACCAATGTTGATAGAACATTGAACGGAATCGTTGCAATGTGCGCACCGTTTAATGCAGCATCAGTGACATGAATGGGATGACGGATAGAAGCAGCAATAATTTCGGTCTGGATATGATGACGGTCAAAAATCGCCGCAATATTTGCTATCAATTCCATGCCATCTTGTCCAATATCATCCAGTCTTCCTAAGAATGGGGATACATAAGACGCACCTGCTCTTGCAGCCAGCAATGCTTGGTTTGCATTAAAAATCAGCGTTACATTCGTTTTAATATTTAATTCACTGAAGATTTTAACCGCTTTCAGGCCTTCAAGTGTCATAGGTACTTTTACAGTAATATTCGGTGCAATAGCTGCTAGTTCTTTTCCTTCTTCAACCATGCCTTGTGCGTCTTCTGAAACAACCTCTGCACTGACAGAACCGGAAACCTCATCTGTAATTTCACGAAGACGGTCATGGAAAGAAACGCCTTCTTTTGCTACAAGACTCGGGTTTGTTGTTACACCGGCCAGGATTCCAAGTTTATTTGCCTCTTTAATGTTTTCAAGATTAGCTGTATCGACGAAAAATTTCATTATGATTACCTCCCTGAGATTTATTGTAGTAAAAGCTGTACCTCTGGTACAGCTTTTACTACATATATCTTTTATATCTTTATAAATGGTTTCTATCGCTTCACCAAGGAAACATTGGTGAAATTCTTCTTATTAGCCTTTTTTAACACATATTTTTTATAAAATCAATTATGCTTTATTAGAAGAACCAAATTCACGCATTTTGCCGATAACTGTTTCTTTAATCGCTGCTGTTCCTGGTCCCAAATATTTACGCGGGTCATATAAATCTGGCTTTTGAGCCAATGTTTCGCGGATTGCTTTTGTTTGAGAAATCTGATTTTCTGTATTCACGTTAATTTTAGCTGTACCCAGAGATATAGCTTTTTGAATATCATTTGTCGGAATGCCGGTACCGCCATGAAGCACTAATGGTACATTGACGATATCCAGGATTTCTTTCATTTCTGTAAATCCTAAGTTCGGCTCTCCTTGATATTGACCATGGACAGAACCGAGCGCAGGAGCTAAGCAATCTACTCCAGCTTCTTTAACAAGACGCTCACACTCAACTTTATCGGCATAGTTAATTCCGCCGATAACGCCATCTTCTTCCCCGCCTACAGTACCAACTTCTGCCTCGACAGATACACCATGGATATGAGCAAGCTCAACCACTTTCTCAGTTACTGCGATATTTTCTTCAATTGGTCCATGAGAGCCATCAATCATCACAGAGGTAAATCCTGCATGAATCGCTTCTGCACAGTTTTTGAAGCTAGATCCGTGATCTAAATGAATGGCGACTGGAGCTGTTGTCCCATAGGAATCCATTAAAGATGTCACCATAGCAACGACGACATTATAGCCGCCCATATATTTCGCGGCACCCTCAGAAACACCGAGAATAACTGGCGATTGTTCTTCCTGAGCTGCTTGGAGAATACCTTGGATATATTCCAGGTTATTAATATTAAATTGACCTACTGCATATCCATTTTCTTTCCCTTTTTCGAGCATTTCTTTCATTGATACTAAAGGCATACCATGTTCCTCCTTCATTTCCGCATGAATCTCTGACAATATTCATTACACTATAAGAATACCAATTTCATGACTTTATCGCAACAAAGTAACAGCGATTCATTCTGCTTTCTTTAAAATTTCTTCAACAGTATTGCGCAGTTTTGCAACATTAAAAGGTTTCGAAATAATTTTCTCAGGTAAGTTTTCCCCTAGTTCTTTTTTTGCAACTTCCGGTAATCCAGTTATGACAACAGCTTTTGTATCTATCCTCATCTGCTTCATTTTTTGCAAAACCATATTTCCGTTGTAAACAGGGATATGATAATCCAGAACTACTAAATCGCAGGGGGATTCTGATAAATGCTCAACCGCTTCTTTTCCGTTCTGTGCAAGAGAAGTAGAATAGCCTGCCATCTCAAAGACTTCTTGAAGCAACATACGAATTCCTATTTGGTCATCAACAATCAGTATTGATTGATTCATAATCTGCCCTCCGATATAAATATGTTTAACTTTTTGTCTAATATTTAAAATTCGATAGTATCCATTTAAACTCCTGCTTAAAAATGACAAATCCATCATTTTCTTCATATAAGAAAAAAGGTAGAAAAAAGGAATATTCACCTGCGAGACGAATATTCCTTCCTTTCTTTTGACTTATTATTTTTGGTTTTCTACTGCTGCTCCAATAAACCCTTTGAACAGACCTTGTGATCTGGTCGGGCGGGATGTGAACTCTGGGTGGAATTGACATGCAACAAACCAAGGATGATCTTCAATTTCAATGGTTTCCACAAGGCGTCCATCCGGGCTTGTACCAGAGAAAATCAACCCTTTGTCAGCCATTTGTTCCCGATACACATTATTAAATTCATAACGATGGCGGTGTCTTTCTTCAACCACTTCCACATTTTCATAAGCTGCTTTGGTTTTTGTTCCTTCTGTTAAATGACATGGATACAATCCGAGACGCAGCGTACCTCCCAAGTCTTCAATATCTTTTTGCTCCGGAAGCAAATCAATAATTGGATATGGTGTTCCAGGGTTAATTTCTGCAGAATGCGCTCCTTCCAGTCCAACTACATTTCGCGCAAATTCAACGGTCGCCAGCTGCATTCCTAAGCAGATTCCAAAGAACGGAATATTATTTTCACGGGCGTAACGAATTGCCTGGATTTTTCCGTCAATACCACGGTTACCAAATCCGCCAGGAACAATAATACCATCCACTTTAGTCAAAGCCGCTTCAATTTCTTCTTCAGACAGCTGTTCCGAATTGATCCAATGCACATTGACATTGGCATCAAAATCATAGCCCGCATGTTTTAATGATTCGACAACAGAAAGATAAGCATCTGGCAGTTCTACGTATTTACCAACTAAACCAATTTCCACTTTTTTCGATAAATGACGGACTCTGTTTATCAGTTCATTCCAGTCCTCCATATCTGCATCCTGGCAATCTAACCCAAAGTGATCACAGACAATCTGATCCATATTTTGTTCTTGCAGAGAAATCGGCACTTGATAGAGTGTATCTGCATCCAGCATTTCAATAACGGACTTCTCATTAATGTCACAGAATAGAGCAATCTTTTCTTTCATTTCTTTCGTGATAGCCATTTCAGTCCGTAAAACAATGACGTCCGGCTGGATACCAAGAGAACGTAATTCTTTCACACTGTGCTGTGTCGGCTTTGTTTTCACTTCACCGGCAGCTTTAATGTAAGGAACAAGTGTGCAATGAATATACATGACGCTATCCCGGCCTACATCACTTTTAATTTGGCGGATAGCTTCCAAAAATGGCAGGGATTCAATATCACCGACAGTTCCGCCAATTTCTGTAATAACAACATCTGCACCCGTAGCTTCTCCAGCACGGAATACCTGGTCTTTAATTTCATTGGTAATATGCGGAATAACCTGTACTGTTCCGCCAAGATAGTCTCCATGACGTTCTTTGCGGATAACGCTCGAGTATACTTTACCTGTCGTAATATTGCTGTATTTATTCAAGTTAATATCGATAAAACGTTCATAGTGTCCCAAGTCTAAATCCGTTTCAGCACCATCTTCTGTAACAAACACTTCACCGTGCTGATAAGGACTCATTGTCCCTGGATCTACGTTGATATAAGGATCAAATTTTTGAATGGTTACTTTTAACCCGCGATTTTTTAATAAACGTCCTAATGATGCTGCTGTAATCCCTTTTCCGAGCGATGATACCACGCCGCCAGTTACAAAAATATACTTTGTCACTTGTCCTCATCCTTCTTTCTTTATGTTATGTTGTCCACTGATTTATTAGGTTGTCTTCCTGCTATTTTCTGCATAAATCAAAAAAGTTATCACAAGAAGACGATTTTACTGTTGTTTTCCTATCTAATAAGAAAAGCGTTTCCCCCTCTTATCTCTCAGGGGAAACGCTTTGCGATTATATTCAAAGAGCCCAATAAAAATTCTACTGTTAGTCTATGTAAATGTCAAGTGAGTTTTTGCTACACCTCCTTTTGTCATTTTACTCTAAAAAAAGAAATGCTACATTTTCATTGAAATATATATATATTTCTGATATTTTCCTTTAATTTTATATAAAATAAATTTTTTATATAAAGCATTTTTAAATCAAATAAAACAACATTCTATGGTAAAAGCAAACACTGTGCACACCAAAATTTGAATTGCGCTAATTACGTACTGCTCATTAGTATTAATGTAGCTAAACATTTCCATAAAGATTTGTTATTCGAATAAAAACATACTTCTATCCTCTTTTTATTTATTCAATGAAAGTGAAGCAATAACCTGCTTTACATCATCTGCTGATTGGTTTAACTGCTGCTGTTCTTCTTCTGTTAACGGAAGCTCGATGACACTTTCAATTCCTTTTCCTCCGAGAACTGTCGGTACTCCTAAATAAATATCACTGTAGCCGTATTCCCCTTCTAAGAAAGCAATGGATGGCAATATACGCTTTTTATCCTTTACAATTGCCTCTGCCATTTCAACCAGGGAGGCAGCGGGAGCATAATAAGCACTTCCATTACCGAGAAGATTTACAATTTCTCCTCCGCCTTTTCGAGTTCGTTCCACAATCGCATCCAGCTTTTCCTTTGGCAATAAATTGCTGATTGGTATACCGCCTACATTGGAATAGCGTATTAACGGAACCATGCTGTCTCCATGGCCGCCAAGTACAAATCCAGTTACATCCTCTACAGAAAGCTCTAACGCTTCTGCCACAAATGTGTTAAAACGTGCAGTATCTAATACACCGGATTGACCAATTACCCGATTCTTTGGAAATCCAGTCGTTTTAAAGCAAGTATACGTCATCGCATCTACAGGATTGCTTAATACTAAAATGTAGCTTTCTGGAGCATAGCGGACAATTTTCTTCGATATATCCACCATAATATCAGCATTAATTGCGACAAGATCATCACGGCTCATCCCTGGTTTTCTGGCAATTCCTGCAGTAATAATTACCATATCAGCACCTTTTATATCTTCATAATCTGATGTGCCAATAACTTTCCCATTAAACCTTTCTACAGGTCCTGACTCTAACATATCTAAAGCTTTTCCTTTTGTTGGGTTTTCCTGGTCAGGAATATCTACTAAAACAACATCCCCTAACTCTTTTTGAGCCAATAAAAAAGCTGTTGTTGCGCCAGTGAATCCAGCACCGATTACTGCAAATTTTCTTCGTTTAAAAGTCAATGTAAATCCCTCCTTGTTATGTATTTCTTTCTTTTTATAGATTCAAAGAAGTTAGGTACTCCCTTATGGAAGCACCTATTCCCTCTATTAATCTGGAAGAATATCAGATAATTCACTATGCGGACGTGGAATGACGTGCACAGATAATAATTCTCCAACACGATTTGCTGCTTCACTTCCAGCATCGGTAGCTGCCTTTACTGCCCCTACATCTCCACTAACAAGGACAGTTACTAAACCTGCACCAATTTGTTCCTTCCCGATCAAATTCACATTCGCAGCCTTTACCATCGCATCTGCTGCTTCAATTGCTCCTACTAATCCTTTTGTTTCTACCATTCCTAGTGCACCATTTACTTTACCCATTTTAAATTCCTCCTTAAATTATGATTGATTTTGATATTCTTTTAAAATCTCTTTTACAAGTTGTTCTATCTTTGTTTTATCAATACCTTCAGTAGCTACCCCAGATTTTTCAACTGCTTCTTTCGTTAAACTCTCTACTTGTTTACTTGGTTCTGCTTTCGTATCGGCTGTTTTTCCAGGTTGAGGAATATCAGCTTCCTTCACACCGTAAGCAATTCGTTTTACATTATAAAGGTGACGTGCAGTTATATTTTCGGAACTGATATTTCCACCATATGCTCCACAACCTAAAGTCATGGAAGGCGCTAATGCCGTTGTAGCTCCTACTGCACCTATCGATGACAGCGTATTTACGATTACTCTAGAGACTGGCATTGCCTTACCAAATTCACGGACGAGATGATCATCTTCTGTATGAATGGAGAAAGAATGGCCTCTTCCTCCCAAATTTAACAGTTCTAAACACCTTTCTTTTGCATCATTCGAATTTTGTGCTGTATACAATGCAAATACCGGAGCTAGCTTTTCCAGAGAAAAAGGAACATTCTTCCCTACTTGGTCCTCTTCAGCTATTAAGAGTCTCGTATCACTCGGAATATCTAACCCCGCTAATTCAGCAATTTTTAACGCTGACTTTCCAACAATATCTGGATTTACCTTACCTGGCTCAATGGAAATAATCTGCTCCATTTTCTTTTTCTCTTCAGGGTTACAAAAATAGGAACCATTCTTTTGCAATTCTTTTTTTACTTGTTCTTGAATTGCCTGATCTACAACAATTGATTGCTCTGTTGCACAAATGGTTCCATGGTCAAAAGTTTTACTATCTACAACCATCTGGACACTCTTCTCAACATTTGCTGATTTCTCAATGTACACTGGAACATTTCCAGGTCCTACTCCATATGCAGGCTTTCCTGAACTATAGGCTGCTTTAACAAGCCCTCCTCCGCCAGTTGATAGAATTAAATTCACATCTGGATGCGTCATTAATTGATTTGTTGCTTCCATACTAGGTTCCGAAATCCAGCCAATTAGTCCTTCTGGTGCACCTTCTTCTAATGCAGCCTGCATACAAACCTTCAGTGTTTCAACAGTACATTTTTTAGCACGTGGATGTGGGCTGACAACAATCGCATTTCCTGACTTTAAAGCTGTTAGTGTCTTAAACATTGCTGTAGAAGTTGGATTGGTTGTCGGAATAATTGCAGCTACTACACCATAAGGATAAGCGATTTCCGTTATTTTATTTTCTTTATCCTCATGAATAACCCCAATCGTTTTTTCATCTTTAATCGATTCATAAACATCTTTTGAGCCAACTTGATTTTTCAAAAGCTTGTGTTCTGCTACTCCCATCCCTGTTTCTTCTACTGCCAGTTGCGCTAACTCTTTAGATTGATTGAAAGCAGCTGTCGCGATTGCTTTCACAATAGAATCAATTTTCCATTGCGAGAATTGCATAAATTCTTGCTGTGCTCTGCTCGCTTTTTTCACTGTATCCCGCATCTCTTGAATAGAGGATAAATCTTTATCTAATGTCAATCGTAGCACTCCTTTCTTACCTAATTTCCCTCTGTATATGGCTTAAGGACAATAACCTCATCCCTCTTATATTCCACCTCTTCTACCTTTTGTTCTACAGGAGCTGGAGGCGGACTTTCATGAGGCCATATTTTAACTGTTGTTTGTTTATCGAAATTTTCTTCTTTCATTTCTTCTAAGACGGTGACAACCATTTTCGTTACTTTTTCTACAAATTCTTTATCCATCTTATTTCTCCTTCCTACCTTGCTGTTACCTTTAGGTTTTAGCATTTTCATAGAAAATTAGATTCTCAGATGGGTTTTTGGTAACATATTCTCTCATTTCATCTATTGACTGACACTCCACAAGAGGAGGAATAACATCTATACCTTCCTCTGTATAGGCAGATGTAATCACAATTGGTCCCTTGACGATAGCCTTTTTTAATAAATGGATTGCTCGTTCTATATTTGCTTCACTTGCGTCTGCTTTTGTAACGATACCAATGGGCAATTTATTAATCCCTAAACTGAATCCAGGTGCAAAAATTGTTTTTTCATTCGTTGCATCTTGCACAAATAATACATGCGTTATCTCAAGGGAGGTTGCCATAATACTCCGATAATGTAAGGGGTTCTCTGTATATTCACCCGGTGTATCAACAATCCAATCTTCATATATTAAAGACTGTGTTTTTATTTTTTTAGGCTGCCTCTCTCTGCCAAAAAGTGCTTCTTTTAATGTCGTCTTTCCAGCATCAATTCCACCTAAAATCATGGCTCGATTTTTCAATGGCATTAATATTTCCTCCCCTCAAAATTTTAAGATTTTGTAAGAGTTGCAGGAGTATAATGTAAGATTTCTTCTAAAAATTGATTGACGTCATTTAACGCTGTTTCTACTTCAGAGACACTGCCAACAATCACCAGGCTACCAGTAAATCGATCAAGAAAGCCGATATCAATATTTGCTGCCTTGGTTGCGCGATCTCCAGCTATAATCACTGTCTCACTTGGAGTCAATGTTAATATCCCTAAAGCTCCCGCTCTTTGGACACCTAATTTATCAAACATATCCTCGAAAGGATTAGCTATTAAATGGCTTAACGTTACCTGTTTCCCAGGGACAAATTCTTGAATAAATCTTTTTTTCTCTTCCATATGCTCTCCCTCTTTCCTTTCCTTTTACTCGATAGGAAAGTTGTTTTCATATCTTTTAAGTGGCTGTTTTGTTTAATTTATTTGTTTTTTCTTCACTTTTTCCTAAAATAGCATTTGCAATTACAATCGCGATAACAATCGCGATAATTCCTCCAGCAAACTTACCGATAATCATTGGGAAAATCATTTCCCTAGCTACTCCAGCAGCAAAACCTAAATGATCTCCTAAAACAAATGCTGCCGGCACAGAGAAGGCTACATTAATTACCTTTCCACGATTATCCATATCTTTCATCAAGTTAAACATAGCAATGTTATTCGCTAAGGTTGCAACCATGCCAGCAGCAGCAACATCATTCATCCCTAACATTTTACCCATACCCATTAACGGTTTCTTAAATACACGGGTTATTACTTCTACCATGACAAATGCTCCAGCAAGCACAATCGCAATACTTCCAACTACTTGTATCCCTTCTTCTAAAGGAGCAATTCCAGGAATTACTGTAATTCCTGTCAAAACATCAATGATTCCAATTGCCAATCCTGCTGTAGCAACGACCACAACACCATAACCAAAAATTGTAAAACCCTTAATCATTTGATTTGGTATTTTCCAAAGACCTAAAATCACAAGTATTGCTAAGATAAAAATCGGAATTAAATTCATGATAACCATGGAGAAGGAAAATCCAGCAACTAATCCGCCAACAATTGCTCCAAACGGAATAGCGATAAAGCCTGCTAACATCCCTGTAGCGAGATAACGCTGATCTTCTTTTTTAATAATTCCTAAAGATACAGGAATAGAGAAAACAATAGTCGCTCCCATCATTGCCCCCAGCACAATTCCCGAGAACATCGCTGCATCCTGACTTTGGCCAAGTTCTTGAGCCAGTTGCAAACCTCCCATATCAATAGCTAATAAACTTCCAGCAAACATGGCCGGATCCGCACCAAGTGCGGTATAAATCGGAACAATTATAGGACTTAGCACATTTGCTAAGACAGGAGCCATAACGATAATACCAACCATCGCAAGTGCCAAAGCCCCCATTGCCATAATTCCTTCATCAAATTTATCTCCCAGACCTAACTTATTTTTAAATATTTTATCAAGTGCACCGACTACCATAAAAATGACCATAATATAGATTACGATCTCATTAATCCCCATACCTCTTCCCTCCTAAACCCCAGTGATTTCTATTCCTTTTGATTCATATCAATCGAATCAACTACTCCTACAATAACGGAATCAATAGGCAACCTTTCTTTTCCAAAGACTGACCGTGCACTGCTTCCTCTTGTAACTAAAACGGTATCTCCTACTCCTGCACCAGCTATATCTGCGGCAACAAAAGTAGAGGCTAGATCATCATTATAGATTGGTTTTACAATTAATAATTTCAAACCGTTTAATCTTTCATCTTTTCTAGTCGCCCACACAGAGCCCATCACATCGCCAATGATCATACCTCATTCTCCTCACATCGTTGAATTATTATTGTATGCTTTTTCGCATAATCTCCTGCCAACGGTGTTATAATACTATTTTGTGGGATAAGAAGTTTTTTCTTTTTTTGCATTAAGAATTTCTGTACATCTCTTTCTGTAATAACCTTCTTTTCTAAAAACTCCGTATCAGGCTCTGGTACAGAGCAATCTTCTTTTGAGATCACTACTGTATTTATATTTGAATCTGTTTCTCCTCTATTTTTCTTAATAATCTTACCCAGTGCTCCCCGCTGAAAACCACAGGTATTCGCTTCATCAAAATCAATGTGCATGTAAGTCTGATAGTTAGGGTGTACACGGATAACAACATCATCAAATATAAGGGATCGCTCGCCAAATACTTTCACCTGCACAATTTCGTTATGCTCCACCTGAAGTTTTGCCGCATCATGTAAAGCGACATGGATATGCCGCTTAGCGACAATGAGCCCTTTATCCAAGTGAAGCTCCTTATCTCCATGAATTAGTGTGATTCCTGGTGTTTCATCAATATCTCCACTTTCTCTGATGGGAATATCGCCCCCTAAAACAACCGTGTCTGTCTTAGATACTTCAACTTGAGAGGCACTTCTTTCAGGACCTAAAATGACTACATTTTCAATTTTCCCCTTAGGACCTTTAATTGTTATTCTTTCTTTACAAGCAAACTGTCCAGGTTGGGATAATTCTTTTACTTTTGTTAGTTGATAGCCTGTACCAAACAGATAATCAATCGCTTCTCTATTTAAATGGACATGTCTTCCTGACGATTCAATTTCAACTAAGGATTGATTCAACATTTCTTTTTTTACTGCTTCTTCTATCGTTTTTATAAGTAGCTCGTCCAACTCTCTCACCTCAATTCTCTCGATCAGCTACTTCTAGATTTCTAAAATCTAAGCCTCTCCTAATTCCTTTGGAAGAATCGCACTAACTTCCGCATGCGGACGAGGAATAACATGAACGGATACCAACTCTCCAACACGATCAGCTGCTGCTCCTCCAGCATCTGTTGCTGCTTTCACGGCACCAACATCTCCTCTGACAAGTACCGTTACTAATCCTGCTCCAATCTGTTCTTTCCCAACCAACGTTACATTCGCTGCCTTCACCATGGCATCGGCTGCTTCTACTGCTCCAACTAAACCTTTTGTCTCTACCATTCCTAACGCATTTGTTTGCATTATAAATTCCTCCTTTAATTAATAAACCTATTTATTATTATCTTCTGTTAATAGTGCCTGAATCAGTTCACTTTTTCTTGCATACTTTATATTTTTTGTTGCGTCTAGCAAACTCACATTATTTTCTCTGACAAGCTGTCGTAATTGAAGTACCGTCATCTTTTCCAAATGTTCTTGATCAAAGTCGTGGATAGGATGTTCATAAGCTACAGTTGTGTGATTAGACTGTTGTTCTTCTGTTTCAGCTTTTTCCACTTGTGTTGTTTTCAGCGCAGGGGCCAGTGCTGTTTGCGGAAGTTTTTTTAAAATGGTACTGGTTTCATGATGCATTCTCGGAATAACGTGTACAGAAATCAATGTTTGGAAAGAAGTAATCGTATGTTCACCAGCTTCTACAGCAGCTTGAACAGCAGCAACATCTCCCAACAACTGAACAGTGACCAGCCCGCCTTTGATAATTTCTGTATCTAAAAGTTTCACGTCTGCCGCCTTCACAGCTGCATCTGCTGCAACTATTGAACTTAACAATCCCCTAGTTTCAATTAGTCCTAATGCTTCCATTTAACTCACCTAATATCCTTTTGGATTATCTGCCACATCATTTACTGCACTTGCAAATGCTTCACAGGCAGCTTGGCAGGCAGATTGACTTCCAGTTAATAAGGCGCCTCCAAAGTTTGTTTCGGATGGCGGTCCAAAGAATGCAACCAACTTTACAGCCGCTGACTTCAAGGCCATATCTAATGCGTAGACAGCTTCTAATGGAGGAGCAATTAAATATGAAATTGCTTCTCCTTCTGCGATATTTGCTTGTTTGGAAAGGAATGTTCCCGTCCGTGATACCAAATGTGCAAAGTAAGGAATCGAATCATCTTCATTGGCACTGACAAAATAAGCGTCATGCTCTATATAAGACAGTGCAGCATCCAATCCGCTTTTTACTTCCTCGGGATTATAGCCTGCCAAAATGCCAATAACTTCTCCAGTTAATTTGGTTGTGGCATTATCTGCACCAGCATACATCGATTCTGCATAAACAACCTCTACAGCCGCTTTCTTTGTTGCTTCATCTAATGCCGTGTAGACGACATCATCTGTATCACCTGTTAAAATTCCGATACTCCGCTGATCAGGGAGTAATTTTAGTTCGTCTGCTAAATGAGCATCTACATTTGAAATCAGCTTCACACCCAAGACCTGTGCATAAAGCGCATCACCCTTCATGGTAAACCCTCCGTTTCTATGCTTTATCGTCTTTTGAATGTTTCCTGCCATTTGTGTTCAAAAAGGCGGGATCCTTTATACCTTATTCAGATCAAGACCAGAAGCCTTTTTATCAATCATTTTCTTTATTAATTCTGCAATATGCGCTCCCGCTTCCACTGGAGGTGTTCCGCCCTCATGAATATTGGATATAACAGTACGCCTTGCTTCTGGCATACCAACAGTTGGCTTGTAGGCGATGTAAGCACTCATTGATTCTGCTGTTACTAGCCCCGGACGTTCTCCAACAAGTAAACAAACAACTTCCGCTTCGGTCATTTCGCCAACAACATCCATCGCTGGCACACGACAGTGTTTAATAAATAAATCATTAGTCGCCTCTATGCCGTGAAGTTTCAGTCCTTGTTTAATAGCAGGTAATGTATTTTCCAGATTGGCTTCAATAGAAGCAGAACTCAAACCATCTCCTACAACGATTTGTACTTTAGGGTTTCCGCAATGCGTTTTGATTTTTTCTTTTACTTCGTCTGTAAATTGTCTTCCCAAGTCTGGGCGAGTAACATACTCATCCTTATCTTGGCACACCGTTGCAATAGGATATAGATTATTATCCTTTACAAAATCCTCGTTCACATAAGAGAAAACAGCATCCTGGGCAGCTGCGTGATCTGCTTTAAATCGTAATGAACTGGATGTCATATAGCGTGTTCCACTCCGCCATACACCTAAACGTGCAGGCGTTTTATCTTTCATATCCAAATAGCCTTCTTCATCTGCCGGTTCTGGTACAAGAAGTTCTTTCTTTATTAATATTTCAGATATATCTGGCAAAACTTCATCACTGCTCGTCTGGTTAGTACTTCTTTCTGACTGTGTTTTTAAAGCATGCCCCTCAGAAGAATTAATTTCTCCAGCCATTTCCCGAACAATTTTTTCAATCAATGTTTTTAATTCTGTATCTGTTGCCATTCTTTGCCCTCCTCACACTAAGAATAATGATGCGTCTCCTGCTTGAACCGTCAACCTTCCAGAAAGATCAATAACATTCATTTTTTGCAACCATTCTTCAAACTCCTTAATCGGTTTTAACCGTAACAACTCGCGCAATGTTTGAATTTCATGATAACCAAGGCTTTGATAATTGAGCATGACATCATCTCCATGCGGAGCTGTAATTAAGAAATTAACCCCTGCTTGAGCAAGTAATGTACCTAACAGCTCCATGTCATCCTGATCTGCTTTCATATGGTTGGTGTAACAAACATCCACACCCATTGGTAACCCAGAAAGTTTGCCCATAAAATGATCTTCTAACCCAGCTCGAATAACTTGCTTCGAATCATATAAGTATTCTGGTCCAATGAACCCTACAACGGTATTTACCAAGAAAGGTTCATAAGTTTTACCAAATCCGTAGCATCTGGCTTCTAATGTGAGTTGATCTACGCCATGATGCGCGTCAGAAGATAATTCAGCACCTTGTCCTGTTTCAAAATACATGACATTAGGCCCGGCAGCAGTTCCTTCTCGCAAAGCAAGCTCTCTTGCCTCAGCAATCAATTCTCCGCTTATTCCAAAGGCTGTATTTCCTTTTTCCGAGCCAGCAATCGATTGGAAGATAAGATCAGCAGGTGCTCCTTCTCGAATAGCCTGCATTTGTGTGGTAACATGGGCAAGCACGCTATTTTGCGTAGGAATCGCATATTTATTTTTTACTTCCTCTAAACGATGGAACATCCGCTTCACACTTTCTAAAGTGTCATCTACTGGATTTAATCCAATAACAGCGTCGCCTGAACCATAAGAAAGGCCTTCTAAAATAGATGCGACAATTCCATCCTCATTATCAGATGGATGGTTCGGCTGTAATCTTGCTGACAAAGTTCCTTCCAAGCCAATCGTTGTATTGCAATGAGCTGTAACGGTTATTTTATTTCCTGCCATAATCAAGTCTAAATTGGACATCAGCTTTGTTACAGCAGCTACCATTTCTGAAGTTAGCCCTCTTGAAATTCTTCTAATATCATTTCCTGATGTATTGTAATCAAGTAATTTTTCACGAAGCTCCTGAACAGTCCATCGCTTGATAGAATCATAGATTTTTTTATTTAAACCATCTTGAATGATTCGTGTCACTTCATCTTGCTCATAAGGAATAGCTGGATTATCCCGCAAATCCTCCAATGTTAAATTTGCTAAAACAACCTTGGCAGCAACGCGTTCTTCTGCTGATTCTGCCGCAATCCCAGCCATCACATCGCCCGATTTTTCTTCATTTGCTTTTGCCATGACTTCGTTAACAGATTTAAATTGATAGTTTCTTCCAAATAACACAGTGCTTAAAATCATACTTATCCTCCTCTCAAAATTGACAATACTAATTAAATACGAGTGTTTTAATTACGACGGGCAACACACTCCCTTCTGCAAGCGGATGTCCAATGTCAATATAATCTCCATCCTCTACAAAAACACTATCAATACAAATGATTTCCAGATCTTTACCAAGCATGGTATAAAGTGTCTGCCCAAGTACCTTTCCAATATCCTTCTCTACAATGACAATGAGCGGAAGTCCTAAATCAAGATAACTCCTAGCACCTTGCGCTATTTTTTCAGCTACCTTTGTAATATCTTTAAAACTTGATACTTCTCTGCCTGAAAAAGATAACGCTACTCGCTGCTTTTCTTCTTCTAATTGAAACCTGCTTACGTTTTCCTCTACATAACCTTCAATAGCGTCACCATGATTAATGACTTCATCGGAAATCTTTATAACTGGGATATTTTTAATAGGAAATTTATTTTGAGAATAATGAATTGTGCTCCCACTAATTTCTGTTGTATGCGATCCGGCTCCAACAACAGTAGCTCGTATTAATTCTTTCGGTTCTACCAGTGTCAACTGTTGTGTTAATGCAGATTTCCTGATTGCTGTTCCCAACAGAATACCAATATCTCCATATCTGAACACGTCACCTTCTGACGATCGATAGATAGCCTCAGCTACTCCTCCTGTGAATGAAATATGTGACATATCTGCAGTATTTTTAATTCCTTTATGTGTCACGATATTGAAAAAAGCTTTTGTTGGGTTACGAACATCAACACTTTCCTCCAGAAGCTGTACCATCCGCTCAATTAATGGCTCGAGCAGTTTCTCTGTAGCCTGTTCTCCTATATAAATCGGCCAGTCATTTTCGTCAATTAACGCTTGAATCTTTTCTGAAATATATTCAATTTTCTTTGTTTCCTTATTTACTTTGACCAATCTGCCGCCGATATCTAAACATCCTGTGTCGACGATATTGCCTCTTTCCATCACAGCAATATTGCTTGTTCCGCCACCCACATCGAGGTTGACCAGCTTGCCGGCATGCTCTTTGGAATAATGATGCAGTCCAGCCCCTTTTGCTGCAATAATACTCTCTAAATCAGGCCCGGCAGTTGCAACAACAAAATCTCCGGCATAGCCGCTTAATCCTTGTAAAACCTCTTCGGCATTTTCTTTTCTAGCTGTTTCTCCAGTAATAATGACAGCACCTGTTTGGATCGTTTCTTTCGCAATCTCAGCTTTCTGATATTCTTTCGCTACAAACTGCTCAATCTGATTTTGATCAATTTGTTTTCCTTCTAGAAGAGGTGTATCAATAATGTCACTCTTATAAACGACTTTCTTATCTATAATCACAATTCTTGGAGCATTAAATGCAGATGCCGTATTTTCTATTGTCAGGTGCGAGAATACAAGCTGTGTGGTGGACGTCCCAATATCGATTCCGACACTTAAAACATCTTCAGCCATTTCCCCACCTCCCTTCTTTTTAGGCATATTAAAAAAAGCAATAAAGCTTAAAGCATAAAAAATTGCGCACAGCAATCTTCTTTATACCTTAAGCTTCATTGCTTCCGGATCCACTTATACATCATCGTATAGTGTTTGTTTAAATTGAATGACAACTTCCATTCCTCTTTTCAGGCGGTTAAATTGAATCGTTCCCTTTAGCTTGTCTTTCACATAATTTTGAACAATAACTAATCCCAAACTGTTCTTTTTTATTTCATCAATGGAAAAACCAATTCCATTATCTGCAACAGTAATAATCACTGTATCTCCCTGCTTTTTCAAAGATACTTTTAACTTCCCGCTGTTTCTTCCTGCGAAAGCATGATTATAGCTGTTTTGTACAAGTTCATTCACAATAAGGGATACAGAAGTTGCAATTTCACTTCTGACAATAATTGATTCTTCTGCATCAAGGCTTAATTCAAGATTATTTAACAGCATATAGCTTCGATGCATATTATTCACAATAAATTTAATGACCTCACTTAACTCAACCTCGTCCCCAAGCTGTCTTGCTAAAATATCATGTGTTGCAGCAATGGACATAACTCGGTTCATATTGTCTGATAGAATATGTTTAATCTCTTCATTATTGCTTCTTCTTTTCTCCATTCGAAGAAGAGATGCCATCGTCTGCAAATTATTTTTTATACGATGATGCGTTTCTCTTATTGCCTCTGTCTTAGAGATGATCTCTGCTTCTTTATTTTTCAATTGTGTGATATCCCTTAAAATAATTGCAAATTCTAACTTATCATCTTCTAAAATAATTTGCTTCATCATATAAAACTTATCAGCAAGCTCAATTTCCTTCATCACTGTATTTTTATCGCTTAATACAAGTTCACTATAAGGAATTTGATCACCAAATAACTGATTATAATAAACTTCATCTTGCAGACTATCCTTTAAAATACTATCTGCTTTTTCATTTTGAAAAATAAGTTTGCTGGAAGCATCAAAAAAGTAGATTGCGTCGTCAATATAGTTATTTAATCGTGCTGTCATAACCATATAATCATTTTGCTCTTCTGCCGTATCATCTTGCATTTCATGAAAAGGCTCTTCCATAATATAGGTACCAAGGATCTTATCCTGGTATTCAATAGCATATATATTTTGCCGAATAAATACGTTCTCCTGCGTAAACGCTTTATATCCTTTTAACTTTCCTCCAGTTCGAGAGACCTTCCAAACCCCGGGCTCATTCATCTTCATTGCCGGCTGACCTACAGGAGATTGCTCATAAAGAGATCCTTTGGAGACAGGAAGTACATGATAAATGACAATAGATGCAGTACTATTCTTTAAAGGAACATCGATGAAAATATCACAATCAAAGATAGCAGCTAATTCATCCAGTGCCTGCGATTTCTGATAGATAATTGCGATTTCTTCCTCTGTCATGTCTGTATACTTCTTGCATAATTCCATAATTTTATTTTTTTGTTTATTCATATACTATTGCTATCGTCCTGGCAACTTCACTGATAGACTTCCTTCCATCCATACTCATTTTACGCAAGAGCTTATAAGCCTCCTGCTCATCCAGATTTCTTTCCTTCATTAATAAACCCTTAGCAATATCAATAATTTTCCGGTCTTCCAGCTTTTGAGATACTTCTTCTACTTGTTTCTCCAGAGATTGGATTTTTTCTGCTCTAGACAGGCACATTTCAACTGTTGGAATAAAAGATTTTTCATCCAGCGGTTTTACTAAATATCCAAGTGCTCCGATCTCTCTTGCTTTTTTTACAAATGTTTCATCATAAAAAGCAGTCAGCAGCAATATTCCGCCGGCAATTTTATCATACATAATTTTTTTGCTTGCCTTTAGTCCGTCTAATACAGGCATTTTTATATCCATAATGACTAAATCCGGGCGTTGTTCCTGACAAACATCGATTGCCTCAAACCCGTCAGAAGCTTGCCCTACGACATCGTATCCAGCTTCCTCCAAAAGTTCCTGTAAATCCATCTTTGTAATAGGTTCATCGTCGACTATCACAATTTTTGCATTCATATCCATACTCCTTAGCAGTATAATTCAATGACACTTAGGGAAAGTCTCATCTCTATCTAATAGCCTAAAAAAGCCAAAAGGGACCCCGAAAAAGATTCATCCTTTTCAAAGCCCCTTTGCTTTATCATCAACGAATTGCATTCATTTCATTTCTTACGCACCCCATTGTGCTTCTACCATCATTATATATTTGAAAGCACTTTCTTGCAAGCTTATTTTCTATTCGACTTAGCCTGATAATTATCTTATCTTTTTTAAAATAGCTGCAATATCCTGATATGTTGGTTCTACCGGATTCATACTTGTACAGCTGTCGTTTAAGGAAGCATCCACAATTTCTCTTTCTATCTCATCGTTGTACTCCAATTGATAGGCCTTTAAATTAGCAGGGATATCTAATTTTTTTCGAAGCTTCTCCACTTCTTTGATAAAGCTTCTTACTCCGCTTGCTTGATTCGTTGCAGGAAGATTCAATAATCGGGCAAGTGATGCATACCTGCCTGCTGCCGGAGTTAAATGCTGATTATCATTTTGATGAACACCGGCATTAAACGCAATAACAGATGGGAGTAAAATCGCATTCAGCCGACCATGCGGAATATGAAATCTTGCTCCTGAGGCATGTGCAATACTATGATTAATTCCCAAACCAGCTGTATTAAATGCAAAACCTGCTAATGTCGATGCATGATGAACCTTTTCTTTCGCCTCTTCATCCTCTTCATTCTGATAAGATTTTGGCAGATAATCAAAAAGTAATCGAATCGCTTTTTCCGCCATGGCATCTGAAAAATCATTCGCATTTTTAGCTGCATAAGCCTCTACAGCATGGGTTAAAGCATCCATCCCTGTATCTGCTACAATTGACTTAGGAACAGTTTTCACAAGCACGACGTCTAAAATGGTTGTTTCTGGAATTAAAGAATCCGCGGTTAATGGATACTTCACCCCTTTATTTTGATCCGTGATCACCGAATAGGAAGTTACTTCCGAACCAGTACCACTCGTAGTTGGAATAGCAAGAAGCGGCAGTTCTTTCATAGCGTAAACCTTCTTAGCGATATCTTTTATCGCTTTTGCAGCATCCATTGCAGAACCCCCGCCAATTGTAATAACAAAATCAGGCTCAAAGTCTCTCATCGCTTCTACACCAGCAGTAACATTTTCAATCGGTGGATCCGGTACCACCTCTGCAAATAATTGCCACGTATTATTTCCCGTTGAAAGATAATTTTCTATTTTTTTAAGGATTTTCGTCTCTTGAAGAAATGGATCCAAAACAATGAAAATCCGCTGTTCATGAACCGTTTTCAAATAATCTAATGCATTCTTTCCATAATAAATATCTGTTTGAAAAGCAACCTTTTTCAAGAAAACTCCTCCTCATTTTTTGACATAAAAAAAGACAGGAAAACTCTACAGAATATATCATTCTGTAAAGCTCCCCTGCTTTTAAACGACACGTCTTTGTGTTACCTGTAGTGTACTATTAATCTGTTAACCTTGTCAATTTTAACTTATAGAGTTTCTTATAAATAAAAACAGGAAGATCTGCCACTTCTTTGGAGTAAACCTTCCATCATTGCAGGTATTACTTCTTTGTAATGACCTGTCCGTTCGGTTACTTCTTTGTAACGTTATCCATCCTTACGACGAATGTAAGGCTTTAGAGAGATTGCTGCGCCGCAATGCTCCAAATGGTTAACAAACTTTTGGTTTCGCGCAAACCAAAGTAAGCAACGACGATAAGCGTGATACCTATTACTTACCGCTCTATACACATTAAAAAAACCCTCACCTGTCTTTAGTTGAGAGCAGCTAATAAAATTCAATTTGTATTTCATTGAATTACTAGTATGCATCTCCTTTTCCCAGAAGGCAGCTGTGCATATTACTTTGGCAAGTCTCCTGACTCATGGCTATTATCTGCTCCGCCTTCCCGGGATTATCCAGTGGCAATACAGAGCAAACCTACCATTCACAGTGGCCGGACCGTTCAGGATTTACACCTGATTCCTTTTTAATCATTCACAGCATTGTAAATGAACCAAAATAATTTCCATATAAAGTTTGTTAATTTTATTATATAGTAAACGGATTATTTTTCATAGGGGGATTTATTCAAGACACGTATTTCTATAAAGTAAGAAGGCATCTATATCTATGCACGAAAACAAATTTCTTTGGATATTCTTTATTCCATGAATAATTAAATTTTAAATCTCTTTGAATTTCTTGTCCCCCTAGTTATGCATTAACCCAACTAACTCCGAAAATAGACATGTCTTCTTTTCAGCGATTGGATACAATTAATGGATGAAAAAGACTGCCTGCAAGCTGTTCTGCCTCCTCTGCGCTCTCTTTGCTATAAGCAATTATAAAACATGTTGCAGGACCTGCTGATGTTTGTAAATCCATGGTTGATTCCAGTTCTGCATCCCTGCCTGTCCATAGCCGGAATGTTTTTGCAATCCCTTTGGAACCAACGGGTATAACAGCTTTGACTCCTGTTGTTTGAACATATTTTTTCAAAAGAGAAGCGCTTGGTAGATGCTCCTTATGCTCAAGTACATCATTACCAACATATGGTGTACCTACCACCGCAAAACTTTCCTCACCTGTCCATTGGTACCTATCTCTCTGTTTTCTTTTTCCTATCAATGTTAATCCAAGACCAGATTGCAAGGCTGGAAAGTTGCTTTCCGTGCTTCCGGTAATTGGCAGTTCCGCAAACCCGGCTTCAGCAAGCTCTTCACGAACGCCTGATTCATAATCCTGCCAGGCTGTATCCCCCGTAAAGTTTTGCATAATCACCGCAACAGGTTCGGCAACTTCCGCCAGGCATTCCATCAGTACAACACGGCAAGCAAATTTCCCGACGATTTGATTAGAAGTTTTCACTATGTCGGCTTCTTTTTCCCCAATCGCTCCACTATTATCTGTCGTAATCACTAATTCTTTGTTTGCCTCAAACGGCAAAATAACTGCATTGGTCATTGATGTTTACTTCTCTTTTTTCTTGTGACTGCCGCGAAATACTCTCGCACTCCGCTCGTATTCCACATCCGCCACTTCCAGACGTGCATTCACAACACGTGCAGCTGCGAAAAAGTAATCGGAGAGACGGTTAATATATTTTAATGGAATGGGGTTTATTTCTTCCGCTCCATGGTAAAGTGTCACCATTTGTCTTTCCGCTCTTCTTGTCACTGTTCTTGCAACGTGGAGTGCAGATGCCGCCATGGAACCGCCCGGCAAAATAAAACGTTCAAGGTCTGGTGCTTCATCAATTAATTGATCCATCCGCTCTTCCAGGTAGGTAATTATCTCTTCTGTCAGCTGATGAGGGCGTTCCTTCTTGGAAACATTGGAAAGCTCTGTTCCGCAATCAAATAACTCATGCTGAATTTTTACCAGGTCTTCTATAATATCTTCAAACCCATCCTGGTTCAGGCAGGAAATCGTCCAGCCGACAAAGGAATTGATTTCATCGATTGAACCATATGCTTCTACACGCACGTCATCTTTGCTTGTTTTCCCGCCAATTAGCGCTGTTTGTCCTTTGTCCCCTGTTCGTGTGTAAAGTCTCATTCTAATCTCTCCCTTTATTTTTTATTGTTTCGGAAATGCCATACCAAATTAGATCCACCCGATCTGCCTGCTCCACTAACTTTTGATAGAACCAGCCGGTAACGTCTCGCTGCAGACGTTTGTCTTTTTCCATTGGTACAATTCCTTTTGAAATATCTGTTCCAATCAATACAAGCCTGTGATTTTCCTCGTTTTGTTCCCATTCCAACCATTTCTTTACCTTTTTAATATTCCGGTCTAACAGTCTGTCCGCGGATAATTCTGTATTTATTTCTTTGCTTATCCATGCTTCCAGCCCTTCAAAAATAACCATGGAATGTACATTTTCATCCGGGACCGGCCACCTGTCATATTCCATTGCTGAAAACCATGTTGTATCAGCAGGATAATACTGCTTCACCCATTTTCTTTTTCCGTTAAAGGCACCTCCTGTAACGAAATGCATTTTCGCTCATCCTTCCAGTCATCTATTTCCCATGTTAAGCGGATTCCTTTTTTATGCGGTACTTTCCATTCAAAAAATGACTTCTGCTCTCTCGTCCATTTTATTAATAAATGGCGGATGACTCCACCATGTGCTGTAAGCAATGTATCTTCACTTTGTCTTTTATTAATCTGATGTCTTAATTGCCGAAAGCCCGCATTGATTCGCTGCTTCATTTCCTGAAAACTTTCTCCGGTTGGGGGTGCAATGCTTTCCGGATCGTCAATCCATGCCCGGTAACGTCGATCATTTTTCAAATCTTCATAGGTTTTCATTTCCCATGCACCAAAATGCATTTCTCTAAAATTCTTTATTTCTATTTTTTCCTGCTTTGGACAAAGCAGGGCAGCTGTTTGCTTAGCACGTAATAAATCACTGGTTGCACATAAGTCAAACTGCTTTCCAAAATCTTGAGCCGCTTTTAACCTTTCTATTTCTTCGGATAGAAGCGGCACGTCCGTCCAGCCAAGGTATCTTTTTTCCTGATTCGCCTTTGTTACACCATGGCGCAGTAATGTAATAGTAATAATGTCAGCCATAGTATCAATTCCATCCCCTCTGAACTTGCACCTAATGTATCTCCTGTTATGCCATCGAAATTTTTTATGATCCATTTAGCAATAACTATACTTGTTAGCAGTGTCACTACAATAAACAGGAAATAAGCAGGCAGTAAATCCACTTGCATCCAGAAAATGAAGATACCGATCATCGCTAGATAAATCATATATATTAGGCAAATAAAATTGCTCTTACCTTGTTGAAAGAAACTCGCCATCCCGTCTTTCCTGGCTGGAGGGAGCATTTGCAGAAATACACCAAGCAGCATTTTCCCAAAAAACGGAATAAGTACTATAAAAAGAAGAATTGTCGTTTCTCCAGCTTGCATAAGTTCATAAAGAACGATAAATCTGGTAAACAAGAAAACAATGACCGATAATACCCCAAAGGCTCCTACCCTCGGGTCTTTCATAATTTCCAGTCTCTTTTCCGGAGACTTGTAGGAGAAATAAGCGTCACTTGTATCGATCCAGCCGTCCAGATGAATACCGCCTGAAAGCATAATTAGTAAAAGCCAAAGAAATAATGTTATGATCAAATCGGTAAAGGGTGTGAAACTTTGTAATACATATAAAAAAGCAGCATAGATGCTTCCCTGAAGCAAACCTAATAGCGGAAATGTTTGAAGTGCATACGTTAGCTGATGCGGATTGAGAGAAAATTGTTTTTTAATCGGGATACTCGTAAAAAACTGCAGATTGACAAGAATTCCTGTAACAAACAAGCAGATGCTGTGTAACATTAATCTGTTCCCCTCATTATTTCCAGCAGTTTTTCCCGATCGATATTTGCTTCAAAATGGTTTGCAAGTTTCTCAAAATCTGCTTCTTTACTTGTCAAATTGGGTTGAAAAGGCCGGTTCCCCCCATCAAGACTATCCTCTTCATTCAGCTGATGTTGAATAAACGGAAGAACCCCCACTACCGGAATACCCGTATTATTTTCCAGCCATTCTACACCTTCCACAAAAAGAGAGGAATGACCTGTAAATTTATTAATAATGATTCCTTTCACGCGTGCACGTTCCTTTTCCGTAAGTAAAGCAAGTGTACCGACAATACTGGCAAAAACACCCCCTCTTTCGATATCGGCTACTAAAAGAACCGGGACGTCAGCTAACTCCGCAATTGCCATATTGGATAAATCACGTTCTTTTAAATTCATCTCCACAGGACTTCCGGCACCTTCAATAATTATAAAATCACTGCTACCCTCTGCCTGGATTAACCCTTGTTTAATCTTTTGAAGCGCTTCTTGATAATACATAGCTTTAAATTTCGCACCCGTTATAATCCCCTGTAACTCCCCATCAAAAAATACTTCTGTCTGCATGTTTTTCAACGGTTTCAACAGGACAGGGTTCATCCAAGGCTCTGCTTTTCGTTTTGCTGCTTGTGCTTGTTCATATTGCGAAATAGCCAGCTCCTGACCCGTGTCAAGCGTTACATGATGACTCGACATATTTTGTGCTTTAAAGGGAGAAATTGGAAATCCTTGTCTTGCGAGCATTCGACAAATAGCTGTCGTAATTATACTTTTTCCGACATGGGAAGCAGTTCCTTGAAGCATGATTCCTTTCATTTCAATCTCCCTTTCTTCACAACCGGTATCCCGCTTTCGATTAAAACAGCCAGATCCGCTCTCTTTACAATCTGCTGATGCACATTTCCTAATATTCTTTGATAATTCTGTGTAAACTCTTCCTCATAAGGCATATCCTGTAATACTTCATTGGAAACAACAATTACCTTGCCCGCATGCTCACAAAGTGCGGCTATATCCGCTCTCACCAGTTCTAACACGGTATTTTCATGATGTACTTTTTCTTGAAATAAATAGTTATTTAAAAGTGTCGTCACACAATCTAATAAAATCACATCCTGCGTTGTAAACTGATTAGCGACAGGTGATAAATAAACGGGCTGTTCCCACGTTCTCCACGAAAATCCAGATTGTTCCCGGTCCTGTTGATGACGTTGAATGCGTTCCTGCATCTCTTTATCAGATGGGATACCGCACGCAACGTAATGAAGATTGCTGTCTGTTTTCTGGGCACGCCTGATTGCTAATTGCTCTGCAAAAGCACTTTTTCCACTGCGGACGCCTCCTGTAATAAAAATCAATTCTCCTGTTTCCATACAGTTAACGCCTCCAGCAGTTTTTTATTTGCTTCCGGCTGCTTTACCGCTACACGGAGCCATTTGCCTTCAATCCCTGGAAAGTTTTCTGTGTGGCGCAGTACCAGTCCCTGTTTTAGCAGATATTGAAATAATTGTTTCTGTACCGGTAATGCAGGGTCTCTTAATAAATAAAAATTCAACCGGGATAAGCTATACTCAAAACCAAGTTCCTTAAGCTCTTTAAAGATGGCTGTTCGTTCAGCTTCGACAAATTTCCTTGTTTCTGTAACATGGGATCTGTCCTGTAAACAGGCAACACCTGCTTTCATCGCCAAAGCGTTTACACTCCAATGCGGCTTTGATTTACTAATCTTTTGCAGCAATGCAGGGTTTCCTGCAAGAAAACCGAGACGTAATCCGGCAATGCTGTACATTTTTGTCAGGGAGCGAATAATTAACACATGCTCTTGATGCAGCACGGTTTTTATATACGTCACTGGTTCGGGTAAAAAATCATAAAAAGCTTCATCAATAACACAAAGCGTATTGGTTTTTTTACAAATTTCCATGAATGCTTCTACCGTTTCCCGCTGATAATGCATGCCGGTTGGATTATTGGGATTACACAGAAATACTGCTTTTACTCCCTGAAGCTGGTTTTCTAATGCAGCAGCATCTAAATTCCAATCCGGCTCAGAGAGCACAATCGGAATGACGTCACAGTCTTCATTCTCACAGGCGGTTGCATATTCTGAAAAGGCTGGATGAATAACAGCTACTCTGCTTCCCGCTAAATATCTGGCAATCAACGTGATGATTTCCGCAGCCCCATTTCCTGCAAGCAGATGTGTGACTGGTATATTTTCTTGTACGGCAAGCTGTTCCATAAGATCGTTCGCATATGGATCAGGATAATCATTAATCACCGCAAACCATTCATCCCATTTTTCCCGTAACACTTCTGGTGCACCTAACGGATTAATATTTACACTGAAATCAATGATTTGTTCCGGTTGTTTCATTCCTAATGATTTATATACATATTTTGTGTTAGAACCATGTGCCGGCAGCTGCAAGGAAGCCATCTCCAATCCATAAGATAATAACGAACGTAAGCACGGCGCGCTGCATGATTTTTATTGTATGTAAAATATCATCCTTTTCTAATGGGCGTTTTCTTATTCCCATATGTGCCCTCTCGGATTTAATCCCTTTGTAATAATTAATCCCGCCAAGCTGTACTCCGAGGAATAAAGCAACAGCAGCCTCAAAAAATCCGCTATTCGGACTCGGATGTTTCCTGGCATCTTCCCGCCAACGTTTTAAAGCTTCTTTTCTTTTTAGATATGGTATACGGTTGGTGAACATCATCAAAAAACTTGTGACCCTGCTGGGAACCCAATTTAATACATCATCGAACTTTGCTGATGCCCAGCCAAAATGCTGATATTGTTCATTTTTATGTCCAATCATCGAATCACAGGTGTTCACTTCCCGGTACAAAATTGCCAGCGGAGCGCCTCCAATAAGTGCCCAAAAAAGCGGAGAAGTAATTCCGTCTCCAATACTTTCAGCTACCGTTTCTACCGTGGCGCGGGTTATCTCTTCTTCTTCAAGCGCTTCTGTATCTCTGCCAACAATCATCGAAACCTGATAATGGGCTTGCTCCATATCTCCTGACGCTAACGGTTCATAAACGCGCCGTGCCGCCGTTCCTAAATCCTTTTGTGCTATTGTCGTTGCAATCAGACATGCTTCTGCCAAAATTCCAGCAGCAGGATGAAGCTGATACGCTCCCCAGCTTATCAGGAGACTAATCGCAAGAACGGTTATCGCTACTGCAAACAGAAGGGCAATCCCTTTCCATTTTTGATACCTTCCATGATTCAAACGTTTTTCCAGTCTCGCAATAAAACTTCCCATCCAACGTACTGGATGCGGCCAATTGGGCGGATCCCCAATAAAACGATCCATAATTACTGCCAGTGTGATACTAATTAAATGATAAATGATCATGTTTTTCTTTCCTCTTAACATAACGCTCTATCGACTGCTTCATTTCTTGATAAACGCCTTTCCCGATTATATGTCCAAGTTCCGTTGCTGTCCCAGCATAATCGAGCTCTTTTCCCTGTTGCGTCGCTGCAACTAATATGCTGTCTGTGGATGTTCCCGTAGCCTGCTTTTTGGTAACTGTATCAAGAATATGACAATCACGCAGTACCTGTGCCTTGGCTTCTGTTGCGGTAATCATCGCCTGAATATAGGCTTCATCGGTTAATTTTCCATTGACAAAAATCCATGTATTAATGGTGCCCGGTTTGACCGGACCAGCTACCGGTGAGTTCATGCGCGTACTGTCTACAGCATTCCCCATGCCTGCTGTCACAACAATCATGACAGAGAAACCATCTCCCTCATACACACGGTGACTGTTATCCTCTAACGCAACAGCTGTCATCATTCCAACCGTTTGGGAAACGTGAAATCCATGATGTGTTAAATACGTCCGCATTTCCTCCCGATGATCCGTACAATTATAATTTGCATCAACATGTCTGTTCACAAAATTACTGTACCAGCCGATCCCTGCTCCCACCACACCGGAAGATACTGTTTTCATCGGCTGCTCAGATTGCAATACAATACGTTCCGGACTAATAGACAATAAGGATTCATCCATTCTCACTTGCTCTCCCTCTCTCTCACTTTTCTTCCCCGGCATTAAATGAAGCTGCGGCTTTGCAATTTTGGAATGCGGCTGTTTAATGACCTCCGTATGATAGACATGATTAATCAAATCTTCTGAAAGTACATCATTCGGATTCGCAATCGCACTTGCTTCTCCTTTCTCCATTAACAGAAGTCTGTCACAATAAAGACTTGCAAGATTTAAATCATGTAAAATTGCAACAACGGTCAGCCCTTCTTCATTGGCGCGTTTTCTCAGTAAATCAAGCAATTCCTTTTGATACGCTAAATCTAAATGATTGGTCGGTTCATCGAGCAGCAGGATTTCCGGCTGCTGCACGAGCGCCTGTGCTAAAAAAATTCTCTGTTGTTCCCCGCCGGAATGTTCCATCACAGAGTTATCCTGAAAATGACTAATATTGGTTTGTTTCATAACCTCTTGTACAATGTTTTCATCTTCGTCCGTCCACGTCTGAAAAAAACCGCGATGATGTGCATATCTGCCAAGTGAAACCGTTTCTTTCACGGTGTACGGAAAAACTTGCGGCGATAATTGAGGCAAAACGGCAACTTTCTTCGCCAGCTGCTTTTTCGTTAAAGCGGAAATATTCGTCTCGTCAATCTTTACTTCACCCTGCTGCAATTCCAATAAACCGCTCATCATCTTCAGTAATGTGGTTTTCCCGCTGCCATTGGGTCCCAGAATCCCGAAGAATTCCCCTTTTTCAACAGTAAAATGAATGTTTTTTACGATTCTCTCCCCGTCATAACCGCCAGATACGTTTTCTACGTTAAGCATCTTTTTACCTTCCTTTTCTCTGTTTAATTAAAATCATCGCAAATACAGGAGCGCCCACTAGTGCTGTAATCACTCCTACAGGCAGAACCTGCGGGGAGATAATGGTGCGGGATAATAAATCCGTCAGGATAAGAAAGCCTGCTCCCGTAATCATGGACAATGGCAGAAGATGTATATGATCCGGTCCCCAAAGCTTTCTCGTTAAATGCGGGATAACCAGACCGACAAAACCAATCGTACCAGAAACAGCTACTGCCGCTCCTGTTAAAATCGAACCTGAAGCCAAGATAAGCATTTTCCGTTTTCCCACGTCGACTCCTAAATGCTGTGCACGATCTTCTCCAAGTGACATTGCATTTAATTCCCGTGTATTTATTAGCAATAATAGACCGCCAATCAGTAAGAACGGTAAAATGATGCCAACATATCTCCAGCCCCGCATGGATACACTCCCTAAGAGCCAGCCCATAATTTGCTGTAATTCTTCGCCGGTTAAGGCAATAATTAAAGAAATAATTGACCCCAAAAAGGCGCTGAAAATAATTCCTGTAAGAATAATAGACTCCACACGCATTGTTTTATCAATCTTCTTTGCAAAAAAGAGGACAATCATAATCGTTGCTAAAGCTGCAAGAATACTTATAAATGGCAACGTATACATTCCTAAAAAAGGGATAGAGATATTAAAAAATAAAGTGGATACTGCACCGACAGATGCACCCGAGGATACACCGAGAATATACGGATCCGCTAAAGGGTTTCGCAATAAACCTTGGAAGGCCGCTCCAGCAATCGCAAGAGAGGCCCCCACAAGACCTGCCAGAATAACGCGCGGCAGGCGAATATCATATACAATACTGATGTACATCGAATCAACTTTATCCCCGATAGTCAAATGAAACACTTCTGATCCGATAATTTTAATGATTTCAGGTATCGGGACAGCTACACTGCCAACCGAGATTGCAATCAGCATTGCACTGATTAAAAACGCTATCGAAAGCGCATATTTCAATAAGTTACTCTTCATCAAAAAGCTCCGGATAGACTGCTTCTGCAATTTCTTCAGCACCATCAATAAGGCGTGGCCCCGGGCGGGATACAGTATCCGAATCTACATCATAAATTCTCTCATTTGCAACCGCATCTACATCCGCAAATCCATCTCTTGAAGTCACTTCACCAATCGGATCATCTACATAAGAACCATAGGTTGAAATAATAACTTCCGGATTTAATTCTATAATAGCTTCAACATCCATCTCCACCCATCCTTCTTGATCCCCAGCTGCATTATCTGCGTTTATAATCTGCAATAACTCATCCAGGAATGTATTCTGACCGGCCGTAAAGATCTCTGGTGAAGGAGAGATCTCAAAGAAGACGGATTGACGATCTTCTTCTGCTACCTCTGAAGTCATTTCTTCTAATTCCGCAAAGTCAGCCTGCATATCTGAAACCAATTGTTCTGCTTCTTCTTCCGCGCCTACAACTTGTCCAATATTTTCAATCGTTTCATACGTTGTATCCACGTCTGTTGCATCTGCAACGGTAAATACGTCAACATCTGCATCGGCTAATTGCTCAAATGCTTCCTGTGCTGAAGCAACCAGGGATTCATGCGCTAACACAACATCCGGATCAAGGCCAATAATTGCTTCTACATTAAATTCCATGCTGCCAACCGAATCAATATCGGAAACTTCTTCCGGATAGGTATCATTATCGGTAACACCAACAATCTTATCTCCCTGATCTAAAGCAAATGTAATTTCTGTGTTGCTCGGCATTAATGAAACAATGCGCTCCGGTTCCTCCTCTAGCGTAACTTCATTATCTGTTGCGTCTGTTATGGTTAACGGATAGGCGGAATCATCTCCATTTTCTTCCTCTGAAGCTGATTCTTCATTTGCTGTCTCATCATTTGATGCATCATCATCTGCATTGTCATTACTATCACTGCATCCAATTAAAAACCCTGCTAACAGTGCTAATAATAGTACACGTAAAAATTTTTTCACTTTGTTTTCCCCCCTTGATTTTAATAGGTTTTACATGCTCAGCCAATGCATATCATAGAGGACGCAAAAGTGAAATGGTTTTCATTTAATACGCGTACGTTACTGAATTTCCCGGAAATCAAATAGTTTTAACAGGCAGTTTGTCCATGGCATATACCTGACCCTGCAAGCTAAAAAACTATTAAAAAAACATCTCCACGGCAAATGAAGATGTCAGAAAGATTCAGAAATACTGCTTCACCTTACTATCCTCGTAGATTGGCACTGAGATAAAAATAGACAGGTATCCTGGCTCATGGTCATCACTTACAGATCCTTCCCATACATATTTGTACAGTGGCTAGCTCTGCTCGCTCGCATTTACAGTGGCGGGACCGCGTTGGATTTACACCAACTTCCCTTTATGATTTTAAAAAAATCACCTATTTTTATTTTATGTAATTGTTTCTAAGTCTATTTTACAACGTTTTATCCTGAAAAACTATAAGAACTGTTTAGATTTTTTAGAAAAAATGATTATCTATAAAAAAGCTGGAACAAGTTTGCTTCTCTGCTCTTGTTCCAGCTTTTTTATAGTTTTTTCTCAACTTAACTAACTGTTATATTACTTATGAATGATTTACTGTATATAACAAATCATTAACGCTCATTATCATCTTCATAATCTAATTCATCCAAATCGTCTTTCCCAATAACACCGTCTACTTCATCTTCAATTTCCTCCAGGTCCGTGTCTTCTTCTGCACCTTCAGAGGTATCCTCACCGAAGTCATCCATTATACTATCAATGTCTTCATCTGTTACATCTAAATCTTCTTGAACGTCTGCTGTTTCTTCAGCCGGCGCTTTTTTCTTTTTCTTCCGTTTTTTCGGTTCTTCCGTAATTTCTTCTTCAGCCTGTTCTACCGGATACCAGCTTTTTAATCCCCAGACACCGGATCCTAAGGTTAAATAGCGTCCATCCAAATTCATATCTGTGTAAAATTGTGCAATTGAATTTTCTTTTTTTTCTTCTGATAAGTTTTTTAAATCTGCTATTTTAGAAAACAAATCCTGAAACGGGATTGCTTTATTTTCTTCTTGTAAAATGAGGGAACCTAATTCAATCATAGATATTTCGTCGATTTGTTCCTGTGTCATCTCTTTCACACTCACGTTCATGCACTCCTTTTAAAAATATAATCATACTATTTATGCTCACAGTTAGGCAGATATATCTTATTTCGTCACAATAAGTCTATCTTACATTATAAACATATTTAAATGCAATTATCCAGTAAAAATTGCGCAGTTTATGATGCGATTAAAAAGTATGATGTTTCTTATATTTTCAAGGAACACAAATCTCTATTTCCATTTTATTACTGATCCAAACTATTACATATTCCGACGGTACTGCCCGCCGACTTCATAAAGTGCTTTGGTAATCTCGCCAAGGCTGGCATAGCGGACAGTGTGTAATAATTCTGCGAAGATATTTTCATCGGTTACGGCTGTCTGCTTCAATCGTTTCAAAGCTTCTTCTACATCCTCTTTATGCTCCGATTGAAAACGGCGCAGTTCTTTAATTTGGTGCATTTTCTCCTCTTCTGTTGCCCGGGCAAGTTCCATCGAATCAATGTCTTCTTCTGACGTCGGGTTAGGATTTAAATACGTATTTACCCCTACAATCGGCAGGGCTCCCGAATGTTTCTTTCCTTCATAATAAAGGGACTCCTCTTGAATTTTCCCGCGCTGATATTGGCGTTCCATTGCACCCAGTACACCGCCGCGGTCATTCATCTGTTCAAATTCCTGCAGCACCGCTTCCTGCACAAGGTCTGTTAATTCTTCCACAATGAAGGCACCCTGCATGGAATTTTCGTTTTTCGCCAGCCCAAACTCTTTATTAATAATCATCTGAATGGCCATCGCCCGGCGGACAGATTCTTCTGTCGGGGTCGTAATCGCTTCATCATATGCATTGGTGTGCAAGGAATTGGTATTATCTTGAATAGCCAGCAACGCTTGTAATGTGGTACGAATATCATTGAAGTCAATTTCCTGTGCGTGCAAAGAACGCCCTGATGTCTGTACATGGTACTTCAGCTTTTGACTGCGTTCATTGGCACCGTACTTTTCCTTCATCGTAATTGCCCAGATTCTTCTTGCCACCCGGCCGATTACGGTATATTCCGGATCCAGCCCATTGGAGAAGAAGAAAGAAAGGTTAGGTGCAAACTTATCAATATCCATTCCCCGGCTTAAATAATACTCAACATAAGTAAACCCGTTTGCTAAAGTGAACGCCAGCTGAGTAATCGGATTAGCGCCAGCTTCTGCAATATGATACCCGGATATCGAGACAGAATAATAATTACGTACTTTATTTTCGATAAAATACGCTTGAATATCTCCCATCATCCGCAGGGCAAATTCGGTAGAAAAAATACAAGTATTCTGCCCCTGGTCTTCCTTTAAAATGTCCGCCTGTACGGTTCCTCTAATAACGGAGACAGT
Source organism: Oceanobacillus locisalsi (assembly GCF_042675985.1). Taxonomy (NCBI): domain Bacteria; kingdom Bacillati; phylum Bacillota; class Bacilli; order Caryophanales; family Bacillaceae; genus Oceanobacillus; species Oceanobacillus locisalsi. Next base: position 180,265 of record NZ_JBHTKK010000001.1, read on the forward strand.
AGCTGCCTGAATTTGGCCGAATTCCTCACTTGTCGGCGGGCGTCCATGTTCCTCGGTAAACGTATCGACCTGCTGGTCAATGGCGGTATTAAAATACATTGCTAAAATAATCGGTGCCGGACCATTGATTGTCATGGAAACAGATGTTAATGGATTGGTTAAATCAAAGCCGCTGTAGAGCTTTTTCATATCATTCAATGTACAAATATTCACACCGCTGTTTCCTACTTTTCCGTAAATATCCGGTCGTTCCGCAGGATCTTCTCCATATAAAGTCACGGAATCAAATGCGGTAGAGAGCCGTTTCGCTTCCTCCCCTTTCGATAGATAATGGAAACGGCGATTCGTACGCTCTGGTGTCCCTTCACCGGCAAATTGCCTCGTCGGGTCTTCCCCTTCTCGTTTAAACGGAAAGACACCTGCAGTATAAGGAAAAGCACCTGGAACGTTTTCTCGCATTAACCAATAGAGACGATCTCCCCAATCCTGATATTTGGGCAGCGCAATTTTCGGAATCTTTAAGCCGGAAAGAGACTCTGTTGTCAAATCCATCATTATCTCTTTATCTCTGACTTTAAATGTGAATGTATCGCCAAGGTAACTCTCCTTTAGCTGCTCCCAATTCTCCAATAACTGTATGGCATTCCCATCTAATTGCTGCTCATAAGTGGTAATCATTTGATCCAATGAAGCAGCTGCTTCCTCTCCCGCTTCCTCTTTAGCTCCTGTTAACCGATAGAGCTTAGAAGCAATTTTCTGCTGCTTTTCGGCGCGCTTATCATAATTTCGAACATAGGAAGCAATCTCCTGCAAATAATGTCTGCGTTCATTGGTGATGATTTGATTTTTCTTTTCAGAAATGACATGGCGCTTAAACGGAACTTCTGCTTCCCATTCAAAATCTGTATTTATCCGATCAATCAAGGAAGCAAATAAAGCGTTTGTCCCTTCATCATTAAATTGGCTTGCTATCGTGCCGAAGACAGGAAATTGGCTTTTGTCCTCATGAAATAACATATGACTGCGTTCGTATTGTTTCCGGACTTGATTAAGCGCGTCCTCTGATCCCTTTTGCTCAAATTTATTAATCACAATAAAATCAGCATAATCAATCATATCTATCTTCTCTAATTGTGTAGGTGCTCCAAACTCTGCTGTCATCACATACATCGACAAATCCGTAATATCTGTAATCGCTGCATCTCCCTGTCCAATACCGCTCGTTTCGACAATAATCAGGTCGTAGTCTGATGCACGTACGACATCTATCGCCTCCCGAATAGCGTCCGAAAGCTCTGTTCCAGAATTTCTGGTTGCAAGCGAGCGCATATACACCCGTTCTGAAAAGATTGCGTTCATACGAATCCGGTCTCCAAGTAACGCTCCTCCGGTTTTTCGCTTGGATGGATCAATAGATAGAATAGCTACTTTCCGGTCTGGAATTTCATTCAAAAACCTGCGAATCAATTCATCAGTCAATGAACTTTTCCCAGATCCGCCTGTTCCAGTAATTCCAAGGGCCGGTGTTTTCTGTTTTGGATGTTCTGCGATTTTTTCCAGTACCTGCTTCTTCGTGTTTTCTTCGCCATTTTCCATCAAGGTGATAAATTTACCAATTGCTAACCGATTTCCTTCTTTTAACTGCTCGAAATCTTTTTCCATGTCTAGCGGAGGAAGAAAATCACATTTTTCCAGCATCCGGTCAATCATCCCCTGCAGACCATATTTTCTCCCGTCTTCCGGGGAAAACAGCCATGCAACTCCATAATCATGAAGTTCTTTGATTTCACGTGGAAGAATCGTCCCTCCGCCGCCTCCTAATACTTGAATATGTGATGCATCTAGTTGTTTCAGCAGGTCGATCATATATTTAAAATATTCTACATGGCCGCCCTGATACGATGAGATAGCAATCCCTTGGACATCCTCCTGAATAGCTGCATAAACGATTTCTTCTACCGAACGGTTATGTCCTAGATGAATCACCTCCGCGCCGCTGGCTTGCAAAATACGCCGCATAATATTTATTGACGCATCATGGCCATCAAAAAGACTGGAAGCGGTTACAAAACGAATTGAATACGTTGGTGAATAACGTTCTTCTGTCATGCTAATCCCCCTCTTTGTTCGCTTTCGCAATAGCAAACCTTCTTATTTCCCCTCTATTTACAGCCAACAATCCACTTGTTTCATTTGCAATTCTACATATTCATCAATGGTGAATTCTTTTTGGATAAGCCAGCGGCGAAAACACCACATATGCCCGCTGACGACAATATGGTTTGCCAGAAAATGAATTTCTTTCGAACTGCGCTGTTCTTGTAAACAAACGTTCAGCAACTCCTCCATCATGCTGACAACCTTCTGTTCCTGCTCAAGTACAAATTGACGCTTTTCTTTGTTTAATGATTTGGTTTCTTGATAGAGCATTAAAATCTCTGGCTGTATCGTGTCCATAAAGTACAGATAGTCTCGGATTGCCTGACGCAAGTTTTCCTTCGTCGGTTTTTCTATAGAAATTGTTGCTTTTAACTGGTCGCGTACTTGGTCATGTACAAATTCACAGACGAGAAAAAGCACATCCTCTTTCGTTCGAATATATTCATATAATGTGCCTATACTGAATCCGGATTCTTTCGCGATTTCTCTTGTTGTGGTCCGATGAAAGCCTTTTTCTTGAAACAGCCGCATAGCACCCTCAATAATCTGTTTCCTGCGCCGCATAACGAGTTCTTGGTTTTTGACGGAAGAACGGATCTGATCTTCACTCATCTCCTGACCTCCTTTCGTTACCATTTTACTTTGTTACCATCCGGCCGATAACCAGACGCTGAATTTCATTTGTCCCCTCATAAATTTGTGTAATTTTCGCATCACGCATATAGCGTTCTACCGGATAGTCTTTTGTATATCCATAACCGCCGAAGATTTGAACTGCTTCTACAGTAATGCGCATCGCTGCGTCTCCTGCAAATAATTTGGACATTGCCGACGCTTTCCCGTACGATTTTCCTGCTGATTCCAGCCATGCTGCCTGATAAGTTAACAGACGGGCAGCCTCAATCTCCGTTGCCATGTCCGCCAGCTTGAAAGAGATACCTTGATTGGCTGCAATCGGTTTGCCGAACTGTTCTCTTTCCTTCGCATAAGCTGCCGCAGCGTCCAGTGCGCCCTGCGCAATTCCTAAAGCTTGGGCGGCAATGCCATTCCTGCCTCCATCTAAAGTTGACATAGCAATTTTAAAGCCTTCCCCTTCCTCACCCAGCACATTTGCAGCAGGAACCCTGCAATTTTCAAAGATTAGCTCGGTAGTTGGAGAGGAACGAATGCCAAGTTTCTTTTCTTTTTTGCCAAATGTAAATCCCTCTGTTCCTTTTTCAACGATAAATGCCGTAATACCTTTATGCTCCCTGTCCGCATCTGTTTTTGCAAATACGATATAAATATCCGCCACACCGCCATTGGTTATCCACACTTTGCTGCCATTCAATATATAATCCGTGCCATCCTTTTTAGCTGTTGTTTTCATGGAAACAACATCACTGCCTGCTCCTGGCTCGGATAAGGCATAAGCCCCCAAAGCTTCGCCCGCTGCAAGGCGCTGCAGAAAGTTTTGCTTTTGCGCTTCATTTCCGTATTGATAAATCGGCCAGCTTGCCAAAGATAAATGGGCAGAGAGTGTAACGCCGGTAGAAGCACAGACACGTGACAATTCTTCTACTGCAATGCAATAACTCAGATAATCCGATCCAATTCCGCCGTATTCTTCTGGCCAGGGGATACCTGTTAAACCAAGCGCTGCCATCTGATCAAAAATTGCTCTGTCAAACCGCTCTTCTTCATCTCTTTCTGCCGCTGTGGGTTCCACTTCATTTTCTGCAAAATCACGGACCATTTTCCGCAGCATTTCCTGTTCTTCCGATAATTGAAAGTCCATTCCTATCTCTCCTTCAAAAGTTCTTTGGATATCACAATACGCTGAATTTCATTCGTTCCTTCATAAATTTCCGTCACTTTCGCATCACGAAATAGCCTTTCTACCGGATATTCCTTGGTATAGCCGTAACCGCCATAAATCTGGACGGCCTCAATCGCATTTTGCATCGCTGTTTTTGTCGCTGTCAGCTTCGCCATGGACGTCTCCTTAATACAAGTTTGCTGCATTTCAATCCGTTGAGCAGCCTGATAGGTTAATAGTTTTGCCGCTTCTACATTGGTTGCCATCTCAGCCAGTTTAAAAGAAATTCCCTGATTGGCTGCAATCGGCTTGCCAAATTGTTCTCTTTCCTTTGCATAAGAAACAGCATAATCTAAAGCTGCTTCGGCAATTCCAAGTCCCTGAGCCGCAATCCCGATCCGCCCAATATTTAAGTTCGCCATCGCAATATTAAAGCCTTCCCCTTCCCTTCCCAGCAAGTTCTCCTTAGGAATACGGCATTGCTCAAAGGTTAATTCCACCGTGCTCGAACCTTTTAATCCCATTTTCTTTTCATTTTTTCCGATGGACAGACCCGGACTATCTTTTTCAACAATAAAAGCACTGATGCCATCTCTTTCTTCACTTGTTCTGGCAAATGTAATAAAGGTATCCGCATATTCCCCATTAGTAATAAATACTTTGGAGCCATTCAATACATACATATCATCTACCAGTTTAGCAGTTGTTTTTAAACCGCTTGCATCGGAGCCTGAATTCGCCTCTGTTAAAGCAAACGCACCAAGGTATTCCCCAGAAGCGAGTTTGGGAATGTATTTCTGTTTCTGCTCCTCGGTTCCGAAATAAAGAATCGGATTGGTGCCGACAGATGTGTGTACCGATAATATAACCCCTATGGTAGCGCTTACTTTTGACAGTTCATGAATAACCCGTATATAGGAGCCGAAATCCATTCCGGCTCCTCCGTATTCCTCGGGGACGGGAATTCCCATCAAACCGAGATTCCCCATCTTTTTTATGATTTCTTCAGGAAAGCGATCTCTTTCTTCCATTCGCTCTACTTCTTTCGCAATCTCGTCTTGAGCAAAGTCCTGAACCATTTTCACTAACATTTTCTGTTCTTCTGTTTGTGTGGTAATCAACGTGTACACTCCTTTAGTCGTTGTAAGTGTAAAAGCCTCTGCCTGCCTTCTTCCCAAGTCTTCCAGCTTGCACATACTGTCTCAGGAGTGGACACGGACTATACTTGCTGTCTCCAAAGCCTTCATGAAGAATTTCCATAATCGATACACACGTATCCAGACCTATAAAATCGGCAAGTTCAAGCGGTCCCATCCGATGATTCATCCCTAATTTCATAACCTGGTCTACATCCTCAATGCTAGAAATTCCTTCAAAAACGGTATAAACTGCTTCGTTGATCATCGGCATCAATAACCGATTGGAAACAAAGCCTGGAAAATCTTTCACTTCCACACCTTGTTTACCTAATGCTTCTGTCAATTCTTTCACAGTTTGACAAGTGTCTTCACTTGTTTCTAAACCGCGAATGATTTCAACCAGCTTCATAACAGGAACTGGATTCATAAAATGCATACCAATAAATTGCTCTGCTCTATTCGTAACAGCTGCCATCTCCGTAATTGCCAGGGAGGAGGTGTTTGTCGCAAACAAGGAATGCGCTGGTGCGAGTTCATCCAGCTTGCGAAATACTTCCTTTTTTACGTCCATCTTCTCCACTACAGCCTCGATAATAAAATCTGCTGTAATCGGATCCGCTTCCAAATCAACTACAGGCTGCAGGCGGTCCAGCGCCTCGCTCTTGGTATCCGCTTCAATTTTGCCTTTTGCCATATCCTTCTCGAGTATCTGTTCCACATACTGTCTTCCTCTTTTCAATGCTTCAATATCCGTATCATACAGCTTCACCTGATAGCCGGAACGGGCAAAGACGAGTGCAATTCCTGCACCCATTTGTCCTGCTCCAATAACCATTACTTCTTTTACAGTCATGATAATACACTCCTTTTCAAGATTGTTTCATCATACACAATTAGTTTGCTGGTACTTCAATCAACATTGCATCTCCTTGGCCGCCGCCGCTGCAAATTGCTGCAATTCCTTTTCCACCCCCGCGGCGTTTTAATTCATGAATCAATGTTAAAATAATACGATTACCGCTTGCACCAATAGGATGTCCCAGCGCTACAGCTCCTCCGTTGACATTGATTTTTTCTTCATCAATATCTGCTATTTGTCCGCTTGCCAGCGCAACTACCGCAAAGGCTTCATTGATTTCATAAAGGTCGATTTCTTCTTTAGCTACACCTGTTTTTTCTAACAGACGATTAATCACTAACCCCGGGGTTTGCGGAAAGTCTTTTGCTTCCACTGCTACTTCCGCATGACCTAGTATGGTTGCCAAGGGCGCTTTATTCAATTCTTTCGCTCTTTCATCGGACATCACTACAACGGCACTCGCCCCGTCATTCACACCTGGTGCATTTCCTGCTGTAATGGTGCCGTCCTTATCAAATGCAGGCTTCAGTGCAGCCAGTTTCTCAACCGTGGTTCCTTTTCTCGGTGTTTCATCATCGCTGACAACCATCGGATCTCCTTTACGGACAGGAATTTCTACGGGAACAATTTCATCTGCAAACTTTCCTGACTCAATGGCCTCTACCGCCAGCTGCTGACTCCGGGCAGCCCATTCATCTTGGCGTTCTCGTGTCACATCAAAAGCAGCCGCTGTGTCATTGCCATAGCTCCCCATATGATTGCCTGTAAAGGTGCAGGTAAGTCCGTCATGAATCATTAAATCTTTTGCCGTTTTATCGCCCATACGGTTGCCCCATCTGGCGTCCGGCAGGAAATATGGCGCGTTGCTCATGCTCTCCATTCCGCCGGCAACGATGACATCTTCTTCCCCTAAGCGAATCAATTGATCTGCTAACGTTACACTGCGCAATCCGGAGGCACATACCTTATTAATGGTTTCTGTTTTTACCTCCCAGGGGAGACCTGCTTCGACAGCAGCCTGCCTGGACGGAATTTGCCCCTGTCCGCCTTGCAGGACGCTTCCCATAATCACTTCATCGATATCTGCGCCATCAAGCCCCGCCCTTTCTAAGGCTGCCTTGATGGCTTTTGCACCCAGATTCACTGCGGTTAATGGCGTTAGCGCTCCTCCAAATTTTCCAAAAGGGGTTCGTGCCCCAGAAACAATCACAGATTTTCTCATCATTAATAGCCTCCTCTATACTTTGAACGAACGCTCGTTCAATGAACGACAGAAAGCATAGAGAGGAAAAGAATCCTCTCTATCCTTTTATGCGGTTTTCGCGTCATTTTCTTCTAAAACAGATAGTGCCAAAATTTCAGCTACATCCATTGTACCGATATCTTCTTCTACTTCTTTTGCTTTTGTCCCATCACTCAACATTGTTAAGCAGTAAGGACATGCACTGGAAATCATTGACGGCTGCACTTGCAGCGCCTGTTCTGTACGTGCTACATTAATCCGGTTTCCTGTTGTTTCTTCCGTCCACATTAAGCCGCCGCCTGCACCGCAGCACATCCCATTTTCACGGCTGCGATCCATTTCCACTAACTCCAGCCCTGGAATAGCTTTCAAAATTTCTCTCGGCGGATCATAAACGCCATTATATCTTCCTAAATAGCAGGAGTCATGGTAAGTCAATTTTTCATTAATTGGCTTCTGCGGATCCAGCTTTCCTGACATGACAAGGTCATAAAGCAGCTGCGTATGATGATATACCTCCGCTTCAAAACCAAAGTCAGGGTATTCATTCTTAAATATATTGTACGCGTGCGGATCAATCGTGACAATTTTCGTGACGTCATTCTTTGTAAACTGTTTAATATTTTTTTCAGCAATTTCCTGGAATAAAAATTCATTGCCAATCCGTCTGGCTATGTCACCGGAGTTTGCTTCTGTATTTCCTAAAATCGCAAAGCTGACACCAGCTTGATTCATCAATTTTGCAAAACTGAGCGCAATTTTCTGACTCCGGCTGTCAAAGGATCCCATGGAACTTACCCAGAATAAATACTCAAAGTCTTTGTCTTCTTTTTTCAGTTCTTTTATTGTCGGAATATAAGCGGATTCATCTTCTTCACGCCATTTGATGCGATCTTTCTTCGATAACCCCCACGGATTTCCTTGACGCTCGATATTCATAACAGCACGCTGGATTTCAGAATCCATTTTCCCTTCTGTCATGACTAAATAGCGGCGCATATCAATAATTGTACCGACATGTTCATTGTTGACAGGACAAGCATCTTCACAGTTACGGCACGTTGTACATCCAGCCAGCTCTTCTTCTGTAATCACATCGCCAATCAAGCTCATGCTTTGCACGGATGCAGCTGCTTCATTGCTTGCAGAAGCTTGATTGCCGGCAGTTCCTGAAAAAGCATAAGAAGGTACCCAAGCGGACTTACCGGTAATCGATGCGCCTTTTTCGGTTAAATGATCACGAACTTTAATCATAATATCCATTGGCGAAAGCATTTTTCCTGTTCCAGATGCCGGGCAAACATCGGTACAGCGCCCGCATTCCACGCAAGCATAGAAATCAATCATTTGATGCTGCTTGAAATCTTCTACTTTTCCGACACCAAAAGCGATTTCTTCTTCATTTTCTTCATCCATATCCTCTAAATCAAAATCTATCTTTTCTAATTTACCAGGTACTCTTTTCGTCAAGAATACATTAATCGGCGCAGCAATTAAGTGTGCGTGTTTGGATTGTGGCACATACACTAAGAAAGTAAGCAATGTTATCGTATGTACCCACCAGGCGATATAGAATAAGACCATGGCTGTATTCGCGGAAGCCCAGCCGAATAATCCGGCTAACACACTGGCAACCGGCTCTGTCCATGTCAGTTCATGCCCCTGCCATACGAGCGCCATTCCATTTCCGAACAGCACAGAAAGCATCAATGTCCCGATAAAAATGAGGACAAGACCTGCTTTCAGTCCTCTTTTTAAACGGACGAGCTTCTCCATATAACGACGATAAAAAGCCCATACGACGGCCACCAGAATCATTAATGTAACTAGTTCTTGAAAAAAGACAAATCCAGGGTAGAACATCCCGAACGGTAAGTGATTTCCCGGTGAAAGCCCTTTGATAAACATATCAATTGCTCCAAATTGCACCAGGATAAAGCCATAAAACATCATGACGTGGATCGTACCGGATTTTTTATCTTTTAACAGTTTCGATTGTCCAAATACATTTTTTATAATACGCTGGATTCTTAACTTTATCTCGCCATCAAACTCTGATTTTTTACCAAGTCTGATATAAGCAACCCGTGTTGCAATCACTTTCGCAAACAGGAACAGTGCATAGAATGTTACGACTAAAAATGCAACCCAATTAATCATCAGAAATGTATCCAAGACGACTTCCCCCTCTTTAATAGTATAATATAAAGTGAAACTTCCTTCAGGCCGGAACCAATCGGGCCATTACTGACTGTTGGATCTCCCACTTCGAATTTTCGATTCTTCTCCATTCTTGAAGCGGAAGTCTTATAATGCCCTTCGATGGGACGAGTAAGCGCAGCAGCGGTTTTAATAGACCGAGTAATCGCAGGTCTCAATGTTGTCAGGTTAGTATAACCGCTGCGTCGGACCGTTTTGCTTTCCTAGGGGCACGCTCTTCAGCTAACTTTTGCCAAGAAGTGCACTTGGCAAAAGTGGATCTTCAGATGGTGCTGATCCCTCGTCCAGCTACAAGCGTCAAAAACTAGACAACTTCCCGAGAGCGCCCTACGATAAAGAAGACTTAGCGATTGGCAAGCCGACAGGCGCAGACAGAGCTAAAGCCGCACTTATGCCCCGCGGGTGAAAGTCATCATCCGTTCGTAAACTCACGGTGATTCCTTTATCTCGTAAGCGATGGAAGTTCGACCAAGGTCGAACCACCCCCAAAGATCGGGGGCGCAGTTGTTACGTTTTTAAACGACGCTTTCCGCTTTCCTTTCAGGAGTCAAAACGGTCCGCCTCCGCTAGTGGGATGTTCTATACATGAAATAGTTGAACAAATAAAATCATTTAGCTCCATTAGGATGTTATTTCTTCCAAAAGCTGTAGCATCCCATTAGAGCGCAGGCCAACCACGTAGACTCCTAGTCGGCTAAAACCGGTCACGTCCTGTGACCAACGGCCGACACTAGGACGTCCTGTCCGTCGTGGGAACAGGGCGAGCTGAAGATCCACTTGAAAAGCGGGTTTCTTTTCAAGTTAGCTGAAGCCGTCCCCATGGCAGACTAAGAACGCAACGTCCTGGGGTTGCGCTTACTCACCCCATTAAAACCGTTGTTGCAACGTCTGCACTAGTACGTCCTGGGACTGCGGTTACTCGCCCCATCAAAAACCGTTGTACGTCGGAAAGCGTAGTGGTTGGCCGGAGCGGAAGCTGTACACCATATCTTGTTCAAAAAACAGAAGGAGGCTCTAACCAAAAGCAAGCATAATAATAGAGAGCATGTTTATCCTGGAACAGCAAAGATTATATGCTTATTCTTAAGCGCATAATTTGAGTAAATTTCACAAAATTCATTAACCTGACAACATTGGTAAGCGCAGTCCCAGTCCCAGCCAGTTACACTGCGATAAATTGATAGCGTTTTCACTTATGTGCAAAAAATAATTCTATCTCTACTTTAAACATGAATGAACATTCAGTCAACCTGTTTAGAGGAAATATTAATAATTTTTAATATCATCCTCCTGTAGCCATAAAAAAGAACCCTCGACAATCACGGCAAGAGTTCTTTTTTACTGTGCTATTCTTCTAATGCATTTTCTATAAACGTCTGATTAACCAGCCCTTCAATATCGTCCGATTGCGTATATCCTGCTTCATAACTGATGGTCGCCATTTCTTGCAGCACTTCTTCATTGATTTCATATGTCGGGTTAAGACGGTTACTTGCTTCCAGTGTCTCTTCATAATCAAGCTCGTTACCTGTCGCTTCTTCGATATGATTCACAAATAGTTCAACGGCTTCTTCCTGATTTTCTTCAATAAATTCAACCGCCCGTGCATGGGCTCGTAAATAGGCCTGTGTTAACTCTTCATTTCCTTCTGTAAATGCTTGCCGAGCAGTAACCACCGTTGTCGTTGATTCAGTGCCCCATGCAAATTCTTCTTCATCAAGAAGAATGTCGGCATCTACCTGATTTTCCAAATATACACCCCATGGTTCTTGCGTAGCCGCAGCATCCACATCTTCCTGCTGGAACAACGTAGATGTATCAGCAGGCGCTTGCGGTACCATACTTACCGTTCCGCCATCGTCTTCTACTGCCAGCCCCACTTCACTTAATACGGCTCGTAACATGATATCCTGGGTGGATCCGATAGTCGGGATCGCTACACTCATTCCATCCAGGTCTTCCACACTTTCAATACCCGAGCCCTCGCGCGTTGCAAGTACAGCTCCGCCATTTACAGCTCCGGCAATGATTTCATGCTCCGGGTTTCGTAAATACGTTGTGGTTGCCGGAGATGGTCCAACCGTACCAATGTCAATGTCTTGGGTGGACATCGCTTCCATAAAAGCGCTGCCGTTAGGGAATGTAGATGTTTCAATATTCACATCTTCCCCAAGTTCTTCTTCAAAATAGCCATTTTCTAAGGCAACAACTGTCGTAATATGTGTAAAATTTGGAAAATATCCAATGTGTATTTCATCCGCATTTTCTTCTGATCCGCAACCTGCGATGACAAATAAAAGAAATATACCTAAACCAACGAATCGCTTTTTCATATTTTTCATCCTCTCCATCAAGTTCCAATCCCCCATTTTCTTGCGACAGACCGCTCCATTCTAAGAAATACCTGGTTATCCATAATCGTTCCGACGACACCAATAACAATCATAATAGAGAGTACCAAGTCCATGGATTGTAATGAGCGTCCCATATCCAAAAGGTATCCAAGACCGCCATCACTGCCGAGCAGCTCCCCAGCCATAATTGCTCTCCATGCAAAGGCCCAAGCTACCCGAAGACCGGAAATGATGTGCGGAACAGATGCCGGAAGAACCACGGTTCGTGCAAGGTGCATTCCCGATGACCCTAAGGTCCGTGCTGCATTTAAATAAAGACTGGGTACATTTTTAAATCCGGTACTTGCATTCACTGTCATCGTCCATGTCGCACCAATTGTGACAATAAATAAAATTGCTACATTTCCAAGCCCAAACCATACAATCGCCAGCGGAAACCAGACGATACTCGGAATCGACTGCAATGCGGTTACAAAAAAACCAAGCGTGTCATCCACCCATTTATAACGGGCAATCAAAAATCCAAAAATAAGTCCTAAAACTACCGCTATAGAAAAACCGAGCAGCAGCCTTCCAAGTGTTATCCCCGTGGCTCCAAGTATCTGACCCGAAATCAGCCCGTTCACCAATGTACTGAATACAGTGACACCGCCCGGATCATTCGGAATCAATAATGGCGGAAACATAAAGGTAGGAAATAGGTTGGATTTAGATATGATCTCCCATATAGTCACGATCACGATCACGAATATCACTCGTCTTAAGACGGTAATCATCTCCGAACTCCTCCTTCAACACTTTCTCCATCTCTTCTTCCAATTCGCTCATCACACGTTTTTCCAAGTCTACAATCACACTGTCTGAAGGATTTCGGGGCCGCGCCGCCTGTACCCTGAATGATTTTTTGATCGCGCCCGGTCTCGTACTCATAAGCAGTACCCGCTCCGAAAGTATCAGTGCTTCGCGGATATTATGGGTAATAAACAAAATAGTTTTCCCAGTTTTTTGCCAAATTTCCTGAAGTTCCTGATGTAAAATAATCCGCGTCTGTTCATCCAATGCTGCGAATGGTTCATCCATTAAAAGTACATCGGGGTCCATCACAAGCGCACGTGCAATAGCAACCCGCTGTTTCATTCCACCGGATAACTCATGCGGGAAAGATTGCGCAAAATTTCCGAGGTGCACCATGCGAAGCCCTTCCATTGCTTTTTCTTCTGCTTCTTTTTTGCTCATCTTTTTCAAAAGCAGCCCATATGTAACATTGTCCATAACGTTCATCCATGGAAATAAACCGCCCTGCTGAAAAACAACGACACGATCCGTACCGGGGCCTTTAACTTTTTTATCATTCATATACACTTCTCCGGATGTCGGACTGTCCAGACCGGCAATTAAATTTAAGATAGTGGACTTTCCACAGCCGGAAGGCCCAAGTAAAGAAACAAATTCGCCTGCTTCAATCTTTAAATCGATATCTTGCAAGACATGAAGCGAATCATTTTTACCTTTGGGAAAGCTTTTATTGACCTGTTCCAGATTCACTTTCATCGAGACCCTCCTCCTTCACATTAAAAATTAATTACAACTAAACTTATAAGGATTATATAGTATATGAGATAGAGCGTCAAGGGTGCGTAAAATTCTGCAAATAAGAGAAAAGCGAACATAAAGATGAACACATGCGGGGAGTACCGGGAAATGTAGCGGTGTCAAAAAGACTGCGAACACGAAAAAAACCTGCAGAGAAATCAGCCTTCTTTGCAGGTTTTTAGATTCTTTTTCTATCATTACTTAACTTTCGCCCTTTAAACAGTAACTTCCATTCCATAGGAACAGGGATTGATCATTTCTTCTATACATCTGTTGACAAAGAGGAGAAGGTAAAGTGTAAGATGACCGCTGCGGCGGAAAGCGGAGGGCTTGGCCGGAGCGGAAATTATACACCATCCCCTGTTCAAAAAATAGCAGGATAATTTAACTCAAAGCAAGCAGGATAATAGAGATCCTGTTCATCCTGAAACATCGAGGTTTATATGCTTATTCTTAGCTGCGAAAGTTAAATATATTACATTTTTACCGGTGCAGTTACACCTAAAATATCCAATCCATTTGCTAATGTTTGACGCACTGCTTTCATTAAAGCAATTCTTGCGCTGGTGCGTTCCAGGTTATCTGCATCCAGCACTTTCTCTGCATTGTAGAAGCTGTGCAGCGTTGTCGCCAAATCGAATACATACTGCGTGACTTTATGCGGCATTTGTTTTTCTGCCGCTTCTGCAATTACTTGCGGCAGCTCTCCTACTTTTTTAAGAAGATCCAGTTCTTTTTCCGCAGTTAATAAAGTAGCGTCAAAGGCAGCATCTGTTGCAAAGCCTTTGTTTTTTGCCTGTTCGATCATTGTACAGATACGTGCGTGCGCATACTGCACATAATAAACCGGATTATCATTCGATTGGGACTTAGCAAGGTCCATATCGAAATCTAGCTGGGAATCATTCGAACGCGCTACGAAATAATACCGGACAGCATCAATACCTACTTCATCCATCAACTCTCGTAAAGATACCGCTCTGCCGGTACGTTTACTCATTTTCACCTTTTCGCCGCCTTCAAACAGATTTACCATTTGAATAATTCTCACGGAGAATTTATCAACTGGATAACCTAAAGCCTCCAATGCAGCGCTCATTCTCGGGATATACCCGTGGTGGTCTGCACCCCAGACGTTAATAATTTGATCAAAACCGCGGTCTAATTTATTTTTATGATAAGCAATATCTGGTGTTAAATACGTATACGCTCCGTCCTGTTTGATAAGTACACGGTCCTTATCATCATCAAAGGCAGTCGTCTTAAACCACAATGCCCCGTCTTTTTCATACGTATAGCCGCCATCTTCCAGTACTTGCAGCGCATCACTAATCTGATTGTTTTCATAAAGCGAGCGCTCTGAGAACCAGCTGTCAAATTCTACACGGAAATCTTTTAAATCATTTTCAATATTACGTAAAGAAGCCTTTAAACCATATTCTTTAAAGTAATCCAAACGCTTTTCATGAGGTTCTTCTGTCCATTCACTTCCTTCTTCTTGCACAAGCGCTTTGGCGATATCAATGATAGCCTGTCCATGATAGCCGTCTTCCGGCATATCTACAGACTGTCCTACTTCCTGCAGATACCGTGCTTCTACCGATAAGCCCAAGTTATTGATCTGATTTCCGGCATCGTTAATATAATATTCTCTTTCCACTTCATAACCGGCAGCTGCAAAAAGATTACATAGAACATCTCCAAAAGCAGCATTTCGGGCATGGCCTAAGTGAAGGTCCCCGGTCGGGTTAACAGAAACAAATTCCACCTGTACTTTTTCTCCATTGCCATCACGGGAAGTTCCGTAAGCATCTCCTGCTTCCAGCACCGTTTCAATCACTTCTCCCAGGAAATCCTGCTTCATATAGAAATTAATAAAACCAGGTCCGGCAATATCGACTGTTTCTACCGATGCTGCCTGTTTATCTAATTTTGCTATAATATCATCCGCAATCTGGCGCGGAGGTTTTTTCGCGATCCGTGCCAGCTGCATCGCGATATTGGTGGCAAAGTCGCCGTGTGCTTTGTCTTTTGGTTTTTCTAAAATAATTGACGGAATCGTATCCTCTTCGGCGAGTCCTGCAGCAAGCACCGCTGTATGAATTTGCTGCTTTAATGTCTCTTCTGTTTGTGCTAATACGTTCATTATGTTATTTCCTCCTTGTTTATTTCAATCCCCGTAGATCGTTTAAGGAACACGACAATATAGGGGAAAATCCTTGCTTATTTTGTTGAAAATTGAAGCTTGAGCTGATGCTTGCGTTCCATTTGTCCATTTATTACCATTGTATATTTTATATTAAGCACGCGTGGCATGGTGTCTTCTTGAAATGTAATAGATTCCGAATAAGTTTCCATATGCATATTGCCATGCATATGCTGATAGATATTTTCCGTTTTTTGGCCTAATTGAAATTGCTGGTTCATTCGGATGGCCCCTGTACGCTTGATGGAAACACGTTCCGGTCGTATCATCACGGTATTTTGAATGGTTCCTGCTTCTTCATTTGTTTCTTCATATTTCAGCACATCGATATTGCCTTTTTTCATCCATTCTCCTGTAAAGGTTTGTTCCTGTGTTTCCTGCTCACCAGAATCCACATCATAAATCGATGTCTGCAGCTTTATATTGACTTGTTCCGATTGCTGTTGCATAAGTGCTCCTTTAATATGTTTCCATTTTTATAATTATAGTGTTTTTATTATATCTTTAAAACACCATGATAAGCAATACTCTTGCTACCTAAAAACTTATACGTTTATAAAAGCCTTTCTTTTTCCATAATAAATAAAGAGAATAAAGCTCCAGTAACATCATTTTGAAAAGACATATTTATTTTGGAGAAGATAAAGGATGAAATCATTAAAAGAGATGCGTCTAATCTATAAATTCCTCGGCGGTATTGTATTGTTGATTATCGCCGGTGTATTAGCTATCTATTTGTTAGCCTATCTCATGGGGCCCCCGAGTCTCAGCAAGCAAACACCTGCTGTCTATTATGACCGGGATGGAGAGGTGATTGAAGATACGTTCGGAGATTCTTATGAGTGGGTTTCTTTAGAAGATATCGATGATTCAGCGATTCAGGCAACGATGGTGATTGAAGATAATCGTTTTTTTGATCATCATGGATTGGATTTCTTCCGTATTGCGAAATCATTATGGAATAATGTTATTTCCGGCTCTTTAAAAGAGGGGGCCAGCACGATTACACAGCAATACGCCAGAAACCTTTATTTATCGGCAGACAAAACGTGGTCACGCAAGTTGCAAGAAGCTTTCTATGCGATTCGTTTAGAAATGTTTTATTCCAAGGAAGAAATTTTAGAAGGTTATATGAATACCATTTATTACGGACATGGAGCCCACGGGATTGAAGCAGCCAGCAATTATTTCTTTGGAAAACCCGCTTATCAGTTAACTTTAGCAGAAGCGAGTATGCTGGCAGGAATTCCAAAAGGCCCAACTTACTACTCGCCACTTAATCATTTAGAAAATGCGACGAACAGACAACATCTTATTCTTAAGAGAATGCTCGAAAATGAAATGATTACCGAGAAAGAGTACGCAGCTGCAATAGATGAAACATTATCGTATCAGCAGGAAGAACCAGCAGAAGATGAAGCATCTTTTTTTAAGGAGGAAGCATTAAAAGAAGCAGCTGCCATTTTGGATAAGGATGTAGAAGAAATCAAGCTGGGCGGTTACCAGCTTCATACAACGCTGCATAGCGCTTACCAGCAAGAAATGGAACTTGCAGCTTCCAGGACCATAGATGAAGAAAGTGACCTAGAAGCAGCCGGTATTTCTATTGTCCCGCAGACCGGGGAAATTGCAGCCATGTTAGGCGGAACCGATTATCAAAAGAGCAGTTATAACCGGGCCATGGATGCCAAACGGATGCCTGGATCTAGTTTCAAGCCGATTTTGTATTATGCGGCATTGGAAAATGGCTATACACCCAGCACGACATTAACCAGTGAAGCAACAACATTTGAACTGGAAGACGGTTCTACTTACAAACCAAGTAATTTCAACAGTTATTATGCAGATGCGCCCATTACGCTTGCGGAAGCAATTGCTTTATCGGATAATATTTATGCTGTCAAAACGGCTCTTTATGTTGGCGGAGAGCGGTTTTTAAAAACAGCTGAAAAATTCGGGATTGAAAGTGATTTAAAGAATGTCCCTTCCCTGGCACTCGGAACTTCTTCTGTTTCTGTCGTTGAACTTACCAATGCTTATGCACGGCTGGCCAATGGCGGCAAAGCAGTCACACCCTATCTTATTGAAAAAATAACGGACGCAGATGGAAAAACACTTTACACACATACCAAGCAAGAAGGAAAACCTGTCCTGGACGAAAAGAAAGCTTTTATACTGACCCAGCTTCTTACCGGCATGTTTGATGAAACATTAAACAGCTATACCAGCGTAACCGGGGCAAGCCTGCAAAGCCAGTTGTCTGATATTTATGCCGGGAAATCCGGAACGACGGATTTTGACAGCTGGATGGTTGGCTACAGCCCGGTAATATCTACCGGAATATGGGTCGGGTACGATGACCACCGGGAAATGACAAATGTATCTGAAACGGCTTTTTCGAAAGAGATATGGGCACGTTATATGGAGAATATTGACGAAGACGGCAAAAATGTTTTCCCGATGCCTTCCGGGGTAGTTGGACTGCCTATTGACCCTGCCAGTGGTTTACGAGCAGATACCCATTGTGAAAAAAGCAGGATTATGTTTTATGAAAAAGGCACCGAACCGATTGGGTACTGCCATAACGAAGATGTCGACCAGCGGGATGAGGACATAGAAAATACAGAAGACAAAGGGATTCTGGAAAAATGGTATGATTCCTTATTTTAGCAGAACAAAAGCGCAAAGCGCCTGCTTAAAAACGTAGAGACTGGAGCGGCGTAACTGAGATAAAGGAATCACGGTGAGGTGACGAACCGATGATGACTTATCGTAGGGCACTCACGTGTTGGCTCCTAGTTTTTGGCGCTTGGAGCTGGACGTGGCCATTTATCTGTAACCAGTTATCCACAAGCAATTAATTTTATAGTTTCCTAGACAAGCACAAAAAAGCGGTCCGTATCGAATTGATCGATACGGACCGCTTTTTTGTCCTAGTAAACATGAGTTCAGTCCATGTACTCATAGTGTACAAAGGATTTACGTAAAGTACAAGAATTTCTAAATATGTTCATAATTCATTCACAATTTAGATATCTAATTGCTCCTTCAGCTCTTGCGTTGAGTTTTCCCACATTTCTGGTTTAAATTCTTTTAAGAAATCGCCTAATAATTTTTTGGAAGGGTCATCCATATGCTCCACAATGATTTTTCCTTTTAACGATTTCTCCATATGCTTCACATGTTCTGCCATGGATTTATAAGCCCGTTTAATTTCCCGGTTTACGCGGATTTCACTGCCAGCAACGCCAGCATAGTAAGGACCATCTTCTCCTTTTTCCACCGTTACCCAGACGATCCAATAAAGTTTTCCGCCCTGAACTTCCTCTCGATCTCTTATCCATTTCACGCGGCGCTCTACAGAACTTCTCGCATGCATGGCATCCATATCAACATATGCTTTTTCTTCATTCGGATCTACAATAATCGAGGACATGTTTTCAAGGCTGACTGTTCCAGCTCCATAACCGCCATGCCCATCGGTAGAGTCATCTTTTATAATTGTAAACGTATTCTTCTTTTTATTTTCATCTGTCATTGTATTCCCCTCCTGGCCTCATTTAGACTTGTTTTCATTCTATCACGTACTAAACAGCTTTTTTAGTGAGAAGACTTATGCTGCAGTCCCTCAACAAAACGGAATGCTTCATCCATTTCTTCCTCGGTATATTTCAACTTCGCCTTTACAGTATGCACCTTATCAATGATTTCCTCTTTTGACAAATACGAGAAATATAACATCGTCGAGACCAGCTCCAAAAAGCGGGCACTGCAATGTTGTAAATCATTGATTTGATCTTGTATATCCGGCATGTTCACTTCAAATTGGTTTAAAAAAGTTTGGCCGTCCTCCGTCATCGTGTAATGATATTGATGGTAGTTGCTTTTCTCTTCCTTTTCCTCATGTAGAAAATGTAAGTTACAAAGCTCCTCCACGCGTAAAGTTAATTCCTCTGAATAAGGTCCATAAAAATGGAATTGGTATTTCTCTTCAAAGGGAACACGGTTTTGCTGCAAAATATAAATCATTTTTTGTAACTTCTTTCTTCCTGTCACTTGTTTGGCTTGAGAGAAAAAATAGAGCAGTTTCGCATGATTGTCTAACACAAATAGTCATTCCTTCCCGTACAATATATCTAAAATACGTTTCTTCAAATCCGTATCTTCTATCCGCTGAATGCTGTCCTTAGGAAAATATAATTTATGATCCGTTCGTTTTTTACCGGAAATCGACTCGACAATATCCGAATGACGGGATAACTCTTTCAAACCGCCATCCGGCATTAAAAGATGAATGGGCAGGCGTTCTTCCTCTTCGCCAGGCCGGTAAAAATCATACGGCAAATCAGATGAGGAATCTACTACTAAATAATAATCTGGATTAATTCCTGCCTTTTTAAACAGCTGGTAAAGTTCCATGCCTGCATTAATCTGCGGGTCAGGATTATATTCCACATATTTAAATAAATGCCGATTAATAAACCGGTAGCTTAAATCAGCTAATATCTCGTCCTTTTCTTCCTGCCATTGCTGAAAATAATAGTATACAATCATATCATCCAGCTTCAAATAATCGGAAAGCTTCACCTTTTCTTCAAAAAAAGAAATAAAGTGTGTCGGCTCCTGCTGGAATTGATAGGTCCCATCTTCATGTAATCTCTTTGCCCGTTGGAAGATTTTGGACAAAATAACCTCTGCACTTCGCGTGACAGGGTGAAAATAAACCTGCCAGTACATTTGATAGCGGCTCATAATATAGTCCTCGACTGCATGCATGCCAGTTGATTTGATGACAACCTGATCATCCATCGGCCGCATCACACGCAAAATTCGTTCCATGTCAAAATGGCCATAACTCACTCCAGTAAAATAAGCATCCCGCTGCAGGTAATCCATACGGTCCGCATCAATTTGGCTGGATATCAAGCTTACCACAAGCTTGTCCGAATACGTTTTGGCAATCACTTCTGCTACTTTCTTCGGAAAATCAGCAGATACTTTTTGTAAAACGGCATTAACCTTTGTGTCTCCTAGAATAATCTGCTGTGTAAACTGCTCATGGTCCAACTTAAACACTTTCTCAAAAGAATGGGAGAACGGCCCATGACCTAAATCATGTAATAAAGCAGCACAAAGACACAGCACACGCTGCTCCCTGTCCCACCTTTCCCAGTCTGCAAAATTAGCAGTAATCCTTCTGACAATTTCATAGACTCCTAAGGAATGACTAAAACGGCTGTGCTCTGCTCCATGAAAAGTCAAATTGGTCGTACCCAGCTGTTTTACCCGGCGCAGTCTCTGAAATTCCGGTGTAGCAATCAAATCCCAGATGACTCGGTCGCGCACATGGATGTACCGGTGAACCGGATCTTTAAATACCTTTTCTTCTGTTAATTGTTCATCTTTATATGCCATTTCTTTATCTCCATCCGTCCATTCCGAAAAAAATCCTCTGCCTTTTTCGGAACATATTTCATCTATTTCTGTCTGTCTTTGATGAAACGTTTTATGCTTTTTTCCATATATGCTTTAATTATATTATAATATAGTTAGGAAACTGATGAAAGGTTTAGGATAGTACAGATGAAAAATTGGAAAGAAATTATTCGCCACAACACATTTCGATATATAGACCACTCGACAGAAAATACAGTTGCAGGTAAACCGAATACAGCCCTCGCCTCCTTCGCTGTAGATGATGCACTGGCTATATCGGTCAGTGAGGAAACGTCGCCTCCTGTTGTCCGTTTATGGGTACATGCAGATACCATTGTTTTAGGTATTCCGGATTCTCGTCTCCCTCATATCACGGATGGAATGGCTTTTCTTGATAAAAATCATCACCGGGGAATTGTTCGTAATTCGGGAGGGCTCGCCGTTGCACTGGATGAGGGTGTGCTCAATATTTCCCTTATTATCCCTGGAGCAGACAAGTTGTCGATCTATGACTGTTACGAGGCCATGGTCCGCTTTGTGCAAGCCATGTTTGCGGATGTAACCGACGCTATTGAAGCTTATGAAATTGTGGGTTCTTACTGCCCAGGAGATTACGATTTAAGTATTGACGGGAAAAAGTTTGCTGGAATTTCACAACGCCGTGTCAAAAAAGGAATTTCCGTACAAATCTATTTAGACATTGAAGGAAACAGCCAAGCGCGTGCTTCTTTAATCCGAGATTTTTACCATATTGCAAAGCAAAATAAAGAAACAACGTTTACTTACCCCGAGGTGAATCCAGATGTGATGGCTTCTCTCTCTGAATTATTGGGCGTATCTTTAACCGTGGAAGAAGCGAAACAACGGGTCGTAAATACGCTAGAGGGTTTAACGGAAGAAATGATTACCATCCCAATGCAAGAAACAGAGCAAAAGCATTTTGATAAAAGGTATCAGCAAATGATAAAACGGAATGAACATTTATAATAGAATGTTCCAAATGTATAAAAACCAGCCTGACGCAGTTAATGCATCTGATCAGGCTGGTTTTTTACACTTGAATTATTCTGCTGTTGCTTGGGCTGCTGTAATCAATGCCAGGTTGTACACATCTTCTGCGCTGCAGCCTCTGGATAAATCATTGACCGGTTTGTTCAATCCTTGCAGAACCGGACCTACTGCTTCAAAACCGCCCAAGCGCTGTGCAATTTTATAGCCAATATTCCCCGCTTCCAGACTTGGGAATACAAATACATTGGCATCTCCTTGAATCACGGAATCGGGTGCTTTTTTCTCTGCAACGCTCGGCACAAATGCTGCATCAAATTGAAATTCTCCGTCAATAACCAGAGATGGATCTTTTTCTTTTGCCAGGCTTAAAGCATCCGTCACCTTTTCTGTCTCCGGTGATTTCGCAGAACCGGCAGTTGAGAAGCTAAGCATGGCAACACGAGGATCGACATCAAATAAAGAACCTGTTTTAGCACTCTCTACTGCAATTTCTGCTAAATCATTGCTGTCGGGCGTAATATTGATGGCACAATCCGCAAAGACATACTTTTCTTCTCCTTTCACCATAATGAAGACGCCGGAAGTTTTCTGCACGCCATCTTTGGTCTTAATAATTTGCAGTGCCGGGCGCACTGTATCCGCTGTGGAATGCGCAGCACCGCTGACAAGACCGTCTGCTTTATTTAAATAAACCAGCATGGTACCAAAATAATTTTCATCTAACAGTATTTTTTTCGCACCTTCTTCCGTAGCTTTCCCTTTTCTTCTTTCTACAAAAGCATCTACCATTTCTTGAAAGCCTTCATCGTTTGCAGGATCAACAATTTCCAGTCCATCTGTTTGTATATGATGATCAGCAGCTTTCTTTTCCACTTCCTGTTTATTACCAATGACAACAGGTGTCAGCACACCGTCTTCAGCTAATCGTCCAGCTGCTGTCAGTACACGCTCATCCAAACCTTCAGGAAATACAATGCGTTTGTTATTTCTTTTTACTTTTTCTGTTAATTGTTCAAATAATCCCATGATGAAACCTCCTCGTATCGTTGAAACATTTCATGAATCGTTGCTGATTTTTGCTTAAAAAACGGTTTATTCTACCTTCCTATTCTCTTTCATAATATCTTATTTAACCGTACAAATAAAGCCTTGAACCCTGAACAAACAATGAAAAGGATTACACTTGTTCCCCTCAGCCAGCCAGCAGTATCTGCTGATTTTTAAGATGCTTCTTTGAATCTTTTCCAATTTTGACAAACCCTTGACAATACAAGAGATAACATGATTTTGTGCCGTTTTTTATATGATTCCCACCCTTTGGTTATGCTATAGTTGATATAGAGTCCGAATTTCATTTATGAAGGAGTGTATAAACGATGGCAGAACCTGTAGTAACTGTAGACGGCTGGTCCGCATTACATGACACACGTCATTTTGATTGGACAGCTTGGAAATCCATCTCTGAAGACGAAAGAAATCAAGCGATAAATGAGTTTCAAGAACTTATCAAACAATGGGAAACCGTAGAAGAAAATAAAGAAGGCAGCCATAATATCTTCAAAGTTGTTGGCAATAAGGCTGACCTGATGTTTATTTTCTTACGTGAAACCATGGACGAGCTGGAAGAAATCAAAACAGCTATTAATAAAACTGTTTTAGGTGATTTCTTAATTCCGGGCTATTCCTATGTGTCTATTATTGAAATGACGATGCATGACCCGATGAAAGCCGGCGATGACCGGGAACTTTCCCCCTACGTTAAAGAACGTTTAAAACCAACCATGCCAAAATGGGAGCACGCTTGTTTCTACCCAATGTCCAGACGCCGTGATTCTGACGCAAACTGGTTTACAATTGATAAAGAGGAACGCACCCGTTTACTTTATGAGCATGGCATGACCGGACGTCAATATGCCGGGAAAGTCAAAGAAATCATTACCGGATCCATTGGTCTGGACGAATGGGAATGGGGCGTTACCTTATTTGCTCATGACCCGTTACAATTTAAAAAAATTGTTTATGAAATGCGCTTTGATGAAGTAACAACAAAATATGCCGAGTTTGGTGACTTCATCATGGGGAATTACTTAGCAACCGATGAACTCGGTGATTATCTCGCATTATCATAATGCTTATTAAAAAGAGACTGTAAAAGGTCTCTTTTTTTATACAAAAATGTATCATGAAGATACTCTCTCCTACATACATATCATTAATGAGCTTACACTGAAGATTTTTTCAAGAAATGAGGTTGATCTATGGCAATTGTTGCTCATGATGAAGCGGGCATTTATTAACTTATCCAGCTTCGAATTTGCTTTGGTTTTATGTCTGAAGGAGCTTGTTCTGGCCAGTAATATGGTCAAAGGAAAATGTTCTGTCACATACCGGTAGAAAGGTTTTTGGGGAAATAAAATGCGTTTCTTTATCGAAAAGGAGAGTGGAATAATGAGTGATCAAATAAATCCGAATCAGCCGATAAATAATCAACAGCCGGCCTACCCGAATCCATACTATTACTATCCTGCAACAACGGGAAGTTTTTATCCAGCTTATCCATATAGACAATACCCCCTGCCAAACAACGGGAATGGGGGGAATGGAGGAAATGGCGCGAATGCCGCTCAGTTTGTCAATCAGCAATCGTATATTGAAAATATCTTACGTCTGAACCGCGGAAAACTGGGTACCTTTTATCTGACATTTGAAGGCCAAGAGCCGACCGCATTCCGCGGATATATTGAAGAGGCTGGACGGGATCACATTCTCATCCGAGAGGAAAATTCCAACCGGCGTTTCTTATTGTTGATGGTCTATTTAGATTATGTTTTGTTCGATGAAGAAATTAATTATGATTA
The DNA here is from genome assembly GCF_042675985.1 of Oceanobacillus locisalsi. NCBI lineage: Bacteria > Bacillati > Bacillota > Bacilli > Caryophanales > Bacillaceae > Oceanobacillus > Oceanobacillus locisalsi. The sequence continues at coordinate 205,142 of NZ_JBHTKK010000001.1, forward strand.
CCCGTTTAGTAATCAGCAGTAATGAGCCAGCTGTAACTCCAGATAATAATTTGAAGCAAAGAATAGAGCGTAGACACCCCTTGTTGTCTACGCTTTTCTTACATAACTCATTAACCGTATTGTGAGGAGATGACAATGAAACATCCCCTGGAAAAATTCATACGCATGGAAGTCCTTGCGATGATTGCCGGACTGTTTATCGGTGTTCTTGCCTGGATAACAGGATGGGTGCTCTTTTTATTTCTTGCTTGTTATCTGTTTATCGGCAGCATGTTTAGCCATGCTTTGATTCTGCTTCATACCCGCAGAGGTTCGGATGGAATCAAACAGGCACTCCGGGCAATGTTGCTGTTTTTATTTATAACTTCGCTTTTCTTTTACTTGAAATGAAAAGCGTTTTAACCTCAAACAATGTAATGCAAAGGCTAAAACGCATGACTTTATAGTAATTTCATTGCTCCGATTCCTAATAAAACCCAGCCTACTAAAAAGGACAGTCCTCCAAATGGAGTGATCATCGCAAGCGTTTTGACTCCGGTTAAAGCATACAGGTATAAACTTCCTGAAAATAGGACAACACCTGCTAAAAACAGCCAGCCGCTCGATGCAAACAGGCTGCTTCCCTCAAATCTTCCTAAAAGAAGTGCCACAGCAACAATGGCCACCGTATGGAACATTTGATAATCTACCGCTTTTCCCCAATTTGTTAAGGCATTTTCGGATAATCTTCCTTCCAGACCATGGGCTGCAAAGGCCCCAAAAGCAACTGCCAAAAAGCCTAAGACAGCTCCAATGATTAAAAATAATTTCATCATTCCTCATCTCCAATCATGCTTATATCTTATTTAGGTACTTGTTTTCAAAAAGTATTATTCCCTTACCCTTGTATAGCCTAAAAATCGAATATCGAATCTCCATTGGCGTCACCTTCACGTAATTTCTTCTCTGACGTGTCTGCTTTTCCAGTGGACTGCTTGCCGAGCATTGCTTTCATTTCCGCTTCTGAAATCGTTTCTTCTGTTTCCGCCATGTTTACCTGCACCGGTTCCATCCTTTGGTCTTCTATATCGGAAACAGCACTTCCTGAGATAAATAGTTCACTTAATAAATGGATATTCTCCATATGTTTTTTGACCTGATCTTGCTGATGGGCTTTTGTTCTGGCTTCTTCCAGCTCACGAATCATTTTATTAATGATTATTTCATTGCTTACAGCCATGTAACCCCTCCTTTATGTAGCATCCACTATGCATTATAGCATATTCATGCGATAGATAGCCTTTCTCACCTCATAAAAAAAGAGCTTTAGACGATGTTCGCCTTTCTGCTCTTTATCTTGATATACGATTTTCCATTACTTTTCTTCTTGATATTTCCTCCACTGTATAGCGTTCATACATCCATTTCAAAAACGTAATCTCAGCTTCTTCTAGTTCCCTTCCTAGTTGTGTAGACGTTTGATGATAAAGATGAAAAAAGTTTTTCATTCTTGAAAACTCCTCCTATACCTATACTGTGCAGTAAATGATAGAGTTATTATAGCATTGTCTTTTTTTATCTTCAATAGGAGAATATTTCAAATTTTGTCTTCTAAAGTGGCTTGTAAAGCATACAGCTCGTCATTCATTACTCCCATCATCTCTTCCATTGCCTCTTTTCGAGGGATGTTCTCCGACAAATAGATGGGATCTCCAAAAATAATTTTTGGTTTTTTAAACCGAATAAGTTCTTTAAAATTATTTGGCCCAACATAAGCTGCCGGAACAATCGGTGCCTTGCTGTAAGCAGCAATCGTAACAGCTCCGCGTTTTAATGGGACCTGATTGGTTGTTCTCGTACCACTGGGAAAAATACCAATAATGTTTCCATCTTTTAAAAGTTTACGCGGTACTTTAATGGTGCTGGGTCCTGGGTTATCCCGATCTACGGGAAAGGCATTCAATTTTTTCATAAGCCACCCTAAAGGACCGGACTGAAATAGTTCCTTTTTCGCCATGTAGTGAACTTTTGTCGGCAATAAGCTGACGCCTAACCACAAAATATCAACCCATCCTGTATGTGTACATGCAATAATATATCCGTCAGATTTCGGAAGTTTTTCTTTCTGAAATACGTTGACTCGTCCAAAGATACTTAATATTACTTTTAATAGATATGCAGCTGTATAATACATGTTTCTCTTCCTTTTTTCATAATTAGTACCAGGTACTTACATAAGATACTAACGGAAAAATGATAAAATGACAAGCTGTTTGTGAAGAAAAAAACGTATCTGCCTATGATTTGTCACAAACAGCTGCATAATCAAAATACAAATGATAATGGTATTTACAGCCCTCGTTAAACAGAGATTTACAATGCAAGCATTGATTTGTGTTCAAATATTGATTAATTGTGTGTTCTGTTTTACAAACGCCGCATAATACTGCTAAGGTATCAAATTCGTGTTTTTCCCATACAGCGATGTCATGATTTTCAAATTCCTGATGACACTGATAGCATGAATAATATTTATGACAGCATTTAAATTGAATAGCAATAATATCATGGAGATGATGATAATGCGTACACCTCGTTTGATTATCAACGACAGCACCGTGAATATGAGCCATTTGGATTTTCTCCTTTCCCGTTTAAAAAGAGCAAAACACTTCCTTAATCAGGATAAGCGTCTTGCTCTTTCGTCAACTTCCTATTCTTTTTCTGCGGATACTTCTGCTTCATTTTCTTCTGAAGAAACTCCCAGCTTTTCTTCAAGCACACTTACTCTGGCCTGTAATTCATCAATTTCTTCTGTTGTTGCAATGCCGGTTTCTCTTGCCAGATCTTTCTTCTTCTCTCTGCTTTTTTCATCCCATTCATCTTTTTTGCTGCTGCCTTTTTCCATAAAATTATCTAAAACAGTTCTTGCCTGTTCCTGTGTTAATTCATTTTTTTCTACTAATTCTTTTACTTTTTGTTCAAATTTTTCTTTTCCGCTTACTGCAGCGCCTAATCCCAGTAAAAATCCTTTTCGTAAATAATCACTCATCATTTATACCTCCTAATAGTATGCTTTTATGATGGTCCGCTTGACATGGGATGAACCTTTCACCTTTACAATGCGTGAAATAAGAAAGTTCTATTCATTTTTTATTTGCATAGAATAAAACCAGCCTTTCCTGTTATTTTATTATATAAAACATTTCGCTGCCACGTAAATGATTTTGGCATCTATTTTTTACTGCTATAATTTTATGTACCCGATACATACTATATTCAATCATTGTCTCATATTTCCTATTGAATAAAATTACGTTCAATTGTATAATCATACAGTCATATATTTTAGTTTGTTTTGAGGAGGAAAATTAATGGAACCTTATTCCTTTCGCCATATTATAAAATTTATTATTCCGTCTCTCATCGGTTTATTTCTTTTCTTATATCCATTACCGACAGAAGACGGCTTTACCATACCTATTGCCTTTTTAGCGGAACTGTTACAAAGTACTTTGGACAATCATCTGTCCCTAATCATGATGATTGTCATTATATTAACTGCTGCAGGTACCATTTTCGCCAAATTAGCTGGTGCATCATCTTTCCGTAAATTTCCATTTCTGCATCATTTATTATATACAACATGGTTCTGGACAATCACACGTATATTAGCTGCTGTTTTTGCCGTCATGGTGTATTTCCAGATTGGACCGGAATTTGTTTATAGTGAAGACACTGGCGGTATGCTGTTGGACAGCCTGTTGCATACATTATTTGCTACATTCTTGTTTGCCGGCCTGTTCCTTCCATTTTTAACCAACTTTGGATTGCTGGAGTTTTTTGGCGGTATTATGCGAAAAATCATGCGGCCTTTATTCCGTCTTCCGGGCAGAGCTTCGGTAGACAGCTTGGCTTCTTGGGTTGGCGATGCCACAATCGGTGTCTTGCTGACAAATAAACAATATGAAGAAGGCCATTATACCAAACGGGAAGCAGCTATTATCAGTACAACCTTCTCTGTTGTATCAATTACGTTTTCATTAGTTATTTTACAAGAAGTAAATTTAGATGCCATGTTTTTACCGTTTTATTTTACTATCTTGATTGCAGGGGGAGTTGCAGCTTTTATCATGCCGCGTATTCCGCCGCTATCCAGAATGTCTAACACCTATATAAATGGCAAAGAAAGAAGCGAAGATGAAATCATCCCTGCTTCTGATAATGTATTTACTTTCGGATTTAAAAATGCTGTTAAACGAGCAGAGAAAGAAACAAGTTTCCGTACCTTCTTTGTAGATGGCGGAAAAAATATTTTGGATATGTGGTTTGCTGTCACTCCGGTTGTGATGGCTTTCGGAACAATTGCTGTCATTATTGCAGAATATACACCTTTATTCCAGTGGCTCGGAATGCCGTTTGTTCCTATTTTAGAGCTGATGCAAATTCCGTTTGCTCAAGAGGCATCTGAAACGCTGTTAATCGGCTTTGCAGACATGTTCCTCCCTGCTATTTTAATTACAGGGGTCGAGGCAGAAATAACAAGATTTATTATCGCCGCATTATCGGTGACACAGCTTATTTTCATGTCCGAAGTTGGCGGATTGATTTTAGGGACAAAAATTCCTGTAGCCTTCCGTCACCTAGTTATTATCTTTTTAATGCGTACTGTCATTACGCTTCCAATTATCACGATTATTGCCCATATTTTATTTTAAATAACTCGACTTTCGCACCTAAGAATACGCATATAACTCTTGCTGTACCAGGATGAACATGATTTCTATTATCATGCTTGCTTTTCTTTAGAGCATCCTTGTATTTTTGAACAAGATAGGCTGTATAGCTTCCGCTCCGGCCAAGCCCTTCGCTTTCCATGAGAGTCTACATGGTTGGCCTGCGCTCTGATAGGATGCTACAGCATTTGGAAGAAATAACATCCTGATGAAATGAGATGAAATAATCGCTAATCAGCTAAATCAATCATTCTGGTATTTCCAATGGTTGATTTAGCAGTTTAAATCATGACAGCATGGATCGTTCATATCGAGCATAGTTTGTATGCACAACTGATTGCAGAACATTTTTACCATGCACCACGAAAAATGTGTTCTGTCTGATCTACGTTTATTTATTCAGCTATTTCATGCATAGAACATCCCACTAGCGGAGGCGGACCGTTTTGACTCCTGAGGGATCAGCACCCTCTGAAGATCCACTTTTGCCAAGCGATCTTCTTGGCAAAAGTTAGCTGAAGAGCGTGCCCCTAGGCAGACTAAAGTCGCAACGTCCTGGGGTTGCGATTACTCACCCCATTAAAACCGTTGTTGCAACGTCTGCACTAGTACGTCCTGGGGCTGCGCTTACTCGCCCCATCGAAAAGAGTTGTACGTCGGAAAGCAAAACGGTCCGCCGCAGCGGTCGACCTTACACCTTATCTGCTAACCTTTGTCAACAGATGTATAGAAGAAACGATCGACCCCTGTTCCTGTGGGAGGGAAGTTACTTTTTAAAGTGCGTAAGTTGAGTAAATAAGATATTAAAAATGCGGAGTCCGAAAAAGGAGCTCCGCATTTTTCTATAGCAACTGATTTTAAGAAGATGTTCCCTTATGCCGATGATTAAAGAAGGACTTGATTTTTGCCAGACTTCCCTCAATAAACGGTTGGGAGATGGTTAAAACAGGTTTACTGGACAGCATAACGACAATCAGCGCTGCCAGTCCGGCAATGCCGACAACGTCAAACCAGTGATTTACCGCTAATAAGTCAAATTCACGCAGAAATTGAATAATAAATCCATGGAGCAGGTAAACATAGAGTGTTCTTGTTCCAAGTTTGGTTATCCAGCCCATATTTCGTTTAGGGATCCATGCTAAGATACTGACGGTCATTACAGCTGCAATCACATAAACAAATAACCGAACCAGGCCTCCAAAGCTTTCCACACCTAAACTGCTATAAGATTTGGAAGCAAGCAGCCAGCCGGTATCTATTACCGGAAATACATAAATGAGCGCAAACATCGTTACCATCACAGCAATGGAAGCCAGTTTTACTTTACGCGTTTTTACCAGCATCACCTGATTAACGGTTAACCAGTAGCCGATTAAAAAGAACGGGAAAAACACAAAAGTTCTTGATAAACTGAATGAATGCCCGATTTCTCCAAAATAACCGACAATAATTCCTATAAATATCGACAACGTAATACTCCAGCCTGCCGGAATTTTTTTGAACAGTACAAGCAGAATATGCCAGCTGAACAGACTAAACAGAAACCAGAGAGACCATTGCGGGTAGAAAACCCCTGTCTGCCAATCTGCTTTACCTATGAAGAAATAATATATCGTATATAACGTCTGAAAAATAAAATACGGAATGATTAACTTCTTCATTAAGTTCCATATATATTTTTTATTTCCTGAACCTTTCGCAAAGAACCCAGCCAATAAAATAAATGCTGGCATGTGAAAGGTATATATCCATATATAAATTGCTTCCGTCGACTTTGAATCACTGATAAAAGGCTGAATCAAATGACCAAAAACAACGAGGAAAATTAAAAATACTTTCGCATTATCAAAGAATGCATTTCGTTCCATCGTATCCCTCTTATCTATACACATGTTTTCATAAGCATAAATGAAGTTACATTTTATGTCACATACTCTACTTTACCCATTTCTATTTAAAAAATCTTCCCTAAAGACTAATTTTTATCGTTTTGTAATCATTTTGTTAGTGTACCGCAAAAATGTAACATAATGAAATCATGCTTCACTAGAAGTTATGTTAACAGGATGATTCATCTCTGCTAATGATAATTGCTTATTCTTCTACTTGCACAACAGGAATAACCTCTATTTGAACATTTCCTTCTAAAGCCCTTGAAATCATACATGCTTTCTCTGCCTTTTCAATATACTTGCTCGTTAAACGCATTTGCTTTTCATTTACTTCTTTGTTTAATGTTATATTGGGACGATGAATAATTTTTTCATATGTGAAAATCCCTTCCGTTACGTCTACCATTCCTTCAGAAGTTATTCCCATCGCAGCAACCGGAATTTCAGATCGTTCAAGCATGGCTGCCAATGAAATAATATAACATGTAGCGGCCGCTCCAAGCAGCATTTCATCGGGATTTGTGCCAATACCAGGACCGTCCATTTCCGGAGGGATAGATATTTGGGTCTGTAAATTTCCCGCATCTATATAGCCTTCACTGTTACGTCCACCTTGCCATTCGCCTTTTAAATGAAAGTGGTGTAATGTCATCCGAATCACTCCTGTTTTTCCATTTTTCTTTTTCCTTATTATGACGTATCAAATAGGTTTTTACAAAAAATTGAATCTTTTAAGCTCAACTTTTGCTACCTGAGAAGAAGCATATAAACCTTGCTGTTTCAGGATGAACATAAACATCATGCTTGCTTTTCATTAAAGCCTCCTTCTTTTTTTTGAACAGGGTACGGTGTACAGCTTCCGCTCCGGCCAAGCCCTCCGCTTTCCATGGGCCCTGATCTCACTCCTCCTCGCTAAAGGAGGCTTAGCGATTGGCAAGCAGTCAGGCGTAGACAGAGCTAAAGTCGCTCTTTCATCGACTAAGAACGGTCACGTCTTGTGACCAACGTCGATACTAGGACGTCGTGTCCGTCGTGCCCCGCGGGTAAAAAAAGAAATTCCCTTTTTCCTGCGGGGTCTTCCCACTGGAGCTGGGGCTGCGCTTACTCGCCCCATCAAAACCGTTGTACGTCGGAAAGCAAAACAGTCCGCCGCAGCGGTAGCCTTACACTTTACCTTCTCATCTTTGTCAGCAAATGTATGGAAGAAACGACCAACTTCTGTTCCTATGGAAAGAAAGTTACTTTTAAAATGTGAAAGTTGAGTTTTCATCTCAAAAGAAAAAAGTTGTGCTGAACCATATGGATTGCAGCACAACTTTTTCATAGTTTATCTGGATGGTTCTTTATTTCTTTTTAGGTTTGGACTGGATGCGAACCAGCCGGTCAGCGCAATTCCTACTAGAATCACATAGAAAGAAATTTTCCAGGCGTTAGAGTGAGGGAAATGCTCCGGAATAATGGCTAAATCCGGATTTGCTAATACCATGACAGCCAGTTTTACGCCGACCCAGCCAACAATCAGAAAGGCAGCTATTTCCAATGTCGGCCGTTTATGCAAAAGACCGACAAAGATATTCGCAGCAAACCGCATAATAATCAAACCAATCATTCCCCCGGCAAATATAACAGCGAATTGGCCTGTGTCCAAGCTTCCCATTTCGCCAAAACCGGTTGGAGGTAATGCGACTGCTAAGGCAACTGCCGCTAAAATGGAATCGACAGCAAAGGCGATATCTGCAAGTTCCACCTTCAAAACAGTCAGCCAAAATTGTTTTCTTGAAGCTTGTTCAGCCACTTGATTTTCTCCTGCAGCCGCTTTTTCTTTGGTTTGCCTTTGGGTTTCCGGCTTATCCGGTTCTTTCTTTTTAAATCGGTCATAGAGATTTTTTGCAGAAATAGCTAATAGATAGAAGGCACCAAATGCCTGCACTAACCAGAACTCAACAAGCAGCGAGATCACAAACAGTGAAGCAAAACGAAATACAAATGCCCCCGCCAATCCATAAAATAATGCTTTTTTCCTTTGTTTTTCAGGAAGGTGTCTTACCATAATTGCTAGAACAAGAGCATTATCAGCTGCTAATAAGCCTTCTAATGCAACTAAAACCAGCAAGACCCATAAATACTCAAGTAATAATTCTGTTCCCATGATGTTTTCTCCTTTTCTACATGTTTTTTGCAGAAAAGGCCATAAAAATAGACCTCTACCTGCACTCGGTAAAGGTCTCGCTAACAACATCCCGGTTGCCACATAAAGCCGGAGATAAGAACATCTCGTAATGACGACTTTACGTGTACAGCTACTCCCCTTCAGGAAATATTCTATTCCGTTAATAAAGTATACTTCATTAAAACCTTATTTATGAACTTTGTCAATACTTTTTTCAAGCAGCTTGTTATTCACGGCATACAACTTTGGTACGACCTCTACTTCTAGTACACCGGCAGTTTTATTCAAAAATTTACTAAAGATGTTTATAGATTTCTTTTTTCGGTTAATGTAAAATAAACCATATCAATAGAAAGAAAGTAGTGTGATTGAATGACGCAGAAACGTTGGTTTCAATTTTTTATCTTTTTCATCTGCTTATTTACATTAATTTTTCTCATTTCCATAACTCATTTCATTTTCACACCTGTTCTGCAATTAATTGGTTCCGTAGCGCTTCCAATTATTGGTGCAGGTATTCTTTATTACCTGACCAGGCCGGTGATGAATCTGTTTTTAAAAATGAAAATACCGAAAATTTTATCCATATTTCTTGTGTTCCTGGTAATTATCGGTGCGATTGCATTATTTATTTTATTTATTTGGCCAATTGCCCGCGATCAGTTTGAACGCCTGATGGAAAGTATTCCAGGAATGGTTAATATGGTTGAAGGATGGATTAATTACTGGCAAAGTAATATTGCGCTTGTGCCGGATCAAGTTATCAATGCCATCAACAACTTTGCAAATGACATTCCCGGACATATTGAGAGCGTCTTAAACAATGTTTTTGGATTTTTAGGCACCTTCATCGGCCAATTAGTCAGCATTGTTGCCGGTATTATCCTGATTCCGTTCTTCCTCTTCTTTATGTTGAAAGACGGAGAGAAACTTGTACCATTTATACTGCAATTTTTCAGCAAAAAGAAAGCAGCTAATCTGCATGGGTTACTAAGTAAAATTAACCATGTATTGTCCTCCTTTATTCAAGGGCAGTTGTTAGTGAGTTTTGCTGTCGGCATTTTATTATTAATTGGTTATTTAGCTATTGGGTTAGAATATGCCGTCGTACTTGCATTATTTGGAATGCTGATGAATGTCATACCATTTTTAGGTCCTTTTATTGCAGTTGCACCGGCTTTATTAGTCGGCGGATTTCAAGATCCGATGAACTTATTATGGGTTTCGATTATTATGCTTGTTGCTCAGCAAATTGAAAGTAACCTGATTACACCAAATGTGATGGGACAAACACTCAGTTTACATCCATTAACAGTTATTACGGCCATTTTAGCTGCAGGCAGTATTGCCGGGTTTTTAGGAATTATATTTGCTATTCCTATATATGCAGTTATCCGTACGATTGTCGTTCATTTTTATCAAACCTATGCAGATTCCAAGAGTAGTAAGGACGATGCTTTAATTTAAGGAGGAGTTTTCTTGCAAACAAAAGGCGAACTGGAACAAAAATTAGATGAATTAAAGTCAGATTATACACGAATCCAAGGGGATTTAGATAAGCTAGAATTCGTTAAAGGGCGTGTCTCCTCTGCAGAAGCGCAATTGGTCCGTTTAGAAGAGGAAATTGCGGAAATAAGAAAAGAATTGGAGCAACATAACTAATCAAAAAAGACCCGCATATTGATTTCGCGGGTCTTTTTGATTAGTTTATTCTTCACCAGCATTGCTGTCTGTTTCTTTTTCTTTGGTCAAGCTGACAATTTTATCTCCGGCTGCGGGTACGGTACGCATTTCTTCAGAGAAAAATTTCAGTTGGCCAGAAGGTTTGATTAAGAATAAATATACTGTTTCTGGATCTTTAGACTGTTTATAGTCTTTAAATGTAAATTTATTGCTCAGTGTTGTTTGTCTGACAGTAAATCCATTCTCTGCTTTTTCAATTAAATCCTCCAGAGAGAATTTCTTATTAAACAGAATCCGGCCGCCTACTTGCGATACCAAACCTGATGAATATCCGTTATCTTCAAAAGTTGTGAATGGACTGACTTTAAATACATTCGTCCTTCCATATTCAGGAATAAATGTTGTGCATAACAATGAATTATAAGCTTTGTCATGCGTTAGCGTTAATAAATATTCATATGGAATGGTATCCAAATGATGCTCTGTCTGCTCTGACAACATACTTCCATGATAAAAATCCAAGCCTTCATTTCTTGCCAGGGAAAGATTTTCCCATGAAGAATCAACAATAATGGACGGATAGTTTGCTTCTTTCAATGATTTAGCTAATTGCACTGTAAATGGATTGCTTCCGACAATCAGTGCGCCAGGGTTACCTTTATTTGACAAGTTTAACTTTTTAGAAAGCCAACCGATTGAAAAGCCATGTGCGACAACTGTGAAAATAACCAGTGCAAAGGTCAGCGCCGTTAAAATGGAAGCATCTTCATAGCCAGCCTCTGTCAAGACACCTGCAAAATACCCGGAAACAGTTAATGCTACAATCCCCCGCGGTGCAATCCAGCCAACCAATAATTTTTCATTGAAGCTGAGTTTTGTACCAATGGTTGATAAGAAAATAGACAGCGGACGAACAGCAAACATCATCAATAGCACATAACCGATAATATGCGGATTAAAAATCTGTATAATCGTATCCACTTCCAAGGAAGCAGTCAACATAATAAAAATAGTCGATGTCAGCAATACAGATATATTTTCCTTAAAGTGACGCATATCAGAAACAGAACTAATGCCCATATTTGCTAGCGTAATCCCCATCGCCGTTACAGATAAAAGCCCCGTCTCATGCATGACGACATCTGCAATTGTAAAACAGAACAAAACAACGACGACGACTGTAGGAGATTTTAAAAATTCCGGGACATGCCCCATCTCAAACATCCAGCCAAGTCCGCGTCCTAATGCCCATCCTAAAAAGACAGCAAAAATAGACCCTGCAAAAAACAACAGGATTTGAGATACATCTGGATTAGCTGCTGTCATAAATGTAATAATTTCAAAAGCGAATACAGCAAGCAATGCACCGATAGGGTCAACAATAATTCCTTCCCATTTCAAAACCTTTGCAGGACGTGCTTTTAATTTTGCCTGACGTAATAGCGGCATAATGACGGTCGGCCCGGTTACGACGAATAAACCGCCAATGACAAAAGCAACCGCCCAGGACAGCCCAGCAACATAATGTGCCGTCAGCGATCCTAAAATCCATGCAATAAATGCACCTATCGTAGAAATTCGAAAAACAGGTCTTCCAATTCCACGTAATTCCCGGAAATTTAAATTTAAACTTCCTTCAAATAATATTATAGCTACAGCAACAGAAATTAGCGGACTGTACACATTTCCGAAATCCTGTTCTGGGTTAATTAATCCAAAAACTGGACCAATAAGCAGTCCTGTCACCGCCATTACAACGATTGCCGGCATACGAAAACGCCATGCAAACCATTGAGAGGCGACACCTAATAAACCAATTAGCATGAATTCAAAGAGTAAAGAAGGAACCATATATCCCCCTCCTTTTCAAAAAGATATAGCACATTTTATAGATGTAGCGAGAAAATGTAAATTCATATGATGTCATATATAGAAAAAAATATATCACTCCTGGAATCATTCCTTTTATGGCAGTGTTTTTACAGGGGTTTTTGATTTTTTCTTACTTTACTTTCCAGATAAAACATTCTAGGATGGTAGGTAGAGTATAATGACGTACGCATGATTTTCTGTATATATAAATTGAATTAATAAATCTGTCTTTTGTGCTAAAAAATGAAGCCATTTATTTTAGAATTAAGCATCATAACTAGCGAAGGAAAAACACGGAGACTCCTATGGGAAAGCGTAGTGGGAAGACCCCGCAGAAAAAGCGGTCTTCTTTTTCGAGGAGGCTGAGGACAAGCCCATGGAAAGCGTAGTGTTTTTCCGTAGCGAGTGTCAGGAAGGAAAATATTAATTTCAAGTTATATAGTTAAGTATTAAAACACTTATTTTTCCGACGGGATGATTCGTTACCGTCCCAATTCACTGTTAAAAGGGAGCTTTACCTATGGAAAAACACTTACATATTTTACAAAATTACTTCGGTTATTCCAATTTTCGTCCCGGGCAGGCCGAGGTTATTGATCATATTGACCAATGTCAAAATACGCTTGCTGTGATGCCTACAGGCGGCGGTAAATCCCTTTGCTATCAAGTTCCTGGAATTGCGATGAATGGAACAGCAATTATTATATCGCCGCTTATTTCCCTGATGAAGGATCAAGTTGACGGATTACATGCACTGGGTGTAGCCGCAACTTACATTAACAGCTCCATTTCCGCAGCTGAGCAATATCAGCGCCTTATGGATATGCGACAAAACAGGTATCAATTTGTTTATGTTGCTCCAGAACGGTTTGAATCCGATGCTTTTGTTCATGCTTTGCAACAAACACATATTTCATTAATTGCTTTTGATGAAGCACATTGTATTTCTCAATGGGGACATGATTTCCGCCCGAGCTATCGTTCTGTTGTCCCGACCCTTCAAGAAATTGGCGGTAATCCGGTTTTGATGGGACTGACAGCCACAGCTACTCCCGAAGTCATTGATGATATTCAGACCCTTTTGCATATCCAACCGGTAAATACCGTACATACCGGTTTTGAAAGAAAAAACCTTTCCTTTTTTATTGAAAAAGGAGTAAACAAAATAGATTATATTCTTTCCTATCTGAAAAAACATCAAGGAGAAGTCGGTATTATTTATGCGGCCACGCGGAAGCAGGTGGAATATGTCTATGATGTCCTAAAAGAGAAAGGTTATGCTGTTTCCAAATACCATGGCGGTTTATCCGAAAAAGAAAGACAAGCTGCACAAACGGCATTTATTTATGACCAGGCTGAGTTGATGGTTGCTACCACTGCATTCGGAATGGGCATTGATAAATCCAATGTCCGCTTCATTATCCATTATGCTATCCCGATGAATATGGAGTCGTACTATCAGGAAGCTGGCAGAGCAGGACGTGATGGAGAGCCTAGTAATTGTGTATTATTGTTTTCCCCGCAAGATATTCATACGCAAAAATTCCTGATTGAGAAATCTGACTTAGATGAAGAAGGCATGCAGCGGGAATATCATAAATTGAACAAGATGGTGAATTACTGCCGGACACAAAATTGCTTATACCGTTATATTTTGAATTACTTCCAAATGGACTCCGGTTCTGCTTCTGTGTCCTGCGGGCGTTGCAGCAATTGCCTGAAACAGGGAGAATTAGAGGATATTACCGAAGAAGCACAAATGATTCTATCCTGTGTAAAGCGGATGCGGGAACGTTTCGGGGCTTCCATGACAGCTAAAGTCTTAAAAGGTTCCAAAGATAAAAAGCTGGTGCAGTTCGGTTTATCAAAATTGTCTACTTATGGTATTTTATCCAAATATACTGAAAAGGAAATCACAGAAAGAATCCACTTTTTAATCGCGGAAGAATATTTATCCGCAGAAGAGGGACAATTTCCCACTTTAAAATTGAACCAGAAATCAATGGATATCCTGACCGGAAAAGAAAAGGTAACAATGTTTATCCAGGACGTGCCCCGTGTCAGCGAAACAGATTACAGCGCAGATCTATTTGAAGTGTTGCGCCAATTAAGAAGAACGATGTCTCAGGAGCTTAACCTGCCTCCTTATGTTTTATTTTCAGATATGACATTAAAAGAAATAGCCCGCTATCTTCCAGAGGATAAAGATGCATTCTTGCGGTTAAAAGGCGTAGGCCAAAAGAAATACGAACTATACGGAGAAGCTTTCCTGGAAGCTGTTGCAGATTGGAAAGAACAAAATCCCGATTACAAAGCCCCTACAGCGATTCATTATCAAAAAGCAGGAAAAGCCAAAGATGCCGATGACCGGCCATCTTACCAAATATCATATGAGCTTCTGCAAAAAGGGAAAACGATTCGCGAAATTGCTTCTATACGTGATTTAAAAGAACGAACGATAGAGTCGCATATCTTTCAGGCCTCCCAGAAAGGGTATACGCTTAATTGGAGCTTATTTTTTAATACGGAGGAAGAAGACGCCGTTTTATCCAAACATGAAGAAATGGATGCAACTGGATTAAAAGAGCTGAAAGAGGCTTTGCCCGAAGATTATACTTATCGGAAAATTAAAGCAGTGCTGGTGAAGAATGATAAATTTATGGTGAAGGAAAGCTCTTAACAATTTTAAAAGGGCCGCAAGATGCAGTTAATCTTGCGGCCCTTTTTTAATTTATTCGTTTGTTGGATTACTTTATATCCAGTGCCCAAGCGCCATTACGGAACACAGGCTCTGATTTGCCGTCTTTGGTAATACCGTCAATGTCCATTTTATCCGAGCCGATCATAAAGTCGACATGGACCAGGCTGTCGTTTACGCCATGTTTGTCCAATTCATCTAAATCCATCGCAGCACCGCCTTTTAAATTCGTCGGGTAAGCTTTCCCAAGCGCAATGTGGCAAGATGCATTTTCATCAAATAAGGTGTTGTAAAAAATAAGTCCAGATTGGGATATTGGCGATTCATCCGGTACTAGCGCAACTTCTCCAAGCCTGCGTGCCCCTTCATCTGAATCGAGTAAATGTTTCAAGACTTCTTCTCCTTGTTCTGCCTGATAATCAACCACTTTTCCGTCTTGAAACGTTAAAGAGAAGTTATCAATTAAGCTGCCTCCATAGTTTAAAGGTTTGGTGCTGGATACAGTTCCGTTCACCCCATATTTATGCGGCATGGAGAAAACCTCTTCTGTCGGCATATTCGGATTAAACGTTACGCCTGTTTCTGCTTGAGCTGAACCGCCTTTCCAAATATGTCCTTCCGGTAATTCTATTTCTAAGTCTGTACCAGGAGCTTTAAAAATCAACTTCTGGTAGCTCTTCTTATTAAGAACTTCCCTGGCTATTCTTAAAGTTTCATTATGATCGTCCCAAGCTGCCACAGGGTCATCCTGATCCACACGGACAATTTTCAAAATCGCCTCCCAAAGACTGGAAACGGCATCTTCTTCGGATTTATCCGGGAATATTTTTTTCGCCCAGTCTTTGGAAGGAATAGAAATAATCGTCCATGGAATACGGTCATTCATTGTATATTTACGGAAATTAACCATGGCTTCCGCAGCTGCTTTTGTCGCTTTTGCCACACGGGAAGGGTCAATATCTTTTAACAAATCCGGATTGGTGGAACGGATATTTACCACTGCGGCCCCGTCCTCTGCAAAGGTATCATGCAGTTTCACTTTCCATTCCGGATATGTTGCAATGACTTCATCTGGTGCATTCTCATATTTTAGCAAACTCAGTTCATCATCCACCCAGTTAATATGGACATCTTTCGCACCCATTTCATATGCTTTACGAGCTACGATCCTTGTAAATGCAGCTCCTTCAATCGGGGCATTAATCATAACTGCCTGTCCTTCTTGTAAATTAACCCCTTTTTTCAATGTTAATTCTGCATACTTTTCTTGTTCTTTTATCTGAACCATTCCTATATACCTCCCATATTCACACACTTTTATTTCCTTCGTAATACTTCATCCTTTATTATTTCACACTGCTTAAAATATTTCCAAAAATAATCACTCCTGCTCCCAACATTGCGGCTTGCATTTACTGTCTTTCCTATTTATGATATCCTATTATTAGATTACTTTTCGTAACCAATGCGTCTGTCACGCATGATGAAATACACGATGGTTCTATGGGGGTAGAACAATGACTCAATTATGTCCACGTTTTGAAAAAGCAATGGTCTTGTTAAGCACACGCTGGGTCGGACTTATTCTTTTTGAATTACTAAAGGGAGCAAAACGTTTCTCGGAAATGGAGACTGATCTTCCAATCAGCGGCCGGTTGCTATCTGACCGGTTAAAGTTGTTAGAAAAAGAAGGTATAGTCAAACGCAATATTTATTCAGAATTCCCTGTTCGGATTGAATATACTTTATCCGAAAAAGGAAAAGCACTTGAACCTGTAATAACAGATATTCAGCGCTGGGCGGAAGAATATATCACAACAGATGAAATAACAGGGAAAGAAATGGAGTAAACCAGCTGTTAACGCCCATCCAAAATAGAACATCCAAATGTATGATGAACCGATGCATCCATACGTTTGGATGTTCTTGCGTTTTTTCTTACTTCTTTCTTAACGTCCCCCATTTGTTGTATGATAGAACTATCCTAAACACAAGGAGCGGAAAACTATGCGGGAACAGCCTAACGTAAAAATTGCCACCGATGCGATCAAAGCGTGGCAGCTCACAGCACATATCTATGCGCTTCTCCCTTTGCTCATTACTATTGTGGCCATTATTGTCTATAACATGTTCGATTTTCTGTCAATCTGGATTGTATTCATCCTGGCTGTTCTTACCATAGCAGAGTGGGCAGTGACAGCATTTTTTATCCCAAAATTAAGATGGCGCAGATGGCGTTATCAAGTTTATGATCAGGAAATTTACATACAGCATGGGATACTTATTGTGACACGGACGATTGTACCAATGATTCGTGTGCAGCATGTCGATACGCAGCAAGGCCCGATTTTAAAGAATTATAAGCTGGCAACCTTGGAAATATCAACAGCAGCAACAACGCATCAGATACCTGCATTATCGGAAGAAGAAGCGTCCAATCTGCGCGATCAAATTTCTGAATTAGCGAGGGTGGAACAAGATGATGTCTGAACCGAAACGACTGCATCCTGCTGCGATTCTTTTTGATATTATTCGTATCTTAAAACAATCTATCCTTGGTATCTTGCCAGCTGCCGTTCTTATCATCAGTGATGGCGGTCTGTTTTATCTGGTCATTGGTATAGCCGTTGTCAGTGCTTTAATTATTTTATCCAGTGTTTTATCTTGGTTTCGTTTCACTTATCAATTAGAAGAGGACCAGATACGTATTGAACGGGGAATTATCGTCCGTAAGAAACGTACCATATCGAAACATCGCATCCAGTCTATCGATTTATCCCAAAATGTGATTCATCGTATTTTCGGATTAACAAAGGTTGCCATCGAAACAGCAGGCAATAATCCCTCTACGGATGCAGCGTTATCTGCTGTCCATATGGAAGACGGACGTATGCTGCATGATGCATTAAAATATAATAAGGAAGTTTCAGAAACCGCTTCTCCGGAAATATCGGAAGCAGTTGAAAACGAACAAAATGAACTGGATGAATCCAGCCTGCCTAAAAAAACCATCACGCTTCAGGCGCTGTTTATTACCGGTTCCACTTCAGCCAGCTTCGGAATTTTAATCGGACTTTTCGTCGCCGCTTTTTCTCAAGTGGAAGCATTGATTCCGGACCAATTTTATGATGATACCATGCGCTTGGCACTCTCACTCGGCATACAAATGATTATTATTTTTGCCATCCTTGTTATCCTGTTTTTATGGTTTTTGAGTATTCTCTATACAGTGATTAAAGATTGGAAATTTACGATTACGCGTTATGAAAAAGAATTGTTTATTACAAGAGGTCTATTAGAGAAGAAACAAACAACAATTCCGTTGAAACGAATACAAGCGGTCGGCATAAAGGAAACACCTATTCATCAATTACTCGGGTTTGCCAGGCCATATGTGGAGATTGCCAGCGCCAACATGAATAATAGTCAGGAGGCCAACACAATTATTTTTCCGTTGCTGCGTAAAAAAGCATTTGCAGCTTTTCTGGAAGAATTCCTGCCGGAGTATAAATATGCTGCAAGGAAATTAACCCATCCTCCGAAAAGAGCTTTACCTTATTATGTATGGCGGTCCATCAAGATGCCATTGCTGGCTGTCATTATTGTCGGGATTTTCTTTTTACCGTACATCTGGATACCTGCCATCATTATGCTGGCTGGCGGAATCATGGGATTTGCATCATTTAAATCAGCAGGATATACCATGGATGAGCAGCAGATAACGGTCCAGGCGCGGAGTTTTAGCAAAGATACTGCTATCATCCATCACCGCAGAATTCAATCGCTAAAGCAAAAACAACATCTGCTTCATCGTAAGCAGTCCCTTGCCACCCTTGATATGGCCATTTTAAATAAAAACGCCGGACGTCATTTTGTTATCAGAGAACTGCATACAGCAGATAGCTATGGTATCACCAATTGGTATTCCTATCGTGACAAGGCTTAACGTAAAAACCGTGTACCAGAAGCAAAATACTGGTACACGGTTTTTCTATAATCTTCCTTATTTTTCTGTCCGATAAACCGTGCCAAATGATTCTGCGAGCTGTTTGGACTGCTTTTTACGATCCGCTCGACGGCTGGCACGAAGCGGTGCACTTTCATGAAGCATCTTTTCATCGTCTGTTTCCGGATAGACGGGCGGCACTTCGATCGGTTTTCCACTTTCATCAATGGCAACAAAAGTCATAAAAGCCGTTGTACAGGCTGTTCTTGTCCCTGTACGGATATCTTCTGTAATTGCCCGGATAAATACTTCCATAGACGTATGGTGCGTCCATGTCACAAAGGCTTCGATAGAAATATAGTGCCCTCCTTTGACGGGGGCCAAAAAATCGACAGAATCTGTAGACGCGGTAACGACTGGACTATTTGCATGCTTTACTGCCGCAATTGCGCCAATGTCATCCAGATGCGCCATTAATTTCCCGCCAAACAAAGTACCATACTGATTCGTATCCGGCGGAAGTACATGGGTTGTTTTTAGTGCTACTGAAGCGGAACATGGTTTTGCATTCATCTCTTTTTCCTCCTGCTTTGCTGTTTTATAAAGATATAGTATTTCTCTTATTGTTGTTTGGTGTCAGAGACACTTTCCCGTTTCATTTCACAATACGGGCGAAATTAAACGTGATATCGATTCTTTCAGACGAATGCCGATAGAACGTTTTTCATATAATTTTTTCGTCATTTGTGTGGAATGTGCCAAATCATTGTTAAACTCTTCAATTAATCGCTCGACAACCGCAACATCATATAAAAATGCATTCACCTCAAAATTAAGACGGAAGCTTCTTACATCAATATTTGCCGTACCGACTGAGGCTATATTCCCATCCACAATAATTGTTTTTGCATGTAAAAATCCATTCTGGTAAACAAAAATTTCTGCACCTGCGTTAAGCAAATCCCCGCAATAATACATCGTTGCCCAATAGACAAAGGGGTGATCGGGTTTATTGGGGATCATAATTTTTACATCTACGCCGGATAAAACGGCAATACGAATAGCGTCACGCAAGCTTTCATCGGGTATAAAGTAAGGAGTCTGTATATAGATATACTCT
Source organism: Oceanobacillus locisalsi (assembly GCF_042675985.1). Taxonomy (NCBI): domain Bacteria; kingdom Bacillati; phylum Bacillota; class Bacilli; order Caryophanales; family Bacillaceae; genus Oceanobacillus; species Oceanobacillus locisalsi. Next base: position 225,238 of record NZ_JBHTKK010000001.1, read on the forward strand.
TCCGCTTCCATAATCATCTTCATATACCCATTTTTGATTTGTTCATATTCAGAATCTGGCCCGCTGGAGACAATCTGCATGCCAATCTCCCCTCCAGAAACCGTCTGAAAATGTTCTTCCTCATAAGAAATCTGGTGTTTGGAAGCCTGATTCCAATCCAATACAAAGCGTGTCTGCATACTCTGAACAGCATCTCCTTTTACCCGGAGATGGGTATCACGCCAATACCCCATTTTGCTTTTCAGTCCTAAATATTCATCCCCGACATTAAAACCGCCAATATAACCGGTTTCTCCATCAATAATCGTTAATTTCCGATGGTTCCGGTAGTTAATTTTAAAATTAATAATAAACCTGGAAGGGAAAAATGCTTCCACCAGAACTCCTGCTTCCCTCAGCCTTTTTATGTAGCTTTTTTTCAATGATCTGGAGCCCATATCATCATATAAAAGTCTTACACATACACCTTCTTTTGCCTTTTTTATCAAGGCATTAGCAAGTCTGTCCCCGAGCCCGTCATTCCGCATAATATAATATTGCACATGAACGTGCTGTTTAGCCCGGCCAATATCTTCTAAAAGCGCTTCAAATTTTTCATGACCATCCGTAAAAATATCCACACCATTATTTTCTGTATATACAGCCTCCCCATTGCGAAGATGTAAATAGACTAAATCAAGATGTTTTCTTAAATCTTCATGATTTAACCGAAATGTATCGTCTTCGATGGAACGAATCTGTTTTTGTACAGCTTTCTTTACATCCATTCGGCTGCGCTGGTCCCATTCAAATATATGACTCCTGCTGATGGGCCGTCCAAAAATTAAATACAAAATAAACCCGATAACCGGGATAAATAATAGAACCATTACCCATGCCCAAGAAGAGGTTGGATCCTTCCTCTCTAGAAAAATAATAGATATAGCCAGCGCAATATTTATAACAAACATCAAACCGATAATTATTGAATATAACCCCATATATCCTGCTCCTATCACTTCTTCTCCAATAAAGGGAAGTCACACCTAATCATAGCACAAAACGGCACTTCGTTCAGCGGGGACGACATAGTTCTACTTCCCATTATATGCTATACCCCGCTGACTCACATTTTACTCTATGAAATAAGGAACCCTTATGACGTAAAGGGGAAGAATGGCTTTCTACCCCCTACGTCAAAGCCTGATTCAAATCTTCCCAAAGATCCTGCCATCCCTCAATCCCGACGGATAATCGTACTAAAGTATCTGTGACTCCCATTTTTTGACGCTGCTCATCAGGAATAACAGCGTGTGTCATTGTAGCGGGATGTTGAATTAATGTTTCTGTATCGCCAAGGCTGACAGCGATTTTTATTAATTCCAATTTATTGAGAAATGCCTGAGCTTCCGCTTTTCCCCCTTTTATTTCAAAAGAAAGCGTACCACCGCCGGATTTCATTTGTTTTTTCATAATAGCATAGCCGCTATTTTCCGGATCGCCCGGATAAAATACCTGTTTCACCTGTGAATGCTGCTTTAATTTTTCTGCAATTTGCGAAGCATTTTCAGCATGTCTATCCATTCGGAGCGGTAATGTCTTAAGCCCGCGAATAACAAGCCAGGCATCAAAAGGGGAAAGCACTCCGCCGATATCTTTTTGCGTCGTTGCAGCAATTTGGTCTATCAATGTTTGTTCCCCTGCTGCCAACCCTGCAATCACATCGCCATGTCCGCTTAAATATTTGGTAGCACTATGTACCACCACATCTGCTCCCAATTCTAACGGACGCTGTAAATACGGTGTAGAAAATGTATTATCCACCACCACTAAAATATCATGTTTTTTAGCAATACCGATAACCAGTTCCAGGTCGATTACTTCCATGGTTGGATTAATCGGTGTTTCAATATAAATAACCTTTGTTTCCGGACGAATGTTATCCTCTATGCTTTGAGCATCCGTCATTGCTACGTAGTCTGTTTGAATATTATATTTTTCATCCATCATCGACAACAGCCCGTAGGTACAACCATATAATCCGGAAGAGCAGATGATATGGTCATTTGCTTTGGTAAGTGCAATTAATACAGCAGATATTGCAGCCATCCCCGAAGCAAAAGCTAATCCTTTTTCCGCCTTTTCCAGTGCTGCCAGTTTTTGCTCCAGAATTTGTACGGTTGGATTGCTGACACGGGTATAGACATGCCCCTCTTCTTCTCCTGCAAAGCGGGCTGCGCCTTGTTCTGCGGTATCAAAAGTGAATGTAGATGTTTGAAAAAGCGGCGGCGTCAAACTGCCCAGAAGCGCTTTTGAATCATATCCTTCATGAATCATTGCCGTTTCCATATGTTTAAACTGTTTCCCCATTTATATTCTCTCCCATCCTTGATAAAGATGATACATGCTGATGTGCCTCTCCCTTTATGATAAAGTATTCTTGCGCTGTTGGGAATGTTTCCGTTTCAGAAATTTGTTTTAATTTATTTCGAAAATCATTGCTTCCTTTCTTATAAAGTTTTAGTATTGATTTTAGACTCTTCACTAAAATAAAGGATTGATAAACTAAATGTCGTTATATGCGTTAGTGACCGCTCTGAAAAACACTACGCTAGCTAGATGTACATACCATATTTAATCTTATATTCCAATAGTTGATTTTGGTGTTGAACCTAATTTTCGTTTCATTATTTTCAGAAGGCAGGAATGTATCATGGAGGATAAATCTTTAAAACAAGGAGCGGTTATCACCTTTCTTGCTTATTTATTATGGGGAATCTTCCCGATTTATTGGAAGTTTCTTGAACACGTTCCAGCTGGTGAGGTGCTTGCCCACCGGATTGTCTGGAGTTTAGTGTTTATGGTTTTCTTAGTGTTGGTGACAGGTAATTGGCGTCATCTGATGGAAACTGTCCAGGAGCTGAAAAAAGATAAAAAGAAAACCATCGCTATTGTGACAGCTTCTATTGTAATATCTATCAATTGGTTTCTATTTATTTTTTCGGTACAGCATGGACATGTGCTGCAAGCTAGCTTAGGCTATTATATCAACCCTTTAATCAGCATTTTATTAGCGGTTTTTGTATTGAAAGAAAAGACAACAAAGGGACAAGTCTTATCGTTCATCCTTGCAGGAATCGGGGTACTTTATTTAACACTGAGTTACGGTGTGTTCCCTTGGATTTCGCTGTTATTAGCGCTCACTTTTGGTTTTTACGGGCTGATTAAAAAGACGGTCAACCTGCATGCTATGTACGGATTGACAATTGAAACACTCGTCGTTGCACCAATCGCTTTGCTATATTTAATCTTTATCCCGTTGGAAGGATCATTTACTTTTTCACCTTTCTTTGCGCCGGATAACCTTTTACTCATCGGGGCTGGTGTCGTTACCGCAGTACCTTTACTGCTATTTGCTGCAGGTGCCAAACGCATTCCATTGGCAATGGTCGGCTTTTTGCAATATGTCGCCCCGACGATTATGTTCTTCTTAGGCGTGTTCTTATATAATGAGACATTTACGGTGCACCATATGATTACCTTTGCACTGATTTGGTTTGCCCTTGTTATCTATATGGTAAGTATTTATCGGGATACACCGCGAAAAAAAGAAAAGAAGAAGATAACTGCATAGCTTCTATGAAGCAGGCAGCAGAAAAGGAAGGTTTCTCCAACAAGGAATCTTCCTTTTTGAATCCCTAGTAAAATACTTGACTTTTAATCTGCAAAACTATATACTCGCTAGTAATTTCAAAATATTTAGCAGAATCTCTTATGAAGAGCGGTGGAGGGACTAGGCCCTGGGAAGCCCGGCAACTTGAAGTATCAGGTGCTACATCCTACAGATACATCGTCTGAAAGATAAGAGAGAGTTCAAAGTTATTTATAAGAGCTCTCTTCATTTTAGAAGGGAGCTCATTTTTGTTGAAAAGTGTGTTCAAAAAAAGGGAGGAAATACAATGTCAAATAACCGAGTACAGCAGGACGAAACGATTTTATTACATGGAGGACAAGTTCCGGATCCTGCTACCGGAGCTCGTGCAGTACCTATCTATCAAACGACTTCTTATGTATTCCGTGACACAGAGCATGCGCAAAATCTATTCGGATTATCTGAACCGGGAAACATTTATACCCGTATTATGAATCCGACGGTAGATGTGCTGGAGCAGCGGATAGCGCAATTAGAAGACGGTGTCGGTGCTTTAGGCGTATCCTCGGGAATGGCTGCCATTACGATGACCATCTTAAATATTACACGCGCTGGAGACGAAATTATTACAGACAGCAATCTGTACGGCGGAACGTATAATTTATTTGCCAACACGCTTCCTCGATATGGAATCGATGTAAAATTCGTAGACGGTACCGATCCAAAAGCCATTGAAGCTGCGATTACGGATAAAACCAAAGCTATCTTTGGTGAAATCATCACCAATCCGAGCCTGTATATTTTTGATGTCGAAACAGTAGCTGATATTGCACACAATCATGGCATTCCTTTAATTATAGATAATACGTTTGCTCCTTATGTTGCCAAACCGCTGACTTGGGGTGCAGATATTGTCGTTCACTCTGCCACAAAATGGATCGGCGGGCATGGTACAACGATTGGCGGCATTGTTGTAGACAGCGGAAGATTTGACTGGAACAATGAGAAATTCCCTGACTTTATCGAACCGGACGAGAGCTACAATGGATTAAAATATGCGGATTTGGGTGCAGCTGCTTTTATTACGAAATTGCGTGTTCAGTTATTACGTGATATTGGTCCTGCACTCAGTCCGCAAAGCGCCTTTTTATTACTGCAAGGATTGGAAACATTGCATCTGCGAATCAAGCGGCATAATGAAAATGCGGAAAAACTGGCCGCTTATCTGGAAAATCACCCTGCAGTAGAATGGATTAACTACCCGGGGTTAGAGTCCCATCCATCCCACCAGCTTGCTAAGAAATATTTAAAAGGCGGCTTTGGCTCCGTTATTACGTTCGGTATTGAAGGCGGCCGTGATGCAGGCCGTGCTTTAATTGATAATGCAGAACTCTGGTCTCATGTTGCCAATGTCGGGGATGCAAAATCACTGATTATCAACCCAGCTTCTACGACACACCAGCAGCTAACAGCCGAAGAGTTAGCAAAAAGCGGCACGCCGGAAGAGTTGGTCCGTTTATCAGTCGGTCTGGAAGCATTCGATGATATTGTAGCTGACTTGGATCAAGCCATTGGTAAAGCGACAGGAAAATCATTGGGCAATCAGCAATCTGCTGAAGAAATAGCGGTGCAAAATTTATTGCAATCTCCATTTGACCGCAGTGAAGGTGTTCGTAAAAAGCGGATTATTACAGTCGGTATTGCAGATGAAGAAATTGTTCCTCTGTATAAATTAGGCTATGAGGTTATCCCGGCAGCAAATATAGATGAGGTGACAACAGAACTCCTGACTCACGCTGATGCGATTTGGCTGCAGGAAGGAAAACCGGCACCAGAAGAAAATGCAGATTATAAGGGAACCATCTTATTTACCAAATCAAATCCTGATGTCACATCTGAAATATTTATTCTTTCCAACGTGCATCCGACAGAACTCGCTTTAGCATTACGCAGTTCCGGACGCTAATTATAAAAAGTTATCCTACCCATCTTTTTTCTATCGAACACCATATGGAAAAAAGATGGGTATATTTATCGCAATGTAACTGGTCTGATTCGTTCAACAAACATTCAGCGAAAGGATAGAACTCCACCACTGAATAACGTTTTACTTTATGTTATAATAAAAACTCAGTGACGTCTTCTAGTATAAAATTTAGAAGACGTTTTTCATTTCACTTGTTTATTATTTATTATCCTTGATTAAAATAGGAATATAAATATACAGTTATATAAGTTGAATTATTAAATCTATCTTTTTAATTTTTCTAACGTTATCATTCATTAATTATGTTGTTATATGCTGTAATCAGCGGAGGAAAAACACGGAGACTCCTATGGGAACAGGGCGGGCTGAAGATCCACTTGAAAAGCGGGTTTCTTTTCAAGTTAGCTGAAGCCGTCCCCATGGAAAGCGTAGTGTTTTTCCGGAGCGAATGCCAGAAGGCAAAATCTTTACTTCAACTTATATAGAAATTTAATTTCCTTTCAAATTCATAGGTAATTTTACTGGTTTCCACATAAACTAGAAGAAAAGAACACGTAGGTGTGATAATGAAGATGACAAAAAAGAAATGGCTTATTCTTATTAGCTCCCTTCTTGTTGTTATAATTGCAGTTATTGCTATTTTACAGCTCCCTTATTTCCAATTAAACTCAGAACAACGGGAAAGAGAAGATGCGCTGAGAGAACAAATTACGCCTGAAGAAACCGACGATGAAGAAGAAACAGAAGACGAGAGTGAAGAAGTTATGGGGAATAACGCTGAACAGGAAAGCGGCCCTATAGCTGTTGATGAAGACTTGGAGAATACATTTGATTTTGCTTCCGATGAAGATGTGGAAATCGTTACACTAGGAGATTCACTTACGCAAGGTGTAGGAGATAGTACTAACCAGGGCGGCTATGTAGGTATATTAGACAGAACACTCCAAGCGTTTGATACGGATATCCATTTTACGAACTTTGGCAAACGTGGAAACCGTTCTGATCAACTGTTAAAAAGACTGGAAGAAGAACCAGAAATTACGGATGCCCTGGAAGAAGCGGATATTGTCATTATGACCATCGGGGCAAACGATATTATGCACGTATTAAAAGAAAATATCATGGATTTAGAAATCAATTATTTTAATGAAGAACAAAGCTTTTATGAAGACCGATTAAATGATATATTTGACGAAATTCGTTCTGTCAATGATGACGCTTCTATTTATCTATTAGGCATATTTAACCCTTTTAAAAATTATTTTGAAGACATTCCGGAATTAGATCAAATTGTCCTGAACTGGAATGATACAGGAAGAGAAATTGTCAGCCAAAATGAGAACAGCACCTTTGTACCAATTGACGATTTATTCGATGATACAACGGTAAATTTATTTGCGGATGATAATTTTCACCCTAATTATGACGGATACTATGTAATGGCTGAGCGCATTCTGGAATATTTTAATTAAGTTGGGATGAAAACGACAATGAGAGCAAACAACAAACGATTTACAATAAAGAATAAATGGAAAGCCGGTTTCCTCGCCCTTCTTATCTTGAATGGCGTCATCTTACTTTTGCTGCTGGCATTGGTTTTTTGGCCGGTTTCCAATAATGCATTTCCTCCAAAGTCCACAATAGATGAACAAGAAAGTTCGGAGTTTTATATTCAGACCACCAAACAGAATTTAAATAATTTAGTCAATGCTTATGTTGAAAAATTGCTGGAGGGGTCGGACCATCACTATCGTATTTTACTGGAAGAGGATGTCCATCTTATGGGAGAACTTCCTGTCTTCTCCTCCACCGTTCCCCTATCGGTTCGTCTTGAACCAATAGAACAGGCAAATGGTGATCTGGTATTACAGCAAAAATCTATCTCTGTCGGACTTTTAGAGCTGCCAAACAAAAAAATCATGGAATATATGGATCGATTTTTGCCAATGCCTGAATGGGTAACCATTGATCCGGACAGTCAGGAAATTTATGTAGCTGTAACAGATATGGATTTAGAGGGTAATTTTGATGTTGCTGTACAGCATATGGATTTGGAAGCAAATAATATTACCATGAAACTTGTTGTCCCTTATGAAACTCTCGGCATTCAAGATGTTAGCATGGACGCCATGCAAAACTTGTTTGAATAAAGGACAAGAAAAAGCACAAACGCCTTATCAAGCGCTTGTGCTTTTTCTTTATTTAGGATTCTTTACCGTCCAGTTACAAATTAGAAATATAAGATAATGATGGCTGTTCCGTTTCCGATAAAGAATCCATATCTTTATAATGTAGCAATACTCCTTCATAAACAAGCTTTAAACTCGGAGTACTCCGAATGTCCTCCGGTGTGGTAAAGTAAGGATCTTTTGTTAATGGAAGACTTGTTACGTTTTGTAATATCGTAGCTACAAACTGCGAGCAGAAAAAGGCTGTCTCACGTGTGATTTTTATTTTCATCATAATTCCGATCAGCCCAATAAAATTATAACGATACTTCTCTTTGTCTATTTCTATATGTTTAATAAAGGATTGAATACATTCATATTCTTTCCTGCTCACTTCCAGCTCATAAATTTCACATCTGGCCTGGTTTAAAAAGGGTGAGGAAATATCCTCTTTCACAAAACCACCGATAAATGGATTATTAGGCTGTTTTCTTCCAAAGCTATAAACTTCTGTCAATTCTCTATCTAAAGCAATCGAAACATGGTTTAAAGGCTCCCGGGTATACAGATGAATCAATCGTGACAGATAACTGCCTGTATCCGTAAACAGCAAATAAACCGTCCTGCTTTTCATCTCATTGTCCCCCCTCCTCGGACATACCCTTTTTATTAATATATACAAAAGCTTTTTCATATACAATAGCTGACCTGAAAAATAACGTTATATTTAGATAGCAAGCATCTGCGTGCCTGATTTTATTCCGGAAGCTTTTCTATCATTTTTCATTACGTATAAAATGGAAATAAGTTTCATGGGTGACACGAATTTGAAAATTTTCCCGTATTTCAAGCATTTCTTATTTATTTAGCCTGTTCCGATGATTTATTATATGAAAATGAATTGATTTGGTATCCATATCTGCTGGATTATTCTTATACTCTCGATTATTCTTTTCCATCAGATTTGGCACAGGATAATCATGACAATGCATATCTTATTCCGTTGATTCCGTTTTTTCAGCTTATCTTTATATTACCTGTTATCTCCTTTACAGATAATAACCCAGCGTCATATTTCCAGCTACGTCTTCAGGTCTATATCGTTCTTGCTTATACTAAGATAGAATTCAATGATTTAACCCTCTTACCTTGCATTATGTCTTCAAATAACGTAAACTAATTCTGATAATGATTTTTTCATGGTGTAAAAGTCTATAAATTTACCGCTTCACAACAGAGAGAAAAAACGTTGCACAAGCGGTAACGAATGAATGCTCATACCTTGATTTATTCAACCAACATTCGGTGGCAGGAAAACAAAATAGCCGCTGAATGAAGTTTCATTTTATTGGAGGCAATATATACAATGTTAACTGTAACCAATGTTAGTTTACGATATGGTGATAAGAAACTTTTTGAAGATGTTAATTTAAAATTCACGCCGGGAAATTGTTATGGTGTGATTGGTGCAAACGGAGCAGGAAAATCAACTTTCCTGAAGATTCTTTCCGGTGAAATTGAACCGCAATCCGGTAATGTATCCATTACTCCAGGTCAACGGCTGGCAGTCCTAAAACAGGATCACTTCGCCTATGAGTCACACCCTGTTCTGGAAACCGTATTAATGGGTCATGACCGTTTATATCAGGTCAAGCAAGAAAAAGACGCAATTTATATGAAATCTGACTTTAGTGAAGAAGACGGCATCCGTGCTGCTGAGCTCGAAGGGGAATTTGCAGAAATGAACGGTTGGGAAGCAGAATCTGATGCTGCTGTCCTGCTGAAAGGCCTCGGCGTCGATGAATCTATCCATGATTTAAAAATGGCAGAAATTCCAGAAGAACAAAAAGTAAAAGTATTACTGGCACAAGCTTTATTCGGCAATCCGGATATTCTTCTTCTTGATGAGCCGACCAACGGATTAGATATCCAAGCTATTCAATGGCTGGAAGAGTTCCTGATACAATTTGAAAATACCGTTATCGTTGTATCACACGACCGTCACTTTTTAAATAAAGTGTGTACGCAAATTGCAGATGTTGATTACGGAAAAATTCAGCTTTATGTCGGGAACTATGATTTCTGGTATGAATCAAGCCAACTTGCTTCCCGCATGGCACAAGAATCGAATAAGAAAAAAGAAGAAAAAATCAAAGAGCTGAAAGAATTTATTGCCCGCTTCAGTGCAAATGCATCTAAATCCAAGCAGGCAACTTCTCGTAAAAAAACACTGGAGAATATTACACTGGATGATATTAAACCGTCTTCCAGAAAATATCCGTATATCGCCTTTAATCCGGAACGTGAGATTGGAAATGATCTGCTGCAGGTATCAAACTTATCAAAAACCGTTAATGGCGTAAAAGTGTTAGATAACGTGAACTTCACTCTCAGACCAAACGATAAAGTAGCACTCGTCGGCAAGAATGATATCGCCAATACAACCTTATTGCAAATTATTGCTGGAGAATTAGAGCCGGATGAAGGTTCTTATAAATGGGGAATTACTACTTCCCAATCCTATTTTCCAAAAGATAATTCCGAGTTCTTTGATGGCGTGGATTTAAACTTGGTAGATTGGCTGCGTCAATACTCTCCTGAAGATGAAACAGAAACATTCTTGCGCGGTTTCTTAGGCAGAATGCTGTTTTCCGGAGAGCAAGCGAAGAAAAAAGCAAATGTGCTTTCCGGGGGAGAAAAAGTACGCTGTATGCTTTCTAAAATGATGCTCTCCAAAGCAAATGTACTTATTTTCGATGAGCCGACAAACCACCTTGACCTTGAATCTATCCAGTCACTGAATAACGGGCTTGTTCAATTCAAAGGTTCGATTATCTTTACTTCGCATGACCATGAATTTATCAACAGTATTGCAAACCGGATTATGGAAATAACTCCGAATGGCATTGTGGATAAAGAAATGTCTTATGATGAATATGTACAGGATAACAAGCTGCAAAAGCAAGTAAATGAGATGTACACAACAGCGTAATAACAGCCTTTGTTTCTTAAAAATGGTGCGGTGAATCATAGCGATTTACCGCACCATTTTTTCATGCGCTATTCTTCTTCAGTTTCTCACGTACTTTTTCCAGCATATCTGAAGTCATACCATCCATATCATATACCGGTTCAAATCCCCATTCTTCTCTGGCTGCATCCGTGTTGATCCGGTCTGGCCAGCTCTCTGCAATCCCTTGTCGGACAGGATCTACTTGATAATCCATTTTAAAATCAGGAAGATGCTTTCGGATTGCCGCTGTAAAATGCTCTGGCGCAGCAGACATCGCTGTAATATTAAAGGCATTACGATGCTTTAACTTGGCGGGGTCTGCCTCCATCAACTGAATAATCGCATCCAATGCATCCGGCATATACATTATATCCATATGTGTTCCTTTTGCAATGTAAGAGGTATACACCCTATTCCGAACAGCTTCGTAATATACTTCCACCGCATAATCAGTAGTGCCGCCGCCTGGAGCTGTTACATAAGAAATTAAACCGGGGAAACGGACACCTCTTGTATCTACTCTAAACCTGGAGTAATAGTAATCACAAAGAAGTTCCCCAGCTACTTTATTTACTCCGTACATCGTTGTCGGACGCTGTAATGTATCCTGCGGCGTATTATTTTTCGGCGTACTCGGACCAAATGCACCAATAGAACTTGGGGTGAAAAATTTTAAATTTAATTCCTTCGCAGCTTCCAGAGCGTTGACAAGTCCGCCCATATTAATTTCCCACGCTACCTTTGGGAAAGCCTCTGCCTTTGCTGATAAGAGTGCGGCCAAATGAATAATCGTGTCAACATTGTATTTTTTAGCGATCTCATAAATTTCTTTTTCCCTTGTCACGTCAACTTCTTCAAATATTCCGGACGGATTTTCCGGCCTGCGAATATCCGAAGCAATGATATTATCTTCCCCATGCGTGCTACGAAGCTTCTCCGTTAATTCTGAGCCGATTTGCCCTAAAGCACCGGTTATTAAAATTTTTTTCATCTCAGAAAACTCCCCTTAGAGGTCGTTCAAAAAATAATGAACATACCTTTTCTTTTAAATGAGTTTCATTTCTTTACCGATTTTTTCATAAATGCGGATAGCGCGATCCAACATTTCCTTTGTATGTGCTGCTGTCGGCATATTGCGGACGCGGCCGGTTCCTTGGGGAACTGTTGGAAATACAATAGCCTTCGCATAAACCCCTTCTTCACGCAAGCGCTTACTAAATGTTTGTGCTTGTTTTTCATCACCGATAATACAAGGCGTAATCGGTGTTTCACTGTTTCCAATAGCAAAGCCAAGCGCTTTTAACCCTTTCTTCAAGTAATCACCGTTCTCCCACAGCTTTTTATTCAGTTCGGTGCTTTTCATTAACATGTCAATTGCTTTGGTGCTTGCTGCCGCATCTGCAGGGGAAACAGCTGTAGAAAATAAAAATGGACGGGAACGGACTTTCAGCCAATCAATCAAAGATTGTTTTCCCGCTACATAGCCGCCAATTACACCAATGGCTTTGGACAATGTCCCCATTTGAAAATCTACTTTCTTCTGCAGACCAAAGTGTTTTACGGTTCCTGCTCCATCTCCAGTAACGCCGGAACCGTGCGCATCATCGACATAAGTAATTAAATCAAATTCTTCAGCAATATCCACAATCTCCGGAAGCTTTGCGATATCACCATCCATGGAGAAAACTCCATCCGTAATAACCATTACTTTATTATATGCTCCTGACCCTGTCGCTTCTTCGACTTTCGCTCGTAAATCAGCCATATCTGAATGTTCATACCGAATTATTTTTGCTTTGGATAAACGGCAGCCGTCAATAATAGAAGCATGATTTAAAGCATCCGAAAGAATCGCATCATTTTTGTCCATCACAGCTGAAATCGCTGCCATATTACAATTAAACCCGGATTGGTAAGCAATCGCTGCTTCGGTTCCTTTAAAAGCAGCAATTTTCTTTTCCAATTCTATATGCAAATCAAGGGTTCCATTAATGGTACGGACTGCCCCGGCTCCAACACCATACGAATCAATTGCTTGCTTTGCCACATCTTTTAAATCTTGATGCGTTGCAAGACCCAAATAATTATTGGAAGACAGGTTAAGCAGTTTTTTTCCTTCTATTATAATTTCCGGGCCATTTGCCCCTTCTAAGGTATCAATTTCGTTATACAGACCCTTTTCTTTTAAATCAGAGATATTCGATTCCAAAAATTGATCCAAATTTTGGCTGGTCATTCGTATCATCCTCCCTTAAATCACTTCATTTTGTAACCCCTTTCAATTATAACATACAAATATCGCTCCCCTATTATTCACAGAATTAACGAACATATATGAAAATAATTGTTTTTCCTGCTAGCCAAGATGCTTACATTATCCTATACTTAGATAGTTGCATATTATTTAAGATACGATGGAGGGTTGTACAGAACCATGCGAAAGATTCTACTTACTTTGTTCATTTTTGTCATTGCAGCAGTAGGGGCTTTAGGCTATTCAAATGCTCATAACGATAATAATGAAGAAATTGAACAAAGCCCGGCTTCCACTACCACTGAAATCCACAATTAAGAAGGTAATAAAAAACAGAACATTCTCCTTGGACTTTTTGCTAAAGAGATCGAAAATAGATGATGGTTTACGACAGCTAAACACTTATGTATTTCAATCACTTTGCTATAAAACTTGCAGATATAAAAAAATAGCTTAAGAGTATACGAGACTCTTAAGCTATTTTTATTATTTCATTTATTCAACGATTGTTACGTCAACTTGTTGTCTGCCAAATTCTTCAGCTTCTCCTTGAGAAGGTACGTGAAGATCGATTTTGTTTCCGTTGATCGCACCGCCAGTATCAGCAGCAGTTGCATGACCATAGCCTTCTACATAAACTTCACTTCCAAGTGGAATAACGTTTGGATCTACTGCAATTACGTTAGCATTAGGATCTGCATTTAAGTCTTTCCCAGTTGCAGTCACTCCAGAACATCCATTACAGTCTGCTGTATATGCAGTTGCTTCTACAGAAAGTGTTTCGCCTTCTGGAGAGCCATTATTGGAAGATTGTTCTTCTGATTCTGAATCAGAAGTATCTTCATTTGAAGTTTGTTCTACTGTTGCTTCTTCAGCTGGTTCTTCTGAAGATTCTTCTTCTGTTGCTGGCTCTTCAGCCGGTTCCTCTGAAGATTCTTCTTCTGTCGCTGGTTCTTCAGCTGGTTCCTCTGAAGATTCTTCTTCTGTTGCTGGTTCTTCAGCTGGTTCCTCTGAAGATTCTTCTTCTGTTGCTGGCTCTTCAGCTGGTTCCTCTGAAGATTCTTCTTCTGTCGCTGGCTCTTCAGCTGATGCTCCGTTAATAGATAATTCATTACCAACTACGATAACATCAGATGAAAGGTTGTTCCATTCTTTAATATTATCAACAGATACATCAAATTCTTTTGCAATAGCTGAAAGGGTGTCCCCTTTTTCTACTGTGTATACTGTTTCTTCCCCATCTTCACCATCGGATTCACTTACCTTAATAACATCTTTCGGGTGAATCACCTCTGATTTAAGGTTATTTATATCAAGTAAGTTTTGCACGCTTGTATCATATTGAGCCGCAATCTTCCATAAGCTCTCTCCTGATTCTACCTTGTGTTCATTTGCGTCAGCGGAAACTGTTGTTGCAGCTGCACCTGTTAAAATTAATCCAGCAGATAGCGCTGCTACGAGTTTTCTCATCTGATAACCTCCTTATGTTTTTTCACAATGACTATCCTATCATACGAGATGAAAGAATACAGTTACAAAGGAGTTAAGTGTCAATGACAATCATTACACTTCACTTGTTTACTATTACATTTGTAACACGTTTGTTATAGAAACGCGGGAAAACGGATGCATTATGACATTCCCACTTCAACTGCTTGCCTCTGTAATATTTAAAAAGAGCTCTCTATGATTAGAGAACTCTTCGTCAATGCCTGTCAGTATACAATTATCCACCAAAAAAGTTTGCAATAGAACGGAAGATATCACTAAAAAAGTTCGCCACTCGCTCCCAAAATCCTCTGTCTAAACCTAAATCTTCTGCTCTTTCGACAAGATCATTTGTAATATCCTCTAACTGATCTCTCATCGCTCCAAAGTCAATGTCTAAATCTCGCATTTTATTCACCAGGTCAATCAGCATTTCCCGATCAGCGTCATTCAATTGAATCTCCAGATTATTAAGCTGCTCATTAACAATTTGCTCTACTTCTTCTCTTGTAGCCGGATTTTGTTCGGCAATCATTTTTTTGATTTCTGTTAACAGGGTACTTACATCTTCATCACTGACATCTTCATTATCAGCTAAATCTGTTGCTACTTCTAGTTCATCATTTGCTAACTCCATCCGTTCCGGTTCTAAATCTTCTCCTTCTACATCATAGGCTTTATAAATCCCTGTTAATGCAGAATGGCCAGATACCTGAACAGGTGATACAACGTCTACCGTAGCATTTTCCGCTCCTGCTGTTAGTAAAGCGTTCATGTACATTTCTCTGGATACTTCGGTTATATTATCCGGTGTTAAAATATTTACATCCAATCCGGTTCCACTTGATTCTAATGTAATTCCTGCAGATGAATACATATTTGCATTTGGATTTCCATCTATAAAATCAGCATAATCCTGTCCAGTAACATCATGTTCTTCATATGTGTCATCCTCTGCTATATCCAGCGTTTTCCTGACTTCTTCCCGCTGGTCTTCGCTAAGCTTTTCCCCATAGATAATCGTTGTATTGGAAGCTGCAGAAACAGGCAATATAATACTGAAAAATAACAGGCAGCTTAGCGCAACGTACTTCCACACGGATACGAACGTTTTATTCATATTGTTTACTCCTCGTATTATATATTTAAGAACAAAAAATTGCTCTTTGATAACTAAATAAATGCATTACTTTCAAGGTAATTATTACTTCTTGTTCACCAAGAAAATGTGGTAATAAATTACTCAATACCTTTGGCTTGGATACTGGGGGATATCCCTGGATAATAGAAATTGGAATGGATCCAACTGGGAATATGCTGTTTCCTCCTGTAGTTCGACTACGATTAAAGACTGTGACCCAGACAATGGTTGTACTGCAAACACACAAGCTGTATCGGTGTATTTCTATACCAATGTTAGTGGACATTGGGGCAGCTTTTAGAGACGCACCTTTTGAATACTCATACGCGAGGCTGTTGCCAGACCATTGTTTCTAGGGATATCCCGCAGTATCCAAGCTTATTCCAAAATTAAATGAAAGGAGGTCCTTTCCGTGAATTTATTTGTAGGTATTGATGTAAGCTCTAAAAAACTTGATGTGTGTTTTCTGGACAGCGAAGACACACGTTTAAAAGAAACGACTTTTCCAAACGATATCCATGGTGCGAACCAGATTAAAGAAAACATCTTAACTTTTAATGGACAATCCCATTACGAAAAAATCATTGTCGGCATGGAATCCACATCTGTGTATAGCTTTCACCCTGCGCATCTCTTAGATAACGATGCCGATTTAAAACGAATTGGGGTGGAAGTGGTTGTTCAAAATCCAAAGGCGATCCATCGGTTTAAAGGCTTATTTGAAGAAGATAAAACCGATAAAATCGATGCGTTTCGGATTGCCGACTTTCTTCGGTTTGGACGCTATAATAAAACGATTATCAAGGAAGAAAAATATGTTGCCCTTCAGCGTTTAACACGTTCTCGTTATCAAGTTATTCAACAACTGACCGAGTGTAAGCAGCATTTCCTTGAAAATCTCTATTACAAGTGCAATACATTGACCAATGAAGTCGATACTTCTGTTTTTGGTTCGACCATGATGGAGTTGTTTGCCGAATCCTTTTCCTTGGATGATATCGCTCATATGGAACTGGAAGAACTGGCTGCGTTCCTCCAAGAGAAAGGAAAAGGCCGCTTTCGTCAGCCGGAAAAAGTAGCGAAATCCATCCAAAAGGCGATTCGTGATTCCTATCGTTTAGGCAAGGTCGTACAGGACTCCATTGACATTGTATTGGCCACCTATGCCAAACTGATTCAAACACTGAAAAAACAGGTCAAAGAGTTAGACAAAGGAATTGAATCCCTATTTGACATTATTCCAGAAGGACAATGCTTGAAAAGTGTACCGGGTATTGGTTCGGTTTACGCGGCAGGTATTATCGCTGAAATCGGTCAAATTGATCGATTTGAAACACAAGCGCAGATAGCCAAATACGCCGGTCTATTCTGGAAAAAATCGCAATCAGGCGACCATGAATCGGAACGAACACCACGCGTCATGTCGGGAAATCAGTATCTTCGTTATTACTTAGTTGAAGCTGCCAACTCGGTCCAACGAAATGAACCCGCCTATCGTGAGTTTTACTTAAAGAAGTATAAAGAAGTTCCGAAATTTCAACACAAAAGAGCCCTTGTCATGACTGCAAGAAAATTAGTGCGTCTGGTGGATGTGCTACTACGCAACCACCAACTCTACACGCCAAAAAGGAGCGTGTAACTCAAAAGCAAATAACTGCTTTTGAATCCTTTCAACCAACCCGAACAATCGTTCCTATGACGGTGCGGGTTTAGTTCAGTGCGTCTTTTTTTCCTTTGAAACTCCATAATCACTTTCATTTTTTATGGATTTTCTCTTGACTTATTACCACAAGTCTTTTTTTCCGTAAGAGTGCTTCTCTTACTTTTGATATTTGGTATGAGCAACTATCGCTATCTATTATAACGCTTTGAAAAAAGGATGACATGTTTTTAAACAATTAATTTTGATACTTCATTCTAGATGTATTGATAACTCAACTTACGGACTTTTAAAGTAACTTCCTTACTATAGAACAGGGGGAAATCGTTTTTTATACATTTGAAGATAAGGAGGTGAGGGTAGAGGGTAAGATGACCGCTGCGGCGGACCGTTTTGCTTTCCTAGGGGCACGCTCTTCAGCTAACTTTTGCCAAGAAGATCGCTTGGCAAAAGGGCATCTTCAGATGGTGCTGATCCCTCAGGAGTCAAAACGGTCCGCCTCCGCTAGAGAGATTTTCTATGCATGAAAAAGATGAACAAAAAAGTTAGATTAGACAGAACACATTTTTCATGGTGTATGGTAAAGATGTTCAGCTAACATTCTTTTCTATGCATGAAAGCTATTCTTGATATGAACGATTTATACTGTCATGATTTGAACTGCTAAATCAACCATTGGAAACACCAGAATGATTGTGTATTCATGCTAAAAAGCGATTATTCATCTCACTTCATCTGGATGTTATTTCTTCCAAACGCTGTAGCATCCTATTAGAGCGCAGGCCAACCACGCAGACTCCTAAGTGGTTTGCAGGCTAAAACCGTGACTCCTGGGGTTGGGACTGCGCTTACCAATGTTGTCAGGTTAATAAAATTTCAAAAAATCATAGTTGCTACTAGCAGATAACATGAAAGCTAACTAGCGAAGGAAAAACACGGAGACTCCTGTGGGAATGCGCAGTGTGAAGACCCCGCAGGAAAAAAGCGAACTTCTTTTTTCCGAGGAGGCTGAGGACAAGCCCACGGAAAGCGTAGTGTTTTTCCGTAGCGGTCATATTAACCTGACAACATTGAGACCTGCGATTACTCGGTCTATTAAAACCGTTGCTGCGCTTACTCGTCCCATCGAAAAGAGTTGTACGTCGGAAAGCGTAGTGGTTGGCCGGAGCGGAAGCTATACACCATACCCTATTCACAAATAGAAGGACGCTTTAACGAAAAACAAGCATGATACATGTCCTTGGTAAACCAGTGATTATTAAAGAATTATTTTTTTGAGCAGATAGCTTTTCTTTTAATTCGTATTCATGTATATTTGGAGTAGCGAATTAAATGAAACGGATTTTCTGTGTATTTCCGAACCCTCTGTTGGATGATCAGGAAATAACTGAGAAGATTATCGTTTCATTCAAGAAAGTATTTAAACGGACGGCTGCAGATTGTCATAGTGAAGGTATGGGTTTTAAGAACTTATGCCTTTTTCACATGTATTGAAGAACCCGAATCATCTTACACAGGTTTATGGGAAACTGCAGTTTTTGAAAGTAAAAAGAAAGAAGGTTTGAACGTTATTGATACACATGCAGGAGTAAAACGGAACTTAGCGATTATGTGGTTTGCTAATTTTTTCATTAGCGGCAGTATGACAATGGTAGTACCTTTTATTTCTTTGTATATTCAGTCGATGGGAAATTTCTCTGACTCTTATGTGCAGACGTGGTCTGGATTAACTTTTGCTGTTACCTTTATCACTGCATTTATATTTGCGCCTGTTTGGGGAAGAGTCGGAGACCGCTTCGGCCGAAAACGACTGCTGATTATGTCAGCGTTCGGTATTGGGATTTCCGTATTTTTAATGGGCTTTGCTACCGCTGTATGGCAATTATTTATTTTGCGCCTGTTAATGGGAGTTGTAACCGGGTTTATCCCGATGTCCCAAGCGTTTATTTCAACTCAAACGCCAAAAGAAGTGGCCGGAAGAGTGCTAGGCACTTTGCAGACCGGTACCATTACCGGCCAATTGATGGGACCGTTATTAGGCGGTGTATTAGCCGATATATTCGGATACGCCAGTACTTTTAAATGGGTTGCCGGAACCATTTTCATCTCCGGATTGCTCGTCACATTTGGCGTAAAAGAGATGAAAGTTAAATTTTCATCAGAAGAAGCGGATACCAAAAAATTCTCCAGCAAAGAATTATTGCAACACATCATGCATAAACCAATCTTAGTAATTGTGCTGCTGATGTCAGCTCTTGTTCAGATTGCGCACTTTAGTGTCCAGCCGATTTTATCTTTATTTGTGGAAAAAATTCATGGACCGGTCAATCTCGCATTCTTTGCAGGTATTGCCTTCTCCGCAACAGGGGTGGGAAACCTCTTAATGACCAGACGCTGGGGAAGAATTGGAGATAAATATGGTTATACCAAAATATTGATTATTATGTTATTCGCATCCGGTCTGGTCTACCTGCCAGGAATGTTTATCACGGATATTTGGCAGTTAGTCACTTTACGGTTCATGCTCGGTCTGTTCCTTGGAGGGGTTATCCCTATCCGTGTCGCTTATATACGTCAAGAAGCGCCACTTTCGACACAAGGAGAAGTACTTGGCTATGACACCAGTTTACGCTTTTTCGGCAACATCATCGGGCCTATGCTCGGCGGTACGATTGCAGCAACCTGGGGATTCTCATCTGTCTTTTTAACAACAAGTCTGCTGCTCATACTTTGCGGCTTTATCATGCTTGTTGCCTGGTTACGCTATGAACATGAACCAAATACGAAACGCACCCATTCCCATTCGTCGGTCTCCAGGTAAAAAAATTGATTTGTATCTGTAATTATGCTAAAACTGACTAACGAAGCAATTTTTTAGAAAGAAAGTGATAGCAATGGGTATCGTTGTCGTAGAAATATGTGACGGGAATGTTATTACTACCATAGATATTGAATCGATTTTGGAGGAAGAGTTCCCCGAAGTATCGGTTCTGACGAATGAATGCTTGTCTTATTGTGGTTTATGCGCCGTTCGGCCATATGCCTTAGTAAATAATAAACGTGTATTTGGCAAGACAGCCGAAGAATGTCTTGATAAAATACGTTTGCAGATAAAAGAAGAGCTTGCCGTTTATGAATAACGGCAAGCTCTTCTTTTTGTATAACCTTTCTTGGAAAGGCAATAACCATAGCACTTCTGGCAATCATGCTTTACGATATGCAACAAGATCCATTTCTACAAGAACGTCTTTAGGAAGACGGCTTACTTCCACACAAGCACGTGCCGGATAAGGTTCTGTCAATGCAGCGCCATAAATATCGTTAACGGTAGCGAAATCTTCCATGGAATTTAAGAAAATCGTGAATTTCACTGCATTTGCAAAGCTCAAACCTGCTTCATCCAAAATAGCTTGTAAATTCGCTAATACTTGTTTGGTTTGTGCTTCAATTCCTTCCACTACATCACTTGTTTCCGGATTAATGGGAATTTGCCCGGAAATATAAAGAAAATCGCCCGCCTCAATTGCTTGAGAGTAGGGTCCAATTGCTGCTGGTGCATTACTTGTTTGAATAGCTTTCATATAAATCAATCCTCCACCTTATTTTTAGAATACATATCATTGTCATAATCATCAGTTAATTACCCTGAAAATAGCTTGGATAATATTCCCCTTTTTCACGCAAACAGATATGACAACCTTTTGTATGTAGAAAATAATTCAATACGAGAATTATTTTTCATACTGTCATCATATCAATTTTCTTGTTCTATTTCTATCGCTTCCTTATAGGACATTACAGAAGAAACATAGTAAATATCCCCATAACAAGCGTCCAATTCCTCCGCTTCCTCTCTGCGGCAGGCATAAATAGAACTTTCTTTTCCTGCCTCTTCATACATTTGCTGCGAATACGCAATCGCAGCTTCTTCCGAATAATTTTCATCCGTTTCCTGTATATAATCAATAAAACCCGGACCAAAATTATAAGCTTGCACCGCTAATGCTGCATCCTCTTCTGCCTGCTGATAGATCCAGGCATAAAAAGAGACCCCTTGCTCAATAGATTCTTCCGGATCATCAATACAACCTATTTCACCGCATAAACTCTCGGAAGATTGCATCGGATCTGCCCCATTTCCGCCTGACTCCTGCATCATGATGGCAAGAATTGTATTGGTCTGTTCTTCAACCCCGTGCTGTTTGGCATACTTTTCAACAAGCGGCTGGTACTCCCACATTTGTTGGCTTAAAGATGGGTAAGACTCTCCAGACTCCTGATTTGCTCTGTCACTCATATTATCCACCAGCAAAGACAGGAAAAGAAAAATAAATACAAAAACAAATCCGATAACTCCTATATATTTCAGCAATTCTTTTATATGACGCAATCTTCTTCGTTTCATCCTTTTTTCTCCTTTAACCATTCAACTGTCCTCAGCATCCCCCATATGGAAAAGCCATATACGATATGTCCTGCAATCCAAATAAGCCATGCTCCTGTATTGTCTATTTCCGGAGTTCTGTTCGATAACATCGTTGTAGGAAAAATAAACAGGCCTATTGCGACATTACAAAATAAATAAGGTATCAGCTTATGCTCCAGATGTTTCTTTTTTAACACATAATAGATTACCCAAACAATAATCACGGAAACAACCAGATGAAAGGAAAACTCTATCCAACCCGGCAAATACATTTTACCCAGTACAGGGAAATAATCAACATTCATCAGCAAGGTATAGACAGGAATTGCTGTCCATTGCTGAAAAATATAGAAGAATCCTCCTAGAATAAAACCGGATAAACAGCCGATGAACCAGATCATCTATTAGCCTCCTTGTTTAAGCCTCTGCAAACAGGTTCTTCTCTCTCCATTTTCCAAATCGATAATATAGAACAGCTGCAATACTGCTGAGAATAAAGCTTGCTCCCACACCGACTGCAATACCGATTTCACCGAACAGACGGGAGAACAAAGCAGCCAGGGGATAACGCAGAATCCAAAACGAAATAATATTTAATATCAAAATCGGGTACATTGCTCCTGCTGCGCGAACAACACCGTTCAAGATAAAATTGATCCCTAAGAACGGATAACATAATGCAACAATCTGAAGGTATAAGGTTCCAAACTGGACAGAAGCTTCATCTTGGATAAATAATTTTACACCAAATTCAGCAAAAATGGCTACGATAATGCCGATAAGTAACATAATAACAAAATTATAAATCACCCCGTACTTTGCCACATCTCTGACTCTTGTCCAATTTTGCGCACCGATATTCTGACCTGCCATACTGGAAATAGCAATACTTAAAGCATGTGCAGGCAGCATTAATAAACTGTCCAAACGCTGTGCTGCACTGTAACCAGAAACAACTGCTTCTCCGTGTCCAGCCACTACACCGATAATTGCCGCTGCCCCGGCAGAAATAACGGCCATCTGCAGGCTGGAAGGAATGCCAATATGCAGTATTAATCTAATTTCTTTCCATTTTGGCAAGCTCGGTATCGTAAATGGCGCTAAATCTTTTTTCAAAATATAAAAGAGTCCAATTAAAAAGGAAAAACCTTGCGATATTACTGTAGCATAGCCCGCACCTGTGATTCCCCAGCCAAATACGTGAATAAACAGCGGATCCAGGACGGTATTCAGTAATACAGCTGTTGTCACAAAATAAAGCGGCGTCTTGCTGTCCCCGATGGAACGCAGCACCGTACTGATAAAATTGTAGCCAAATAATAAAAGAATCCCAATAAAATTGATTCGTAGGTACGTAGCGGCATCAGCTACCATCACTTCCGGTGTTCCTAATAAATGCAGCAGCACTTCAGCAAAAATCGTTCCCGATACGCCAAGTACAAGCGCAATACTTGTCATAAGAACGACAAAAGCATTCAAATAACGCTTTAATCCTTCTTCATTCTGCTTCCCCTTTTGCTGAGATAAAATCGTTAACGCAGCATTATTTAAACCAATAATAAACGAGAGCACAACAAATAAAATACTCCCTGAGATGGCAACAGCACCTAAAGCATTCGCACCAAGCAGGTTTCCAACCCAAAGACTGTCTACAAATTGATACGATGTTTGCAACAGGTTTGCCAAAAGAATTGGTCCTGAAAAATAAAAAAGGCTTTTGCCAATACTTCCTTCTGTAAAATCATATTTCTTAGCCATTCATTTGCACTCCTGTTTTTTTCATTCCTTACAATTATATTATAAAACGACCCTTCATGCAGGGGGAGGTTTTACGAACATTTCTCTGCAATTAAAAATCTATATATGGGTACTTAGCTTTTTTTGAAGTAAAAAAGAAGAAGCTCTTGTCTTAAAGAACTTCTTCCCCTTTTGTTATTTCCGTTAACTTACTTGCGTTTTACTGCGTTGTGTATTTTTATCTCTTGACATAAATTGAATCACTAACTGAATAGCAAACAATACAAAACCAATGGTATCGGAGTACCCCTCCGGATAAATCAGCATCAGGCCGGTTGCAATAGCTAAAATACGCTCAAACCATCTGATTCTGCGATACCAGTATCCAATCATACCAGCACCAATCGCTATCATTCCAAGGATAGCTGTAAAAAAGGAAAATATAATCTCAAATACGGTAGCGTCTATCATCAGCAGGGTCGGGTTCAATACAAACATATATGGAATAATAAATGCGGCAATAGCTAACCTTGCAGCATTGCCTCCTGTACGTATTGGTTCTCCCCCGGAAATCCCGGTCGCCGCAAAGGCAGCTAATGCCACCGGAGGCGTAATGTCTGCCACAATGCCAAAATAGAATACAAACATATGCGCAGCTAAAATTGGAATCGCTACATCCAGATTATCATTCAATGCAACAATGGCTGGTAAAGCAATTGTTGATGTAATAATATAGTTTGCTGTTGTCGGCGAACCCATGCCGATAATAATCGAGGTAATCATCGTAAATACCAATGTCAGCATCAACTGGATTTCCGGTGAAGTAGCAATGGTACCTGCAATCGATACTAAGCTGTTCCCCAGTTTCAGGCCTAAACCTGTTCTTGTCACTACACCGACAATAATACCGGCACATGCTGTCGCAGCAGCAACACCTAATGCTGTTCTGGCCCCTTGCTCTAAGGCAACAATAAATTTAGCCGGCGTAATTCTCGTATCTTTTCGGAAGAGGCTGACAAGAATCGTCGTTACAATCCCATAAATAGCAGCCCTCTCTACACTCACGCCGATAAATAAGAAATAAACAATGGCTACAATCGGCAGCAATAGATGAAGCTTTTTCAAAACGGATTTTTTACTCGGAATCTCCTCATCCGGTAACCCGATTAACCCTGTCCGTTTTGCTTCGAGATGGGTCATAATCCAAATACCAGCAAAGTATAATGCCGCCGGAATAGCAGCTGCTTTGGCGATATTCCAATAGCTTTCCCCTGCAAATTCAATCATCAAAAAGGCGGCAGCCCCCATAATCGGCGGCATAATCTGGCCGCCTGTAGAAGAAGCCGCTTCTACGGCCCCCGCAAAATTCTTTCGATATCCCAGCTTTTTCATCATAGGAATGGTATAAGAACCTGTTGTAACAGTATTCGCAACGGAACTTCCTGAAATGGTTCCATTTAACGCACTAGAAAAAATTGCTACTTTCGCAGGTCCTCCCACCCTTTTTCCGGCTATCGATATCGCTAAATCATTAAAATAATTCCCTACCCCTGTCTGTACTAAAAATGCACCGAATAAAAGGAATAAGAATATATATGTAGACGATACCTGCAAAGGTGTACCCAGAATACCTTCCGTTGTAAAAAACATCGATTGAATAAGCTGTTCCAACGATAGACCTGCATGTGCAAACATTCCCGGTATATTTGGTCCAAGAAGGGCATAACAAAGAAAGAATAGTGCAATGATGGTAATCGGCAGTCCTACTGCACGTCTCGCTGCCTCTAATACAAGCAGAATCCCGAGACCTCCGACAACCATTTGCATGCCAGAAATTCCGCCAAACTGCTGCACTAATGTATCATAATATACCGGCCAGTAACCGCAAACAAGAATGGATAACAGCATGAGAATATAATCGTACCAGGGAATTTTATCCTTTCTCATCCCACGGACAGCCGGAAATAGTAAGAAAATAAGGGAAAGTGCAAAACCTAAGTGAATGGTTCGTTGAATATAAGCAGTCAATTGACCAAAAATCCCGGTATACAATTGAAAAATGGAAAAGGCAATTAAACCTAAAAAGACAATATGAGCCAGTTTGCCCTTTAAATTTCTGGTTTTGGATTCTGCATCATATTTCTCCAACAATTCCTGTTGTTCTTGTTCTGTAAGTTGATCTTTCTCTTTTTCACTCACTGATCCTCTCTCCTTTCCAATAATCCAGCAATGTTATCTCATCCATCTTTACTTTATACCAATCTCCGGGTTCAAAGTAATCATTAAATGGAACTTCACAACACGCTCTGGTATCTTTATGGTCTTGGTCTGTCCATGCCAGACGATGATTGGAAACAACTTCCCCGTTACGAATATTCAACGACTCAAATCGGTTTTCCATATTTTTTATATGGTATTTTCCATCCTCATAAACAAATTCTTCCCCGTCGCCTGCATTATTCGGCATACCAATGCCAAACTCTTCATAAATAATCTCGTATTGCTCAATCATCAAATCCTCTGTTACGCTATATTTCTCCACAACATCTGTTAAATGAATCGAGTGAGTGAATGTAATCGAGAAATAATCATTTTCTTTTAAAGGTAAAAAAGCCGTCAATTCTCCTGATTCCCCGTCGTTAAAAACTAACGCTGTCTGAATCGGATAATTCACGCCAAATCCAATCCCTCCTCCAATCAAAAGGAATAAAAGGAGGAATTGCACCCACTTTCTCCGCATAGGAACATCACCTAATTTTACAAGCTGCGCTTTAAAAATAGCCGGCAGCCTATCCCTGTGTTTTCCGGGTGGTGCCGGCTTTTTTTAATTATTCAATACCCTCTTCATCAAAGTATCTCTGTGCACCTGGATGCACCTCGATATCAATTCCTTCTAACGCTGAATCCAGTGTGATAAAGGATGCTTTATCGTGCGCCATTCCCTCAGCGTTATCATAGATAGATTTTGTCATTTCATAGACAAGGTCTTCCGATAAGGAACTATTCACTGCTAAGGCTGCCAATACCGCAACCGTTTCCACATCTTCACTCAAACTATACGTGCCTTCTTCAATCGTATCCGCTGCATAATAAGGGTATGCATCCGTAAGTTCATCAATTTTATCCTGAGCAATCGGAACAATAGAAACATCTACAGAAGCAGCCAAGCCTTCCACTGCACCAGTCGGCGTTCCAGCTGTGATAAATGCAGCATCGATATTGCCATCTTGAATGCCGCCGGTAGATTCACCGAAATCCAGGTTCTGCGCATCAATATCATCGATGGTCATATCATGAACTTCCAAAATCTGCTCTGCGTTAATATATGTTCCTGAACCAGGCGCACCGACAGAGACAGTCTTTCCTTCCAGATCTTCTACCGATTCAATTCCAGCGCCATCTGTTGTTACGATTTGAATCGTCTCCGGGTATAAAGACCCCATTGCCTGTACATTCTCTACAGGTTCATCAAAAGCATTAATCCCTTCAACGCCATGCGCTACTACATCTGTTTGTACAAAAGCAATTTCTACATCCCCATTTTCTAAAGACAGTACATTTTCTGCAGAAGCATTGGAAGAGATAGCATCTGCGGATACATCTGTATTGTCAGAAATAATGGAAGCCATTTCCCCTCCAAGCGGATAATACGTTCCACTTGTGCCGCCGGTAGCAATTTGAATCATTTCCGGATCTGTACTGGCATCTCCAGCTTCAGCTCCGCCATCATCTCCGTTGCCGTCATCGCCGCCGCCACAAGCTGCCAATAATAACAATACTGCAAAAATAAGTGCGAGCGGGCTTAACCACTTCTTCTTCATCTAAAATCCCCCTTATTACAATAAAGTTACGTGCTTGAAATAATTTTACAATATAAGTAACATATCCGTCAAATTATTCTTAAAACAGGAAGCGATTACATTTTCAAATATGAAAAAATTTTACCGATTCTTATTTATAATATATGTGCTCCGCTTCTTAAAAAGTCGTTCATCCTGCCGATTCAGGTTTTTTATTGAGAAGCTGAGAATACGCTCGACTTTAGTCGTGTAGATGAATCAGCTTCGTTTGTGATATCGTTTCAGCTATGTTAAACAACCAACATATGTTTAAATAAATTATCGTATATGTCTCCTTTAAAAGTACATTATAACAATGGCATATATTAAAATGTATGCAGAGGTGTTTTTGTATGTCTGAAGTATATTACGGACGCGGATATGTCTATTCGATTCAATACCATTTGGTTTGGTGCGTGAAGTATCGACAGGATAATCTGTATGGAGGATTTAAACACAAAAGGGATGTTGCGAAATCGTAAACTGGCAAAAAGCATAACTGACGTATCTTGGTCCAGTTTTGTTGCGAAATTAGAATATAAGGCGGATTGGTACGGACGAGAAATCATGAAGATAAGCAGATGGTTCCCGTCCAGTCAACTTTGTTCGGAGTGCGGACATCAAGATGGCAAAAAATCGTTGGATATACGACATTGGACATGTCCTCATTGTCATACACCCCATGACAGATATGTAAACGCCAGCAAAAATATTTTAGCGGAGGGATTACGAATAAAATTCTTCGTGTAAAAATAACAAGAACCGCAGGAACTGCGGAGATAGCTTGGTAAATAAGAGAAACCGCTGTGAGTAAAGAAATATGCTTGCAAGTAAACTCTATTCCCAAGAATCTCGTGACTTCAGTCATGAGAGGTTCAATTGTATTGCTTGACTATTTTTTGAATATCCCTAATATTATAATTATCTATTATTACAACGAGGTGATAAAATGTTATCACTTAACCTATTAAAAAACGCTATTGACTCCATCAAGCCGTTACCTCCAGTGAAAGTTAGCTATCTGATGCAATCCGGTGAAGAAGAAATTGCTTTTAATCACAAAGAAGAGCTGCGTGCAGCCAGTATTATAAAACTGTTTATTCTTGCTGCCGCTTATTGCAAAACAGAAAGGGGACATCTTGATTTATCCAAACAAGTATATATATCCCCTTCTGATGCGGCAGGAGGAGCAGGGATTATCTCCTGTTTATCCGAGAAACAGACTTATACGTATCAGCAGCTGCTTGAATTAATGATTATTGTTTCAGATAATACCGCAACAAATGCACTGATTGATTACATCGGATGGGAGAACTTGCATGTATTTATTCAACAAATAGGCTGTAAACACACGGTGTTAGAGCGGAAATTGATGGATGAAGAGGCTAAAAAGCTCGGTCTCGAAAATAAGACAAGCTGCTTAGATGTCATGCATCTGCTTCATTTATTTACAGAGCCCAATCATATTCTGTCACAGCACTCCCGGGAGCAGATTTTAACGATTTTGGGAAATCAGCAATTAAACAGTAAATTAACGGCCTTCTCTTCTTATGACCCAAACATCCAAACATGTCATAAAACGGGAGAGCTGAATGAAGCAGAACATGATGCTGCTATCTTTCAAACAGCGGATCGATTGTTCAAGGCTGTCGTGCTTACAGACAGATGGACAAACAACGGACAAGGACAGCAATTTCATCTGGCAGCGGGAGCCCGTATCTATCAATATTTGAAAAATTAAGCAGCCATGTTTCCTTTTCAAAAAAATACATATTGGCGTAAGGGGGAAATCAATGGATATCAAACTAGGCGTTTTTGGAGAAAAAACAATTGTGCAGAGGGTACAAGAAATAGCAAAACAGCTTCCATCTATTGACGTTCTCCCTTTTATCTCTTCTGATGCAGACGATATGCTGAACCAGACAGCGGGAGCTATGATGTGTGACATACTTCTTTTCACGGATTATACGTATGCGCACCAAAAGTACAAACAAACAATCCTTTATATCGATTATGATGCATATAGCATTTTATCCTCTGTTTTACATGCAGGGAAATTTTCTGAGAAAAAGTGCCTGTCAATAGACTATCCGGAAGATATACAAGCTTCTGATTTCAAGCACGATATAGAAGCGACAGAATACACGTTAATCACAACCAGCTACAACAAGAATAATCTATTAAGCGGTCAGGAAGTAACTGCTTTTCATAAGGAATTATTCTTCCAGCAAAAAACAGATGTTATCCTCACCTCTAGAAATGATGTTTATCGCACACTTTTACATGAGAAATTGCCTGTGCAGCGTATACAAATTCTGGATAAACATATTTTTCGAACACTGGAAAAAGTTGTACAGACATGGGAAACCCAAAATACGGTATCTTATTCTGTTATCACAGGAATCTTCTTTTTCAAAGAAACAATACCTGCATCTGTCTATCTGCAAATACATACAAACATCCGAAACCGTCTGGACGATTTTTGTCAAACATATGATGCGATGCTTGTACAGGATAAAGATAATCGTTATTTTATCATTGGAACAGGGAAACTGATTCAAGTGCTGAAGGAAAGCTATCGTAACTTCCCGCTTCTTTATGAACTGGAAGAACTTGCAGGATGCCCGGTTGGTATGGCATTCGGTTTAGGTGTGAACCCGCTCGCTTCCCAAAAAAATGCTTATACGGCCTTGGAAGCCTGTCAAAGTGAACCATCCAGCATCAGTTATCTCGTTAATACGTATCAGGAAACAATCGGTCCGATCGGCCGGCATAAAAACATTGATACAAATAAATTACTTCATGCACTGGTACATCAGGCTCGTCTGAACAATGAACTGGCCTATCTTTTCATTCAATTTATCGTGGAACGGAATAATGAGCCCTTTTCATCTCACGACATCTCTGCTTTTTACCGGATCAGCAAGCGCAGTGCCGAACGGACGGTTCAAAAATTGCTGTCCTGTGATATTATCAAAATGTCCGGAAAAGAAAGGCAATACACCAAAGGAAGACCGAGAAAACTGTTTATTCTAAATCAATAAATACAGTAAAACAAAAAGACGGCAGAAAAACCGTCTTTTTGTTTTACCCCTACAAACTCAACAACTCTTTAATATCATCTTCACTCAAGGAAGAAAGCATCGTCTCTCCCGGCTGAATGACCTGATCAATTAATTCGCGCTTCTGCTGCTGCAGTTCATATATCTTTTCTTCAATGGTCCCTTCTGTCACCAGGCGAATAACCTGCACAACGTTTTTCTGGCCGAATCGATGCGCTCTGCCGGTAGCCTGATCTTCTACAGCCGGATTCCACCATAAATCATATAAAATAACCGTATCTGCACCGGTCAGATTCAAACCGGTGCCGCCGGCTTTCAAGGAAATCAGGAAAATGCCCTTTTCCCCGTTATTAAATTTCTCGCTCATGTCGACACGGTTTTTGGAAGGTGTGTCGCCGGATAAATAAAAGTAATCGTACCCTGCTTCTTCCAATCGCCCGCTGATGATTTCCAGCATGCTTGTGAACTGGGAGAAAATCAGCAGCCGCTTCCCGTTATTCACTGCCGTATCCACCGTTTCCATCAATTGCTCCAGCTTGCCGGATTTGCCTTCATAATTCTCTACGAATGTCGAAGGATGACAGCAAATCTGACGCAGCCTTGTCAGGCCGGCTAAGATTTTCATCCGGTTCTGCTGGAAGGAATCTTCTTGCATCGATGTCGCCGCTTCCTGCTGCAATTTTCGCAAGTAGCCGACATACAAGTCCTTCTGATCGTCTGTTAACTCAGAAATATGAACCGACTCAATTTTCTCCGGCAGCTCTTTCAGCACATCCCGTTTCAGGCGCCGTAAAATAAACGGTTTGGTAATTGCGGAAACTTTGCTGGAATCCATTTGTTTAAATGTCTTTTGATCCGGCATCAGGCCGGGTAAAATCACCTGGAAAATAGACCAAAGCTCTCCGATTGAATTTTCAATTGGTGTGCCGCTTAATGCAAAGCGCCGGGTTGCTTGCAGAGTGCGGATCGCTTTCGATGTTTTTGTCTGATAGTTTTTAATATACTGCGCCTCATCCAGCAATAGTGTCTGGAAAGTGGTATCTTGATAGTATTCCACATCCTGGCGTAATGTCGCATACGAAGTAATCCAGACATCCTTCTCCTTTGAACTTTCCATACGTTCATGCCTTTCTGCCGGCTGTCCAGTTAAAATAACCGATGTTAAATGCGGGGCAAATTTCTCCAGCTCATTTTTCCAGTTATACACGACAGAAGACGGTACAACAATCAAATGCGGACCGACCGGATTTCCTTCTGATTCCGACGTAATATACGCAATGGCCTGCAATGTCTTTCCAAGTCCCATATCATCTGCCAAAATACCGCCGAATTGATACGCACTTAACGATTTAAACCACTGGTAACCAACCTTCTGATACGTACGCAAAGACGCCTGCAGATTGTCTGGAAGTTCATACACCTGCTCTTCCGGAGACTTCAAATGACTTAATAAATCCCGGAAATGCGAGTCATACTGTTTCTTCGTATCGAGCAGTTCATCCAGCTGAGCGCCGCGATATGCAGGCATCTGCACCTGCCCGTTCTGCACATCTTCCTTATCCATTCCCAATCCGTCAAAAAACTGCTGAATCGAAGCAAATTCTTCTGTATCCAAATCCAGCATCTGCCCAGAGTCCAGACGGAAATAACGTTTCTTTTCAATCACCGCCTGCAGGACGCGATTAATCTCGTTATCATCTACCCCATCAATAGAAAAGCCAATTTCCAATAAATTATTTTGACTTTCCATCTGGACGCTGGTACTTGGCTGCGGTTCATAATCAAATAACATTTTCTTAAATTCACTGGATAGAAACAATTCCACGTCCTGATTCAAAGCAGGCAAAATCTTATACAAGAAATGGTATAAACCCTCTTCATCATCCACGGACATATAAAGTTCTCTGCCGTTATATCTAAAATCTGCTTCCTCGATATGCTGCATGATAAGCTGTTCTTTATCGACATCGCGGATCAACATTACATCAGTGTCTTTTTTCCCTTGAAATGGATCAATCACATGTGTGCCATAATGGTACTCCAGTCTTCCAATAACCACATCATCCTGTAACTCTAAATAACATCTCGCTTTGAGCGGTTCTTTAATAACTTCTTCTGCGATCTGTTCATCCAGCTGCACCTCGCCCACCGTTTCCAACGCAGGCATGACCTCCGAGAGGAACGTATCTGTCTGGTCTGTCGGAACATCGAAGTAAATATTTTCTAAACGAAACATTTCCAACTCTTCTAATACAGGAATTTGTTCTCTTTTTGGAAAATAAAAAACACCATCCAAAAATAACAAATCATAATTCGGGAAAAAGGTCATGGCATTTCCTTGTTGCAGCCGGAGCGATATACGCTGATCATTTTTCATCACGTCAAACTGAAAAGGCAGCTCCCCATCAATAATCTGTATGTCTTTATATTCCTGCCGTTGTGTTTTCACAACCGTTTTCCGTTCTTTTAATTTATGCAATAAGTTTTTGGCAAGCACTGGCGGGATAGTCAAGTACCTTTCATTGTTCCTCTTTGTATAACCATATGCATCATATATTTCTGCACTCTTGCTTACTTGATACAACATCTCAAATATTTCTTGATCCGCTTCATCTATGACATGCTTCTCCGGCTGAAATGTAAATTTTTTAGAGAAGTAATGCTCTCTTTTCTTAAAATAATTTTCCAAGAAATCAGTTGCATTTTTCACAACGTACAGATGCTTCTCGCCTATTTTCCATTCAATCTGCAGATGTTTCAGATAAGACCAGCTTAAAATATATTCCACCTGGACCGGCTCTTGGTAAGAAGTATTTTCCGTTACGCTTCTTGTGCCCCGGATAGCTTCCATAAACCGGTTCAGCCGATAATTGTTCACTTTTGGTCTGACATCGTCTCTTTCAAAACGCTGGATTGCCAGTAACGTCGCTATAATATGCTTACAATAACCAAACGTGTCAAATGCTGGACAATCACATTGCATATCAATCGATCCGTCCTGCAGATCATTTGTATTTATTTCCACAAAATAATCTTCTGTCCCTTGTACCGTAGCCGTCCATACGTCACTGTTATGGTCATATATCAGATCGTGCACATTATTATGCTGATAATAATGTAACCCACGACGATAAAATTTATCAGGAAATGCATTTTTTATGTTGATATCCTTTATTTGTTTCAAACCAGTTAACCCACCTTTTCATTATCAGATGATTTTCCTAGGGCAGTAAATATATAAATCAGCATCGAAATAATGATAGAGACTGCTGCTGTTAAATAAATAGATGTATAGTTAAAAGCTGCTGCAATTTGGCCGAACAAAATAGCACCTATTCCTACCCCCAAATCAAAACAGGAGAAGAAGGTCGCGTTCGCCATTCCTTTCCGGTCTGCAGGAGCGCGGTTGACAGCCCAGGCTTGTAATGCCGGTTGAACCGCTCCAAACCCGAGACCGAATAAAGCAGCCGCTGTTAATAAAATCATTGTACTTGGCAGCCATGCTAACAAAAGCATGGACAGGAAGATAAGCATAACGGCCGGAAGAAAAATGAATTTATGGCCTTTCCTATCATATAGCCTGCCCGAAAAAAGACGAGAAACCATGATAAATACAGCAAAAATAAAGAAATAAAGCTGAATCCCTTCTACGCCTCTTTCTATCGCATGCAACGGCAAAAATGTAGCTATTCCGCCGAAAGCAAAAGTAATAAAAAATAATAAAATCGATGGCTGTAATGCATTTTTCTCCAATACGTCAAAACGCGCCACTTTTGTCAGATGTGCCGGATCGACTTTTTTATAGCGGATACGTGTAGCAAAAAGAAAGGCAATGACGCCGCCGAGCGCGCATAATAAGAATAATTGCTGATAGGAAATCAGGACAGCTAACGTTAAGCCTAAACTCGGTCCGAAAGATAGAGCAATATTTCCGGATAAACCGAAATACCCCATCCCTTCTCCTCTTTTACGAGGCGGTATCAAGTCTGTTGCTATTGTCCCGCCGGCTGTCGTCGAAAATCCCCAGCCGACGCCCTGGATAATCCGAATAATAATTAAAAATAAAATACTTGCTGTAAATGCAAAAGCGCCTACAGACAGAACAAAAATCCCTAAACCGATCAAATAAACGAATCCTCTTCCCTTGCTTTCCAGCGCATGGCCGGCATAAGGGCGTATTAATAAAGCGGAAAATGTAAAAATACCAACAATGATGCCCACCATCTGATCACTGCCGCCAAGATCTTTTACAAACAGCGGTATCGTAGGGATAGTCATTTGAAAACCTAAGAAAATAAAAAAGTTCGCTATCCAAATATATAGAAAATCTCGCGAAAAAATCTTATCATTTTGCGAGTCTGCTTGCGCCTGAGCTGACATTACAAACAACCTTCTTTCATTTTGTCATCACTACATTATTATACAGGAGTTTTACGGTAAATAACATGAAAAGAATTCACATGGAAGGATGTGCATAAAAAATAAGTAGAGAAGAACGGGTCTCCTGCCGTTCTCCTCTACTTATTTTTACTTTCTATATCATTCATCAGCTTGTTTCAAGCAACATAACTTTCACTTTGTTTCTCTTTTTTTACACGCTGGTTCCAAGTTCCTTTCAGATAAGGTATTACCCAGCGATCCAAGCCATATCTTCCAGCATTCGCACCGGCAATAGCTATGAAGATTCCTAAGATAGCCATTTGCGGATTGGTAGAGAACGTTCCGCTAAGTAAGAAAGAGAAGTTCATAACAACCCCCATTAATGCAGCAAGGTTTGTGAAAATACCTAAAATAAGTCCAAGTCCAACCAGTACCTCTCCCCACATAACAACTACAGAAAAGATGCCAGCGTTCGGAATCGCTACAGTTTCCAGAAATGATGCCCACCATCCCTGTACATCCGGATTTCCTAGAGCTCCTTGCAAATATCCACCTGCATCAAATTCTCCGCCTGCAATCTTTCCCCAACCGGAAGTTAACCATCTAAAACCAAGATAAAGTCGAATAACTACCCAAAGACCCGCAATATATTTGTTCGTTCTTAAAAAATTCATCATGTTTACTCTCTCCCCTTATTTAATAAATTAATAACTTTATAATTTGTTCAACATTTCACATTTGTTTATAGAGGATATCCTTTATTACACTTTTATAATACCATGCAGTATTTTATAAGTAAATATTTTTTGTGAAATAATTCACATTATGTGTACAAAAGTTGAAGGTAATATCTGTATTTTAAAACGAGTATTTCTCAATGGCTTTCTGAGAAATCTTGCCTATATCATCTAAAATCAACAGGAATAATCAAACTTTTTTGAAACCATACACACAATTGTTTCGTACAATAAAGTAAGAAGAATTTTCCGTTTCTATACCGGATATGCGGTATTTATTTTATTTTTCAATCGGTATTTACCGAACAAAAACGGTTATTGCATGCATTCATACAACCCAGTATAGCCGGAAATAGAAGCTGCAGGTTCATTCTATAAGTGAAGAATGAACAGATACAGTAACGTCTTAATTTATCTTGTGATGAGAAAGGAGATATTTACGTGAACACTTTATTAACAGTTGATAGTCTGAATAAATCTTTTAAAGATAAAGAAGCTCTAAAAGACATTTCTTTCGAAGTGTACCGTGGCGAAATTATGGCTATCCTCGGCCCGAACGGCGCGGGTAAGTCTACAACGATTCGCAATATCATGGGTATTATGTATCCTGATAGCGGAGAAATTCATTTTCATCAGCAGAAAGGAAAAGCTATTCCGAAATCAAAAATCGGTTACCTTCCTGAAGAAAGAGGTCTTTATAAGGACGTAAAGGTAATGGACATCCTCTTATATCTTGCAGACCTGAAGGATTATCCTTTAGATAAAGCGAAAGAACGCGTTTTAACATATTTGAAGAAATTTGATTTAGAAGGAAAAGAAAATACCTCCGTAGAAGAGCTCTCTAAAGGAATGAGTCAAAAAGTTCAATTTATTGGTTCCATCCTCCATGAACCGGAGTTGCTGATTCTTGATGAACCTTTTTCCGGGCTGGATCCGGTCAGCCAGGAAATTTTCAAAGAAGAAATTGCTTCTTTAGCAGCAAATGGCACGGCCATTCTTCTTTCTTCCCATCAAATGAATCTGGTGGAGCAAATGTGCGATCGCCTTTTTATGATGCAGCATGGTCAAAAAGTGATCTACGGCACATTAGATGATGTAAAAAAGCAATATGCCAATTTCAAATGTATTTTGCAAGGAGAGAACCCGCCTGCTCTGTTAGAAAAAATTCCAGAAGTTGACCGAATTGAGTATAGCGGCAATCATTCCATTCTTCATCTGCAAAAAGAAGTTATACCGCATCAATGGTTAAAGCAATTGCCTGATACGTTAGATGTACAAGAGTTACATATTAACCGTATCTCTCTGCATGAAATTTTTATCGATATTGCCACAGATCAACATTTCATTTCTCAGGGAGGAGGGATACAGCATGCATAATTCCTTGAAAGTAGCAAGATGGGAATTAAAACGGAATCTTAAAAACAAAACATTTATCATTGGTTTATTCATCACACCAGCGATATTTATTTTATTTTTCGTTTTAGGTTCTTTATTTTCAGGTTCAGATGACAATGCGGATACAGATGAAAATATGACTGTATACGTGAATGAAAATATTGGCTTTTTTGAAGAAATTGAAACCATCAACAGCGAACAGAATTTTGGATGGGATGTGCAGCGTACCGATACGCTTAAGTCAGAAATCACCGAAGTCAACGAACCTTATACAGCATATTTATTTATTAATGAACAATCTTTGGAAGAGAATCGGATTGCTACTTACACGAGTGAAGAAGCTGACCCGTTATTTCCCGGGCAATTACAGGCCCTGACTGCTCCTTTACAGATGATAAAAGCAGAAGCATCCGGTCTCAGCCAACAAGAGATAAATCAGCTGCTTGAACCGATCACCTTTGTAGAAGGTACAGATCAAGGCGAGGGAGAAACTCCCTCCAGTATAGAAGAAAATTCACTGATTGGTTTAGAAAATCCTTGGGAAACTATTATCCCCGGTCTCTTTGCTGGTATCATTATGCTTTCTATTACCTTTACAGGGATGGCTATTTTCCAAAGCGCATCTCAAGAGAAAAAAGATAAGATTGCAGAAATTATTTTGTCCTCTTTAACACCTTCTGAGTTGATGCAAGGCAAAATCATCGGGTACTTTCTGTTAGGTCTTATCCAAGTCGCTGTCTTTATCGTTATCTTACTGCCATTCACTATTTGGCAGACAGATATTCCGATTGTAGAAAATCTGCTTGTACCGAGAACGATTTTCTTTGTATTGATTGCTCTCTTGAGCTATCTAATGTTTGCATCTATTTTTGTAGGGGTTGGTGCGACCATGTCTGATATTTCCAGTGCAGGTAATCTGCAAGGACTTGTCATGATGCTGCCATTCCTGCAGTTTGCGGTTATTGGACCGGTTATCAGCAATCCAGAGGGGATATTTGCCACTGTGAGCACATATATCTCGTTTACAGCACCGTTAACATTACTTATCCGGCTGACCCTGTTAGATAGTTGGCCCTGGATGGAGATTATCATTTCTATCGCGGTTATTGCACTGAGTATCTATATATTTATGAAACTGGCAGGAAAGATTTTTAAAGTAGGTATTCTTTTATATGGAAAAAATGCAACACCGAAAGAAATTTGGAAATGGATTCGTATGTAGAGCCGAAAATACACTTGTATTATTTGGTTCCAAGCTTAAACAGGAAAAATATACAAAAGCCGCAGAAGAAAGCAGAAAGTTGCTTTCTTCTGCGGCTTTTTTGAGATGATGCATACACGGCTAAATGCACACATATCCTTTACCATATTGCTTTTTTAAGTAAGAGCAGAATGCAGACAGACTATGAGGATGAATACAAGCTGCTATCACTTATCTCCTGTCTCTTCATTATAGAAGGAGGATGTTTATGAGCATTATTGTTTTCCATGGATCCACACGCAAGAACAGCAACACCGAAATATTGACTTACGAAGCTGTATCTGAAAATCAGGGCACCCATGTTTATTTACGCGATTATACAATTTATCCAATCATTGACCAAAGACATGATACAGACGGTTTTACACCGGTAAATGATGATCATACGAAACTGATTGATCAGCTATTAGAGCATGAAACCATTGTTTTCGCTACGCCGATTTACTGGTATAGTATGTCTGCGTTAATGAAACTATTTATTGATCGCTGGTCGCAAATTTTGAGAGATGCTGATTATCCTGATTTCAGAGAGAAGCTGTCTCAAAAAAAAGTGTATGTGATTATCGTCGGGGGGGATAATCCATTTATTAAAGGATTGCCGCTGATTCAGCAATTCCAGTATATATGCGACTTTTATAAAATGCATTTTGCAGGCTATGTTATTGGAAAAGCCAGCAAACCGGGAGATATCCGGAATGATAAAAGGGCCTTAAAAGCTGCTTCCACATTGCTGTCATCTGCGGATAAGAAATGAAACCTCCCCCCCTCTCTAAGATGACAAAATGGTTGTCCTTATTGCACAATAAAAATCATTTATCCTCCTTTGTTACCAAAAATAACTATTTAATCCTAAAAACATATCCAGCACTAGTCTTTTTCGATTATTTTTGTGCTTGCAGGTTTAAACTCTTCTATGTTTAGGCTATTCTATTAATATCCAATCATGTCATTCATTTTAGTCACCTAGAGGAGGATTCAATGGAAAAGAAGTTTAAAAAAGTTTATCTATTAGCCGCACTATTATTGATAATCAGTTTTTTCTTACCTAGTTTAAGTTTTGCAAATAGTAACAGTTATGAAGTAAGTTCTCCTGTTTTAAACATTCGAAGCGAACCATCTGATAACGCTTCTCTTGTCGGACAGTTTACACAAGGAGATAAAGTAAATGCTTTTAACGAACAGCATGGTTGGGTGCAAACGTATTACGGCGGTGAACCTGTTTGGATTGCAAAACACCACCTTATTGCAACTGACAATACCGATCAGGAACAGTCGGCCGTTGAAACAGAAACGCTGGAAGCAGATAGCGAAACAACGTCAGAAGATGCTGCAGATGCGAACGGAGAAGTGACTGTTTCAGCAGACAGCATTTATGTCCGTTCCGGTCCGGATACATCAGACACGATTATATCCTACGCTTATCAAGGAGATTCTTTTGATGTCCATTCCACTTCCGGAGATTGGCTGGAAATTTCTTTGGGTGACGGAGAAACAGGCTGGATCGCATCTTGGTTAACGGCAGATGGAAATGGGAATGAAGAAGAAACTACAGAAAATACTGCTCCATCTGTAGAAGCTGCTCAAACACAAACCGGCAGTTCCGGCTCTCTATCCGGGTATAACATTGTTATTGATCCTGGTCACGGAGGATCAGATCCGGGAGCAATCGGATTAAATAATGTCTATGAAAAAGATGTTGTCACATCAACAGCTGATTATGTGGTTCAACACCTTGAAGAAGCTGGTGCTAATGTAATAATGACGAGAAGCAGTGATTATTTTGTTTCATTGGCTGAAAGAGTGCAAATTAGCAACAGCAATAATACGGATGCTTTTATCAGCTTACATTATGATAGCTTCTCCGCTGTCCCGGTAAGCGGTGTAACAACTTATTATAACTCTGACAGCGATACTGATTTAGCAAACTCACTAAACAGCACTCTGTCTTCTACTGTTTCCTTACCATCAAGAGGGACACAGCAGGCTGGTTATAAAGTACTTGAAGAAACCAATGCGCCATCTGTACTGATTGAACTTGGTTATATTACAAACCCAAATGATATAACGGTTGTACAGACTTCGGACTATCAATCTAGTGCAGCTCGTGCAATTACTAACGGTCTTATTAATTATTTAAATAACTAATAGCGAAACGGCTTCGACTCTTATTCGAAGCCGTTTTCTTTCTGTTCATGCATTTCTTTAGAAAGATGCAGCAGCGTGTTATACTTTAATCATTCTAAAACTCAAAAGCGAGGTGGAGATATGCATCCTGCTACACAAGAAATAATAGACACAACACGCGAACAATTTCAATTAGATGATTTTTACCTGGAAAGCTATGATTTCCTTCAACATGCGGAAAATCAGATTGATTTAAAAATGACCTGGCTGCCAAACGGAACAGAAAAAGAAGCAGATATAAATCCATCCGGAACCGTCGAAATAGCTGTGGAACTTGATACAAAAAAATTAAAACATGTTGTATTTGCAGAGGAAAAAAATACATTGTCCGCTGATGTTTTTCCACAGGTGGATAACATGGAAGCTGTTATTGAGTGGATTGAAGATCAGACAGGATTAGAATACGGCAGACAGTTTAAACTGATAGATGAATCAAAAGAACGAATAACTTTTCACGCAGCTGTGGATAATATCAGACTCTTTCCCGGAGGAACCATTGACATTTTCTTTCATGAAGATGGACAATTATTCAGTTTTTCCGTGAATGGAATATTTGCCGATGAATCCCAAATTGAATGGGAACCTTTTAATTTAGTTGATGAAATCATACAACCTTTAGCAGAACAACATTGTAAAGTAATGGAAATTCCTGATGAGTTAACTGCGTCCTGGAAGCCCTACTATGCCATATCCAGTTTCCTTGTTCCAAATCAAAATCCAAATTCGATTATCTATTTTAATGAAGTAGAGAATAACCTTTCTTACAGAGCACTGGATGATATTCTAACTTGGGAAGAGCCTTCTGTGGAGAAATTTGAAAGAAAAGAAATCGATTTAAAATACAGATTTACAGAAGAGGAAGCTTTTGATCGGAATGCGATTCAGGATAATAATCGTCCCATTTCGGATGATACATTAGAGAAAGCAGTAAAAGAGATTATCAAGATGCTGCGGATGGAGTTTCCGGACGACAGCGGGCTATGGCGTTTATCTTCTATAAAACGGGAACAGGGCTATTTATTGGCAAATTTGGAAGCAGCCACAACTGGAGCAAAGGTGATTTACCCTACCTTACTCCTGTGGATTAATCCTAAAACATTACAAGTAGAAAACTATATGAACTCCACACCATTATTAGAAGCATTTGAATCCTTTGAAGACGCCGAGATCGTGCAAGCTGATGCCACAACGGCTGCGGAACTTTTATCGAAGCAGGTTGAAACAGAACCTGTATATGTCTATAATCAGCAGACGAAAACATACCAGTTATATGGGAAAGTAACGAGCGGAGGGCATGTTGTTGATGCTGTCACCGGCGAATTATCCACATTAGATGATTAAATTTGTGTATAAGACTTATGTTTATCCAGAATTATCAGCTTATTATGTGTACTGATCAACACTTTATCCACAAGTTGAAAAAGAAGCTTTTCACTGTTCGGTTACATTATAAAACGTCCTGCAGGTTGCGTATTCTTACCGCTTCTCCTGCAGGACGTTTTACTTTATACTTGCCTTTTATGCTTACTTTTACAAGTCATCAAAGCCGTTTAAATCACTTGTTTTCGTATATTGACGTGATTTTTGTTCAAAGAAATCTGTTTTTGTTCCATCCACATTATCCACATAAGCACGGATCCATTTCATTGGGTTTTCCACATTTTCTGGATAAAGTTCTTCTAATCCCATCATACGCAACATTTTATTCGCTCTATATTTGACATAGCCATCCAATTCGTCCATATCAATGCCGTCAATGTCTGCAAGCACGTAATGAGACCATTCTATTTCCATCTCAACGGATTTTTGGAAATGGTCATAAATCCACTGGATGAATTCGCGATTATTATATTCCGGATTTTCAGCCAGTGTTGCACGGAACAGCTCTGTAATAAAGCGACCGTGTTCCAGCTCATCACGGTTGATATAACTGATCATTGTCGATGTTCCCACCATTTTATTTTGTCTTGCCAAATGGTAGAAGAAAGCAAATCCGGAATAGAAAAACATTCCTTCTAACAGAGACGTGTATACCATTGTTTTCAGGATATTTTCTATTGTCGGATTTTCCACAAATGCATTATATTGCTCTGTCAGCAGTTCATTCCGTTTTAACAGCAATTCATCTTTTCTGCCTAATTGGAAAGATTCATTCTGTTCATTCCAAGAAACAACGGACGATAGCACATAAGAATAACTTTCATTATGCACGGCTTCCTGCTGGGCTATCACTGCCATGATAGACTGTACAGAGGCATCCGTTGCATAAAGTGAAATTAACAATGCTGTTCTTGTCTGCGGACCGTCCAATGTCGATAACAGCCCGATTATTTTTAAATAAGCATCCTGTTCTTCCTCGGTTAAAGAAGGAAACTGTTTGACATCACTGGACATATTTATTTCATCTGCTTGCCAGTAATTTCCGATAAGCTTTTTATAAATTTTATACCAATGCGGATAAGCAATATCATTCCAATTCAGAATGCCACTTGATTCGCCTCCGAATAAACCTGTAGATTTATTTGGAAAACGGGGCTCTAACGTTTTAGCACGTTCAAGCGTTACTTTTTGCATAATTTAATACTCCTTCCAGCCATTGTTCAACCTTACTTTCTTGGGAACCCCGGGGGGATTGTTCAATTTTAAGGACCGGATAACTGCTTCCGTAAAAATCAGCCAGCTTCTCAGCAGCTTTGCAGAATAATTCATCCCCGCCAAATTGTGTTTCGCCGGTTCCGAAAATAACCATATTTTCCGGTTTATATCCTATTTCTAAAACAAAATCTTTTACCTCATCAGGGGTGGCACCTTTGTCCCACGTGAACGTTCCCAGAAAAACAAGGTCATACATTGCAGGGTCGTTGAGCGCATCGATTCCGATTCGATGCCACTCAACTGTTATTCCCTCTTTATTTAAATAATCCCCGATATACGCAGCTGTTTCTTCTGTATTACCGCTGTAGCTCAAATATGCGATAAGAGCCCTCAACTCTGACACCACTCACACTCTTCAACATCATTGGATGTAGAACGGACATAATACGTTGTTTTCAGCCCTTCTCTCCATGCCTGTAAATGTAAGTCCAGTAATACAGATGCGCGAATTGTATTCGGTACATAAATATTAAATGATAAACTCTGATCAATATGACGCTGACGTTTTGCATTCTGACTGACAGAATAACGCTGGTCTACAATATATGCAGAACGGCGGTAGATATTATACGTGTTATGATCTAATCCCGGAGCTGTTACAGGT
Organism: Oceanobacillus locisalsi; assembly: GCF_042675985.1. Lineage (NCBI taxonomy): Bacteria > Bacillati > Bacillota > Bacilli > Caryophanales > Bacillaceae > Oceanobacillus > Oceanobacillus locisalsi. The sequence goes on from NZ_JBHTKK010000001.1 coordinate 268,860, forward strand.
ATTTTAAAATCTTTCTTCTCTTCATGGTAAAATACTTGGAAGATCGGATCAATACTTGCTGTAGAGCCCGCAATCATCGCGGTTGTAGAGTTCGGTGCAACAGCCATTAAATAACCGTTACGGATACCATTCTCTTTTACATCTTCTTTCAAAGCAGTCCATTCAGGGCTTGTGTAGCCTTTCTGGTCAAAATAAGCACCTGTGCTCCATTTACTGCCTTCATAAACGGAATAAGCACCTTTTTCTTTACTTAATTCCATACTGCTTTTAATGGTTAAATAAGCAATTTGTTCATAAAGCTCATCTGCATATTGAACAGCTTCTTCTGTCTCCCAGCCAATGCCTTTTAATGCAAGAAGATGATGCCATCCAAATGTACCGAGACCTATTGCGCGATATTTATGATTTGTAATCGTCGCCTGCATAATTGGTAATGTGTTGATATCAATCACATTATCCAGCATTCTTACCTGAATCGGAATCAGACGCTCTAATACATCATTGGAAACAGCTCTTCCAAGGTTCACGGAGCTCAAATTACAAACTACATAATCTCCAGACTGATATTTTCTTACAATCGTGTTTTCGTTCTCTAAGAACTCTTCCACAAATTCAGTCGGCGATTGATTTTGTGTGATTTCTGTACAAAGGTTAGAGCAATAAATCAAACCTTCATGCGAATTTGCATTCTGACGGTTTACTTCATCACGATAGAACATAAATGGTGTGCCGGATTCTAATTGCGAACGCATCAAACGTTTCATCAGTTCAATTGCCGGTACTTTTTCTTTGGTTAAATCTTCATTTGCTACGCATTCTTCATATTTCTGACGCCAAGAACCATTTCCTTTTTCTTCATCATAAAAGTCCTCTAAAGAATAACCCATAACCTGACGTACTTCATGCGGATCAAATAAATACCAATCTCCGCGGTTTTCAACCTGTTCCATAAAGTAATCCGGCAGACATACACCTGTAAAGATGTCATGGGCACGCATGCGGTCATCCCCGTTATTCAGTTTTAAATCCAGGAAGGATTCAATATCGCGGTGCCATATATCTAAATAAATTGCAATCGCACCTTTGCGGGTACCGAGCTGATCCACACTAACCGCTGTATTATTTAATTGTTTAATCCAAGGCACAACGCCGCTGGACATTCCTTCAAACCCTTTAATCGAACTGCCCCGTGCACGAATTTTGCCCATATAAACACCAATTCCGCCGCCGTTTTTAGAAAGCTTCGCAATATCGGTATTGCTGTCATAAATGGCTTGCAGGCTGTCATCCACTGTATCGATAAAACAGCTGGACAGCTGGCCGTGCGTTTTCCCAGCATTAGTTAATGTCGGAGTAGCCACAGTCATATACAAATTACTTAATGCCCAATAAGATTCTTCAATATATTCCAGCCGTTTATTTTTTGGCTCATCCTGCATTAAATGCATCGCAATAATCAACCAGCGTTCCTGAGGAAGCTCAAATACACGTTTTTGGTGATCTGTTGCTAAATAGCGTGTAGCAATTGTATAAATACCTAAATAGTTAAATAACAAATCTCTGTCCGGTTCAATCAAGCTGCCAATTTGCTCCATTTCTTCTTTCGTGTATTTTTCCAGAAAAGAAGTTGTATAGATACCTTCATCTGTCAACATTTTAACCAAATTATAGAAAGAACCATATTTTTCAGTTCCGTCATAACTGCGGTTTACTGCAGCTTCTTTATATAAATTCCCTACATAGATCCGGGCAGCTGCATAAGTCCAGTCCGGATTTACTTCATCTATATTTTCAAGAGCAGTCTGAATCATGATGTCATTCACTTTTTTAGTGGAAGTAACATTCTGTGTCTGTTTGTCTACTTTTTGAATCCAGGCATCAGCGTCTATATTTAAACCTTCTGCTGCATGATTAATTTTTTCTTGAATAGATGTCGGATAAATGGTGATGGTCATTTTTACTCCTCCTGTAATGATTTATGTCTATTTCAAATCAATTATTTAAAAAATAATTATGTACCAACAGAATAACTTTACCGTCTGTTCTCCAAATAATAAATGCCTTGTGAGACAAATTTGCCGAATGAATTATTTTTATAGACGCAATCCGTCAGCTATACCATATATAGATGATTACTCCATTTCGCATACAATCTATTGGTGGAGCATATCTGTTTATAGTAGGGTTCGTCATTACAGCAATAAAGTTGTTGTTCCAGCAAGACACAATATATAGTATCAAATTATTTCGTTTTTACCTATATCTTGTATTAAACAATATCATAGTTTTTTTGACTACGCAAGATTTTAGATCAATATAGTTTCTTTTAACGGACCCTATTTTTGACAATATACGCTCTTTTACTGCAGCAGTCTTATTTCTGACAACTAGAAAAATGATTGCTTCTGCAGTTGTCATTCAAACATGAAATCATTCCGTAAATTATTTCTCTTTATGATTAAACTCAAGTTTCAATTATAGCTGAATTTAATAGAAATAAAAGTATTTAGATGCTATTTTTTATAGCCTTTTTTTATCCACAAAAAGCTCTGTGGACAGGGAGTGGATAAAATAAAAGTTATCCTTTAGATTTCCACAGAATTATCCCCAAATTTGTATGTATATCAACATATTTTTTTCAAAAAAGAAAGGCTGCTCCCGTCATTATCGGAAACAGCCTTTCCTTATTTATTCATACTGGAGAAGAAGTCGCCCAATGGATCCTGGTCTTCTTCCTCTTCCTTATCATCTTCTCCGTCAGGGTGCAGGTTTAAATCATCTGCATTTAAATCGTCCATGATACCCCAATCTGACTGCGGTTCTTCCTGCACGTGTTTGGAAGCAGTTTCTATTTCTTCTGGAGGTTCTTCCGGCGGTTCTTCCACTTCTTTAAATATATCCGCTGTGCCGGAGTTCATCGAAGTTAATAGTGCTGTTGCCCGCATCGGATCTGATAATATTTGATACAAAATCGTCCCTACCAGAGCTTCCGAGTGTTCATGCTTTAGCCAGCTTTTTTGCTCCTTTGTCAATTTTCCGGGAAGCGGGATAGTGACCGTCTCCCTTTCTTTCACAGTCATTTCATTGACACCTTTTAAGACAAAACTTGCAATTTTGCTGGAGAAATTTCTCCTTTCCGTTTCCTTCAATTGCTGCAGTTGTCTCAGTAAGTAATCAGGCGTATCTGAAGGAATACGAAATGTGATTGTCTGTCCTCTTTCGATCTGCTTTCCCATAGGATCACCTTATTTCGCTTTCGTTGTGTTCTCTTCCTTCTCTACCTTCTCTTCCTTTTTGTTCTCTTCGTTCTTTTCATTCTTTTGTACAAAATCGGTAATTAACTTATAGTATGCATTTGCCATCATCCAGATGCTTTCACTCTCATCTTCAAAGAATTCAATGTTATAGCCATCCATTTTATTGTTGATTGCTTTAATATAATCTTTCAGAACGGCAGAGCCGCCGCCGACAAAATAGCAAATCTCTGTCTGCGAATTCTTGCTCCATACATTCCGTAAGTAGCGGTATTCTTTCTTAGCAATCTCCAGCAGGATGTGGTCTGTTATATCATGTACATTGGTGCGGCTGCCTTTTACCATAATATGATTACGGTCATTCTTTCGGGTGATAATATCGACAACATCTCTTCTGCTATCAAGCTCTACGCCATGTCTGGTTCGGATTTCTTCGCGAATTTGTTCCAGCGATTCAGATACACCGATATTAAATCCTTGAGCTTTATCGTCATCCACATTTCTATTGCGAATAACAGCAATATCTGTGGATAACCCGCCGATATCTTGAATTAAAATTTGTTTGTCAATTAATTCCTTGTTGATAACTTTTAAGTCGTTATCCATTATTAAATTGACATATGCTGCAAATCCTTCCGGGTACACTTTCACTTCATCAAATTTAATATTAACTTTTTTCCCTTGATGTTTTGGCGTTACTAAAAATTCCACCTGATGTACGGAACTCAACAAACGAGAACGGTAGCCTACATCTTTTCCTTCTTTTACTTCTCTGAGCGGTAAACCGGTACCTAGGGTATACAGCGCATCGTAAACGCCATTTTTCTCTTTAAATGCTTCACTTGATACAGCATCTAAAGCTAAAGAAGCAAGTAACATCACTAATGTCTGGTCCTCTTCTGATTTACTGCTTCCCGGATCCAGTTCCTCTGAGTTTGTTGTTTTTGTAGCCAGATTTCCCACTCTATATACAATGTTATTTTCAGATAGGGCAGGAGAGTGGATACGGATATGAATATTATCCAATACTTCCTTTGTATCGAGTTCTTCAATTCCGATGACCGGTCTATCCTCTAAATCAGGAGCGACTACATTCGGTATGTAGTATTCGTTTTCTAATTTTCCATAGTTTCCTTTTAATGCGTCATTTCCGACGTCAATTGCTGCAATTCTAGATTTTGTCATTTCCATTCTCCTTTCAAATTTTACGTATCTTGTATAAAGGACGTTTTCAAAAAGCTGCTAATCTTTTTGTTCGTTCTCTATAAAAACAAAAATGAATAATAATCTTTTAAGACTTCCATTTTATAATAACTGATGATTTTTATAAAGATAGATTCAATCAGTTATAGATTCAGCATAAACGTATCCTGTTTATTTCTCAAGTATTTCAGCAATTGTTTACATGTTTGTTTTTTTGTACACATTTAAAAATACTTTAAATACAATGCTTACACGCATTTGTATACATGTAAACATTTATTGTTCAATTTGTGTACATTATTGTTTTCATGTATACAAAAAACGAAACATTGTTTTTTGGAGAATTTATCGACTTATTTCTATCATAAAAATCGATTTTTAATAGTTTATACTAGTTACTTATTTAGGTTATAAATTCAAAGGGTTTGTTACAGAGTTCTCGATGGTAAAAACTTAATTCTTTCGAGGTGAAGGCAGCATATGAAAATAGAAGGAAAATACTTCTTCCTGGGGATGAAGAAGTAAAATGGTTGTTGCTGTAGAGTATGACGAAGACAATATATAGGTTTATAAACATGTGTTCAATGCTTACCTTGCTAATGTGATAGTGAACATCGAAAGAGAGAGACTCCGAGTAAGTGGAGATAAGAAGCATAAATAACAAATCGGATTGGTTCTAATAACGTCTAAAAGAAGTGGAACAGACAAGCATACAGGAGATCTTTTTAAGGATAGAGGCTGGCTTGACGAAGTGCTCTGCAGCCTCGCAATATGTCCATAAATAGTTAAGAGAATATACACCCGTATTTTTAGTGGAAACTCTTTTTCACAGCAAGATCAGGGGACTGTTTTGAAGTGTATAGGCACGTTAGTACCCTGCCGTTTTAGCTGCAGACACCTTACAGCCAGTTATACTGCGATAAATCTTTCATATACCAGCGATTCATTGCACTATGTCCGCTCCCTTTCAGCGGTTTACTTAATAATTGAAAGCCATATTTCTCATACAGACGATTAGCTGTTTTTAATTCATGTCTTGTTTCTAAATAGCACTGTTTAAAATGGACAGAAGCATAATTCAGAGCCTTTTTCATCAGTTCACGGGATAAACCCCTTCCCTGGGCTTTGGAAGCCAAATATAGCTTCTGCAATTCGCAAATAGACGCCTGTTCATTATAAACGCCTATACCTATGCCGCCAACTACTTCCCCATCCTGCTCTATAACCCAATACTTATCCAGCGGACGAGCTTGGTAGTAGGCACTGAGCCGGGAAAGCTGCGGATCGGTATAAGCTGTTCCTTCATGGTCTAAATGGTATTTTTCTAATGAACGTTTAATTATCGTCTCTACCTGTTTATCATCTTTTGGTTCAATTTCTCTGATTACAACAGAAGTATTCATTATAGCCCTCCCATAAAGAAAGAAGCCAACCCATTCTTGAGTAAGCCTCTCCCGTTTTTCATCTATTCATTAAACTGCTTTTGTCTTTTTGATTTGTTTACTGCGTAATTGTCCGCAAGCTGCATCAATATCCGCACCATTTTCCCAACGGACGCCGCATTGTATACCCTCTGCTTTTAAGGTTTCATAAAAAGCCTGGATATTTTCTGTACTGCTGCGTTGATAATCAATGTGTTCGTCAACTGTATTGTAAGGAATCAGATTTACATAAGCCAGATGACGATGGTCCCGGATTAAGTCAGCGAGTTCAATGGCTTCCTTCTTATGGTCATTGACATCATGCAGCATAATATACTCGTACGTAATACGACGATTCTTTTTCTCCAGATAATAATCTACTGCCTTCATCAATTTTTCAATTGGGAAAGCTCGGTTAATTTTCATAATCTGTGTACGCAGTTCATTATTTGGAGCATGTATTGAAATTGCCAGATTTACTTGAATCGGATCATCAGCAAAATCATACATTTTGTGTGCTATTCCGCTTGTTGACACTGTAATATGACGCGCGCCGATATTCAATCCGCGGTCATCATTCACAATATATAAGAATTCCATTAGATTCTTGTAGTTATCCAGCGGTTCGCCGATTCCCATTACTACAATATGGCTGACTCTGTCCTCTTCTCGGCGATCATCCAAATGTTTTTGTACATTCATAATTTGTTCCACGATCTCACCACTGTCTAAATCACGGCTTTTACGCAATAAGCCGCTTGCACAGAAAGAACAGCCGATATTACATCCTACCTGTGTCGTCACACAAACGGAGAGTCCATAATTAAAACGCATCAGAACCGTTTCAATCACATTGCCGTCTGCCAGTTTGAATAAAAATTTAATCGTTCCGTCTTTTGATTCCTGGCGAAGTTCTACATCCATTGTGTGCAAGACAAAGTTTTCTTTCAACAATTCAATTGTTGACTGATTCACATTATTCATATCCTCAAAACGGCTAATCCGTTTTTTATATAACCAGTTCCATACTTGTTCAGCACGGAAACGTTTTTCACCATGTTCCATTAACCACGACTGCAATTGTTCATATGTTAATCCATAGATAGATGAATTGCTCATCAATGTACCCTCATTTCCATTTTTACTACTTTTTCTATCTTACTTGATTCCGGCCAGGTTAGCAAATCGTTTTCGCTTCATTTCTTTTAAAAACATCTCTGCTTTTGTCTATATCAATTACTTCCAAAGAAGCTCTTCCAACATTATTGTGTTCCATAAACTGTTCTTTGCTAATCTATAAGTCCAAACATTGGACGCTGCGGCAAGAAACCGTTATTATTTTCATTAGGTAAGGAGGGATTTAATGGATACACATTCATACAAAACATTTCAAAATATACCTTTATCTGTTCTCGATCTTGCACCAATTATCGAAGAAGGAGACGCCAGACAGGCATTTCAGGAAAGTGTCCGTTTAGCACAGCATGTTGAAAAACTTGGGTTCTATCGCTATTGGTTTGCGGAACACCATAACATGAAAGGAATCTCAAGTTCTGCTACCTCTTTATTAATCGGTCACATTGCCGGACACACCAATTCGATACGTGTTGGTTCAGGCGGCGTCATGCTTCCAAACCATGCCAGCCTTGTTATTGCTGAACAGTTTGGTACACTAGAGTCTCTTTATCCCAATCGTATAGACTTGGGGCTCGGCCGTGCACCGGGAAGCGACCAAGCAACTGCTTTTGCTTTGCGTCGTACACTGCAAGGCGGACCGGAAGAATTTCCAATGCAAGTGAATGAACTGCAGGACTATTTTTCAACCAACCCTGTATCCCGTGTCAAAGCAATACCTGGACAAGGCTTGAATATTCCGATTTGGTTACTTGGTTCCAGTGATTTCAGTGCGCGTTTAGCTGCTGAAAAAGGGTTGCCATTTTCCTTTGCCAGTCATTTCGCACCAGCATATACCGTTCCTGCATTAAACCTTTATCGCGATCGTTTCCAACCGTCTGAAGCGCTCGAAAAGCCATATGCAATGGTTGGTGTTAATGTTATTGCAGCTGATACAGATGAAGAAGCTGAATATCTGGCAACATCCCATCAGATGCAATTTTTAAATCTGCGAAAAGGGAAAGAAATGAAATTGCAGCCTCCTGTTGAAAATATGGATGCCGTCTGGACTCCTGCAGAAAAAGCTGCTGTTCAAGAATCCCTGGATCCAAAAACAACGATTATCGGAAATAAAGAAACAGTCCGCAAAGGGCTGGAAGCTTTCCGTCAAGAAACCGATGCAGATGAAATAATCATTACCTCACAAATTTATGATGTCAAAGCACGTCTATACTCCTACTCTATTGTAGGCGATTTGATGAGTGAATAAATAAGGCGCCTTGATCTCTATAAGTGCGTGTTCAAAAGTTCGATAAAAAGGACCAAGTCGGCTAAGTTCGCAACGTCCTGGGGTTGCGCTTACTCACCCCATTAAAACCGTTGTCTCAGGCGCCGACACTAGCACATCGTGTGCGTCGGAAGCTCAAAGCGACTAGCAAATTCCAAACGGACTTACGCGTGTTGTGATGACTTCTGTTTTGTCCACAGGACGTGGACAAAACAGAAGTTCCTTCGTGCTTCATAATACGTGAGTAACGGTTTTGGTGGGGCGAGTAATCGCAAAAGCTCTTCGATGGAACGAGTAACCGCAGCCCCATTGGAATTTGCTAGTTAACGCACTTCCGCAGGATGCGGTGGCTTCTACGCCCGCCACACCAACGTGGGCGTTCTTAGTAGAAGTTCCTTTTCCTGCCGTGTCATTTTTATTGGACTTTTTAAACATCCTCTATAAATAATTTATAGAGATCAGGCCCATTCTCCTCTTACATATCTTCATAGAAAGTTTCATGGTAAAACTCTAAACGCATCCCATTTTTAGGCCTTGCCGGGATTTCACTTCCCTGGCTGTTTAATGGCTGATCTGACATCACCCAATCTGTCCGCAAAAGGTACGATAAGCTGATTCGCATTAACTGCATGGTGATGCTTTCCTGTGCTGCATCTGATGTGTTTGTTGTCATGCCGGGCAGCCTGCCCAAAAATCGTTCTGGTTGAAAGTTATCCGGATCGGCCCATAATTCAGTATGATGATTGGTCCCATATATATCAAATAATACCAGCTGATTTTTAGGAAAGAACATATCCTTCCAGAAAAATTGTTGTTTTGTCTTCGCTACAGAAAACGGAACAACCGAATAATAACGGATAACCTCATACATAAAACAATCTACATACCCCTTGTCTCTTTGCAGTCTTTCTTTTAATTCCGGATGATGCAGAAGTGCCGCCTGACTGAAAACAACCCATCTGCTGGAAGCTACAAAAGCCCGGATAAGTAATAATAATTCCTGCACCACTTCTTTAGCAGGTAAAATATAACCTGCTGCATCTTCATACCAAGAAAGGTGATAAAGTATCTTTTCCTCATCTACGTGAATTCTTCCTGCCCGCAGCTGACGAACTAAAAAGACAAGCCACTTTTCTATCCTGTTTTTCGCCTGGTTTCTTTTCAAGCGATTTAACCCATACTTTGAAAATAATTGAACAAACTCTTGAATATCTGTAGTCCGCTGATTTAGATTATTTGCACGAATTGGAATTCCAATCCAGTTACAAACAGCAATAACCCACATCTCTTCCATTTCCGTCATAAAATCAATAGATGGACTTCTTTTCCACGACTCCATTCTTTCTTCCCAACGCTGTCTAAAAATCGACTCCAGCTCTTCACGCTTTTCTATAGAGAAAGCTTCCTCAAACCATCCTTTTTCTTGATGGTCATCAATGTCAGCCAGATAAAATACGCCATTTTCTTCCTTCAGTAAACTGGTAGACAGTTCAGAAATGCTTTTTTCCGCTTTAAACTTGGTCGCATCATTTACTAACTCTGCAGCTTCACTTGCACGCAGCATCACCAGTTTCCTTCCAAATATACGAGAGTTCACTGCATCTTCTTGATATTCATTCATTCGTTTGGAAAAATAATAATAACCGTCCTTTAAAAAGTCGATTGTATGGTCCACTCCTTTATCTTGTACCATTGGTTTTACCATTTTTTAACCCCCTACGTACTTCCCTACTTTGTACCTACCCTCTAAAACATACTTAAAAACCTATCTTCATATTAAAAGTATGCACAATTTGCCTCCATATATAAACAAAGAGCATCCTAACTGGAATGCTCTTTGTCTGCTTTCTTTTCTTCTTCCATAATGATTTCGCCTGATTCACTGCGCTCTTTCTGTGCTTCTTCTTGTACTTTATCTGTGACTTCTTTCAATTCATCTTCTACTGTAGTGTCAGCCATTTTCACGTTGGCCCGGTAGGCCGCACGTGTAATAAGGTGCCCCGCAACTGGAGCTGTTAAAAACACAAAAGCAATTCCGAGCAGCAGACGGACACTATAGATGCCCTGGTTCGAAGCAAAGTAAATAAAAGCACCGAGAAGCGTTAATAAAACGGCAAGCGTAGAACTCTTCGTACCTGCGTGAGATCGTGTGAACACATCTGGCAGACGAATGATTCCTATCGCACTGATTAAGGCCATGATCGACCCGGCAAGCATAAATAGCGCAGCAATAAACTCAATCGTCGCGTCGATATTCAATAATGTCCCCCCTCTCAATATATTTGGAGAAGGCAATCGTACTGATAAACGCCAAAATAGCTATAATTAATATCACTTCTAAAAATGCAGTTGTTGTCAGCATAACGGACACAACGGCAATAGAAGAAACCAGTGTCACACCAACCATATCTAAAGCAACAATTCGGTCAGGCAGGCTCGGGCCAATAATGACACGTAACACACTAATAGCAATTGCTATACCATAAAACACCAAGGCGGCTGTCAACATTCCTTGAACCATTAGCGCGTCACCCCCATAATCGCTTTTTCAAACGAATCGATCGACCGCAGCAAGATCTCTTTGGATTCTTCCACATCCATCGCATGAATGTAAAAGGCATCCCCTTCCTCTGTTACTTCTATCACAACAGAACCCGGTGTCAATGTTAACAACAATGCCAATGTCGTAATTTCCCAATCTCCTCGCAGAACGGTTTCATATTTAAACAACCCCGGCTTAATCGTAAGTTTTGGTTTTAAAATTTGCCCGAGAACAAGTTTAGAAGACATAATGAGCTCTCTGGTAAAGATAAACAGGAGCTTTATTAATGCAAAAAAACGCGCAAGATAAAATCGATCTCCAAAAAATCGGTGCATTAAAAACACGATACCAATACCAACAATATATCCTGCTACAAATGTTGTGAATCGCAGTTCTGATTCATCACTAATCAGTGTCCATAATACTGCAATAAAAAAATTTAATAAAAACTGTGCCGGCATTCCGTACTCACCACCTTGTTTATTAGAAAAAATGCCCCAGAATCCGTATATGCATTCAAAAGTATATCCATTCAAACGGCAGGTTAATTATCTCCGAATACGGCATCGATATAGATTTGCGGATTTAATAATGTCTCTGACGCATCCTGAATATAAATGGATATCGGTTCAGCTCCTAATCCTAAAGCAATCGTTCCAAGAGCTAATAGACAAGTTGAAACAATCCACCCTTTTTTCACAGGCACTTCTTCGTCTTTACTGATAATTGTTTCTCCCCAGAAACTTGTCAGGAACACACGCAAGAGAGAGTATAGAACGAAAATACTCGAAATAAATGCCAGAGCTAATAATACATATGCCCCGCCTTCTACTGCTCCTTCGCCAATCAGCACTTTGCCGATAAAGCCACTGAGCGGCGGTATTCCGGCCAGAGATAACATGGTCAAGAAGAATAACCACCCAAGCAGCGGATGGTTTTTAATCAGTCCGCTGATTTCATTCAATTTCGTTTGCCCGGTTACTGCAATCATCGTACCTATCAGTAAAAAGAGTAGTGCTTTGATAATGATATCGTGAATCAGGTAATAAATAGACCCTTCTATGGCAGCCGGCGTCGACACAGCTAAACCAACCAGAATAAACCCGACTGCTATAACAACATTGTAAGCAGCGATGAGCCTGAGGTCTCTGTAGGCAACAGCGCCAATACTTCCGCCAATTAACGTCAAACCTGCCAAAATACCAATCAACGTATGCGTAAATTGCTGCTCTTGATTAAAGATCAGCGTAAACATACGAAACATCGCATAAATTCCAACCTTTGTCAGCAATGCACCGAACATCGCCGCAACTGGTGTAATAGGAACGGAATAAGATCCAGGAAGCCAGATGTATAGAAACAGACCTGCTTTCAATGCAAATACTGTTAAGAATACAACACTGATGACCGTTATTGTAGGAGTCTGTCCGTTTTCTGCAACGCGTTCTGCTATATGCGCCATATTTAAAGTTCCGACCGCTCCGTACAGATAAGCAATAGCTACAAGAAAAATCCAGGAAGAGACAACATTGATAATGACATATTTTATCGACTCACGAAGCTGCCGTTTCTTACCGCCAAATGTTATCAGTACGTAAGAAGCAAGCAACATAATTTCAAAGTTTACAAAAAGGTTAAAAACATCTCCTGTCAGAAAGGAACCATTGACTCCGGCTATAAGAAAAAGAACAAACGAATAGTAATAATTCTTTTCAAACTGTGCGTCCACCGAAGAAAAAGAATAAATAACACACACGGCGGCAACAATACTCGCTGTTAATACCAGCAGCATTGAAAAACTGTCCGCAACAAATAAAATTCCAAATGGCGGGTCCCAACCGCCGAAATCAAGGCGCATCACACCATTTTGCTGAATCAGATGCAGTACATACATACTTATACCAATATTTGCTCCGAAAACGAGTAATGACAGCGTCCGCTGCACCTTCACATAAGGCTTTAAAAATAAAAGAACAATACCAGTTAAAACAGGAAGCATCATTGGCATAATAATTAAATTATTCATCCGGATCCCCCTTCAGCTTATCTAATTTATCTGTTCCAACTTCTTGATAGGTTCGATAAGCAAGTACGAGAGAAACTGCAGTTACCGCAAAACCGATAACGATAGAGGTTAAAATTAACGCCTGCGGAAGCGCGTCTACCGGCTCTCCTTCTCCGACAATCGGCGCTGCACCGTTTTTTAATCCGGAAACCGTCATAATAGTAAGGTGGGCTGCATGCGTTAAAATCGCCGTTCCAATGATAACCCGGATGATATTTTTCGACAGCAACAGATATGTTGCTACGGTTACTAATACACCTGCCAGGATGGTTACTAACGTTTCCATAATTACTCATCCTCACTAATACTTAATAAGATTGTTACAACAACACCGACAACTGCCAGCGCGACACCTGCTTCAAAAAGCGTAACAGTTGTCAATTCTATTTCACCGAAAAAGGGAATATCAAAGTAGTCAAAAGCTTGTGTTAAAAAGTTTTCTCCAAACACTAATGCTCCAAATCCTGTCCCCACGGATAAAAATGCTCCAAAAGCAGCTACCAATTTAAAATCAATGGGCAACCCTTTCTCAATGGTTTCGATATCATATACAATAAACAACAATACCAGGGCGGAAGCAAGTACCAGCCCACCGCTAAACCCGCCTCCCGGGCCATTGTGTCCTGCAAAAAATAAATATACTGCCAGCGTCAATATAATAAAGAAAACAAGTTTTGCCACTGTACGGAGAATGACGTTATTTATCTTCAATCTGATCACTCTCCTTCTTGGCTGTTCTTACCCGAATCATTGTATAAATACCAATCCCCGCAATCAAGAGGACAATCACCTCTAACATTGTATCCAATGCACGGAAATCACCTAAGATGGCATTTACCATGTTTCTTCCGCCGGCAAGCTCATAGGAATTCTCAAAAAAGCTGGAAATAGAATCAAATGCTTTATTCCCTTGAACTGCCAGTGCAACAACAGTAAATACAAGTCCCACTCCAATCGCAATCAGCAAATTGACGCTCTTCGTTTTTTTAGAAGCATCTTCTTTCTCCATTTCAGGAAGGAAATAGTAAGCCACCAGGAATAAAACAGTTGTAACTGCTTCAATAACCGTTTGCGTTAAAGCCAAATCCGGTGCCCGGAACAAAGCAAAAAGGAGTGCTATCCCAAAACCTAAAATACTATTTAAAACGATAACAGTCAGCCTTGATTTGGCAGATAGAATCGCTATTCCGGATGTCATCATAGCCAGTACAATAAGCCACTCAAACCCGGAAATGGCAGCATTCTCCGGCAGCGTAAATTGATAAGCTCCGGTGATAATGAATGTCCCGCCAATTGCTAAAATAAAAAAGACAAATATATATATCATATAGTCACGTAAATAGCGCGTCATATATTTATTTGTAATCACTGTGGATTTATCTTCCATCTGATCTAAAACGAAACCATAAAATACATTAATAGACCATTTTTCCGGAAACAATTTGTATACTCCTGACCAGTATCTTCTGGTAAGGAACAAGAAGACCCCAAACAGAACAACCCCAATGGTCATAAATAACTCCGGCTCGAATCCATGCCAAGCATGAATGTATGTCCCTAAATCTTCGCCTTCTGCAGCAAATGTCGGGAAAATACCACTCATAGCCGGTGTAATTAAATGGTTACCAATCACATTCGGTATAAAGAAGATAGCAATAACAAGCAATCCTAATATAATTGGCGAAACCAGCATACCCGGTTTCGGTTCATGCGCCGGATGTTCTAATTTCTCTTCTTTATATGGCCCAAGGAACGTTCTTACCACAAATACCATGGCATAAACAAACGTAAATACACTTGCTACCCAGGCGACAATCGGAATAGCCATCCCCCATGTTCCTAAACCGAAAAAACTGGCTTCTGCAATATCCCGAGAGGATATGAAAAACAATTCTTTACTCAGGAAACCGTTAAATGGCGGTAATCCTGCCATCGACATACTTCCAATGGTGGCAATCGTAAATGTGACTGGCATCAGCGTAATAAGACCGCCCAAACGGCGAATATCCCTGGTACCTACACTATGGTCCACTACACCAACAATCATAAACAAGGCGCCTTTAAACGTAGAGTGGTTCACTAAATGGAATAATGCTGCAAAAGTGGCTCCTGTGTATACCACTGATTCACTTGAATACCCCATATAAAGTGCAGCAGATCCCATGCCGAACATACTCATAATCATTCCCAGCTGACTGATAGTAGAATAAGCCAGCAGCGCCTTTAAGTCTGTTTGACGGACCGCATTAAAGGAACCCCAGAAAAGGGTGAATATCCCGACGCCTGTAACAGCCCAGAACCAGACTGCTTCGCCTCCAAAGACAGGCGTAAAGCGGGCTACCAGGTAGATACCTGCTTTTACCATCGTTGCCGAGTGCAAATAAGCGCTGACCGGCGTTGGTGCCTCCATGGCATCCGGTAGCCAGATATGGAAGGGAAACTGTGCTGATTTTGTAAAAGCTCCCAGCAGCACGAGCAGCATAGCCGGTATAAATAAAGCATCCCCACTGATCATGCTTACATTGGCAATGACTTCCCGAATACTCCAGGTCCCCGCCATGGTACCAACCATGATAAAACCGACCAGCATAGAAATACCACCGGCAACTGTAATAATTAATGATTTTTTGGCACCTTCTCTGGAACGTTTCCTCTGGTACCAGAATGCGATTAACAGGAAGGAGGAAATACTTGTTAATTCCCAAAACACATATAAAACCAGCATGTTATCGGACATTACAATACCTAACATTGCCCCCATGAAAAGCATAAGGTATGTATAGAACGTACCAATTGGTTCCTTCAGTGACAGGTAATAAATCGAATAAAGGATGACAAGTGCTCCAACTCCTGTGATTAACAATGCAAATGTTAAACTGAGCCCATCCAAATAAGCCGTTAAATCTATTCCATAACTTGGAATCCAACGCATTGTCTGCTCAATTACTTCACCGCCGGAAATCGCAGGAATAAAGGAAGCAAGAAAAATGAATAAAGCAGTTGGTACAAGGATAACAAACCAGCCGACGTGGATTTTTTGCACATATTTATATAAAAAAGGTATCATGACGGCAGCTAAAAAAGGTAGAAAAATAGCCAGTACTAAAGTTGACAAACGGGAACCTCCTATCACTTCATTGTTTCTTGTAGTGTGTTCTTATGGTGAAAATTTGCACACATTCTATTCATGTAAGTGTGTGATTCATTAACTGCCTATGAAAACAAATGCAGCCAACACAATGGTTATTTTGCACATAAAATGCTAATCTAATGATAACGGATATTTTAAAACCGCCCAAAGCGTCATGGCGTGGAATAAAAGATGAAATTTCACTTTGGTTACAAAGAATTTGATCCAGCGGGTGCTTTTCACTAAATGAAAGCTTTAGTCATTCTGAATGTGCAATGCGCATTTTCCTTCCGCGGTTAACATTTCCCTTAATTAAAAAGAAATACGTGGACATTCATACTGTGAAAATACGTGGTAAAACAATAAGCCTTTCTTGCAGTAAAACAAAGGCATGACGAGGTGTTATAATGGTTGTTCAAAAAGTCAGATAAAAACAGCATGTCAATAATTTAATATGATATTTTTATCATGGAGAACTGTCTGTAAAAACTCCCGCCTCCTGACAGAGAATACAATCACGCTCATTTTGGCCGGAGTTCAGCAACATTCACTCCCTGAATCACTCAGACTCATTCTGTGAAAGAAACTAGAAAATATCACAGAATACATTTTCGTTTTATAAACGTTGCTGGAGCACACACTAAACATGAATTTTTCATAACCACACATAAACATTATACAAAAAATCAACTGTGTTTGCATGTCTGACGTTGTGATATACGTATAATATTTTCATTTCAAGTGCGTGTTCAAAGTATTTTATATCTATCCCCGAAAATCAAATACTTTAGCAACGAAAGAAAATCCTTGCTGTGCCGGGAAATTTCCGAGCAAAAAACATGGGAAAACAATTATTTTTCCTCTGATACTATACGAATCTGAAATTACATGTTAAAATGATACGGTTTAAAGGATGCGAATTCCTTACAAAACGGTAAATTAAGAAGGTTTAATCCTTCAATTTTCAGGTCAAATAATAATAAAACAATTCGGTTCCTATTCGGATAAATATAGATGGTTTAAAACGAAACAAAAAGTGAATGATTATAAAAGAAAGGTGCGGTAGAAACGATGAAAAAGATCAGAGGTCGTATGGACGAAAGTATTTTAGTATGTGTTTATTATGGACCTAATGGCGAACGCCTTATCCGCCGGGGACATAAACTGGCACAAATCATGGATTGTCCGTTGTATGTTTTAACAGTAGATGCCCTTCCTTATGACGAATTTGATGCAGAAAAATCAGGTTTTGTCGAGCATTGGAAAGAACTGTGTGAAGAATTGGATGTAGAAGAATTCATTATTCGTGATAAAGAAAAACGGTCTGTCAGAGCCATTAAAGAAGTAGCGCACAAATATAATATTACCCAAATTATTGTTGGGCAAAGCGCACAAAATCGCTGGGAAGAAATTACAAAAGGCTCTTTTGTCAACGTACTTCTCCGGGAAATTTCATTTATCGATCTTCACATTGTTTCTGTGGACCGGACATTGAAAAGTACAGATGACACGATTTATGAAAAAGGGGTACGTGGATTTATACAAGAAGACAGTGAAGTGCCTGGACAATATCGTTTGAAATTCACTCGCTCCAAGCACAACTTATACGAGGGGATTTTCTACAAAGAAATTGGAACAGACTTTAATAATGGCGTCTTTAAATTCATTAACAATAAAGGAAAAACATCGCAAGTTCATATTACAGAGAACGTTTGTACAGGCGAGTTAAAAGAACCGCCAAATATTACGAAATCCATTCATTAAAAAAGACTCCCGCAACGGCGCTGCCCCCGAAATTCAGATTGTACTTTCTGTATTTCGGGAGACTGCACCGATAACGGAGTCTTTTTTATTGTTGCCATCCCTTATACAATTCAGGGACTCTGCTTGCAAATACAGGGACTTCCTTACGTATCCGGTCAACATTGGAAACAGTAATGGTCTCTACCAATGTTTCTTCGTTTTTTTCTGACCCTTCTTTGATGATAGTTCCCCACGGATCAATCACTAACGAGGTGCCACAAAATAAAACGCCATCATAGTCGCCAATCCGATTACTGGAAATAACATAGCACTGATTCTCGATTGCCCGTGCCAGTTGGAGCGCCTTCCAATGATCCTTACGTGCAGAGGGCCATTCGGCTACTGTATAAATGACTTCTGCTCCAGCGAGGGCTAATTCCCTGGCTAATTCCGGAAAGCGGAGATCAAAGCAAATAAGTAACCCCATTTTCACACCATCGAGTTCAAATACATGTGCTTGTTTGTTTCCGCCTGCTAAATACGCCGGTTCATTTAACATTGGAACCAGATGAATTTTATCATACGTATATACCTCTTCTCCGGCATTATTAACAACGAGCGCTGTGTTATAGATGGCGCCATCTACTTTATTAGCAAAAGACCCGCCGATAATATGCACACGATGTTGTTTGGCTAAATCCTTTAAAAAGCTTCGTGTCGGCTCTCCATCTAAATCAGCGATGTCCTCCAGCTGCTCCAACGTATATGCTGTTGTCCACATTTCCGGGAGCACAACCACATCTGGCTTTTCCTGTTCCACCTGGGTTGCCAGCCATTCTTTGATACGTTTTCTGTTACTCTCCGGATCCCCGGGTACAATATCCATTTGATAAATCGCATGTTTCATCTTTTTCACACCTCTCCTTTTAATGATTCTATTTATGACCTGTCTTGTATCTTATCTTCTTATCTATAAGAATAAGTGTCAACTTCCTTACATACCTTTTTACAGAGAAGTGATGCAGATAACTCCTAATCGATATACATGACAGTAATCGAAAAGCATAATAAAATAGAGGATAGCACAAAGTGGAACTACCTTCCGTGCGGTGAATCTTTTCAACCCCCGCTGAAGGTTAAAGGTTAGCGGAACGCATCGAGCCGTGACTTGCTGCCCTGTCTTCCGCTTAGGAATAACAAGTTTCTTATATTTCTTGAAGCGGCAGTATTACAAAAGTTATTCAATAGGATTCGATGGGGCTGCAATGGTTTTTGACAGGACGAGTAAGCCCCGTCCCAGCCCTAGTTAGTTACACTGCAACAATGACGGAGAGGAAGGTTACGGTATGCAGATTGAGAATATTCTAAATGAGCTAAGGGATCGTACGCCGGCATTAATGGGACATAAGCATTTTAAACAGTCTTCTGTCCTTATCCCTTTAATAGAGATAAATGGAGAAACACACATCCTGTTTGAAATCCGTTCCATGAACTTAAGAAGTCAGCCCGGAGATGTTTGTTTTCCCGGCGGCCGATTCGATCAAGAGGACAAGCACCCTGCCCACACCGCTATTCGAGAAACTACAGAAGAACTCGGCATTACGGAGCAGGATATATCTGACCCTATTCCACTCGATTATATCGTGAATGATTTAGGGAGAATCATCTACCCTTTTATCGGAAAGTTGAAGACCATTGAAAATATCCTGCCCAACCCGGATGAAGTAGACCATATTTTCACCGTCCCGCTTTCCTTCTTTTTAGAAAATGCGCCACAAAAATATAAGGTCCACGTGGAAATAAAGCCTGAAGATAACTTCCCTTATCATCTTATCGTCGGCGGTGAGGATTATGAATGGCGCGTCCGGACCCTGGAAGAACTCTTCTACCAATATGATGACAAAACTATCTGGGGACTGACGGCCAAGGTTCTGACGCACTTCATCAGTTTAATTACACATGAAAGAGACCGTTAATACGCTTGAAAAAAACGTATAACGGTCCTTTTAAACAGACTCTGCCAGCTAAGACTAAAAAGCGCCGGCTCCTCCTCCGCCTGTCGGAGTGCTCGAACTTGATGATGGAGAAGAAGCAGCAGACACATTATACATCCAGATATGACTCGCATCGAAAGAAGCAGCGGCTGGCAAAACAGGCAAAGTCAGTACTAATGGAGCGATTGCCCGGTCGTTCATATACTTCTCTTCAAAGACTTTTCCTTGACCCAATATAATAGCATTTTCTACCCTCTTCTGTAATAGAGATACATCGGTACTTACAGGGTATTTATCATGTTTATACATCCAGGCTGCTTGACCGATAGCATACTTTAACAACTTCACTTCCTTCTCCCAATAACTGGCCGGAGTACACAATACAACCGCCCCGGCAACCGCGAAGAAAAGAATAGACCAGACCGTTCCGCTATTTAAAGTAAACAGAATCAGTGAAGTAAAAATTGCGTACAAATAAAGTGCTGGCAATATAAACTTCTGCCGTTTAAAGAAAAGATTCAATCCTGTAAACACAACTAATAAAATCATCAGCACCAGCTGAGTCGTATCGGTAATCGGCTGGACTGTTATATGATAATAGTACAGAATGGATACGAGTATCGTAGCTAATATAGACAAAACAGTATAAAAACCAAACCGGTATTTATTCAACGGCTTCTGCACTTCTTTTTGCGCCGCATTGCTCCAATATTGAAATTGTTTTTGCATTTGCTCTGCTTTTTTCTGGCGCTCTTTTTCAGATACATTTTCATCATCCTGGATAGATTCCAAAAGAAAATAACTTCCCTTCTCATCCTTTTCTGTGAATAACCAATCACGTAAAATGCCATCTGCTTCGCTGACCTGGGCATTTTCCTTTTCCCATGTATATCGGTATGTTTTCTGTCCGTTATAGATTGCCGAATCCGCTTCTGTTAAAGAGATAACCCCTCTCCGGCGCAAAGAAAACAATGCAGCGTTTATTCCATGTATATCAATTGCATGCATTCGATGGAGATAACTCAATAAAAGCGGATCTGTGTTTTCAACAGCATTGATAAATAATGTCGAATCTTTTCGTCCGCGATATCGGTTAGGATGTTTAAAAAAGAGCACCATTGCTACGAGAATGAAGAAACCTGCAGCACCCCAAATATAAGGTGAAATAGCATTGGTTTTTTCATCTAATTCCGTTTCTTTGGCTGCCAATTCTGCTTCTTCTTGAAGGATTGAAGTCTCCATCATATCATCCTTATCTACCTCCATTGCCGCCAATTGTCCAGCAGGAAATAGCATGCGGAATGTAACGTCATCTCCTTCTGTCACAAAATCATTGGTATAATGAATACCGCTTGCTGTCTCTTCCAATGAACCTCCCGAATCATCCTTTAAAAAGCTGTGCATCCCATTTGCCTCGTTCACCGGTGTGTGCACAGTAAAGGAAACATTATGTAAATCTGTTTCGTTTGATTCATCAAAAAAGGCATAGGTGATGTCTGCTATATCCTGATACTTTGTGACAGAATCTGATGAAATACGGTATTCATACAGAAACGTCTTCGTCTCATTATCCGAGTCAGAATAAACCATCTGTGTACCATCATCTTCTTCTGTTTCCAATACCGTCATCTCACTATCAAAATCAGCACTATCTGCTAAATAAGCATGAAATTCACTTGCATCGGACTTAATCGTCCTTGTCACCCCTTCAAATGACCCATCAAACGTATAAGTAAATAGCTCCTGGACAGATATGGTTCCATTATCATTTATTTGTGCATCGATTTGTACTTGGTCGATGGTAAATGTATCATCTGAACAGGCATACAATAGAATTAATAGTGAAAATAAAGCTGTGATGAGGCTTTTCTTCATCGGCCATCCCCCCTTGTGTTACCGTTTCTCCTCACCTGTTTTATACGGATAAACAAAGGATTTGGTTTCATTTATATAAAAAGCTCTGTCCAGCTATAAAATACTGGACAGAGCTTTTTTACAATGCATCTTGTTTCCAAATATGAACGATTCCTTTATCATGCTCCGTACGAATCAAACGGCCGATCCCTTGTTTTAAACGAAGCTGCATATATGGCAAATCAATTTCTGCATATGGGTCTTCTGCATGTTTTCGTTTGGCTTTAAAAACAGGATCATCCGGCGGGTATGGCAGGGATGCAATAATAACCTGCGTTAATGAATCACCCGGTACATCCAGTCCTTCCCATAAATGGTGTGCACATAGAACGGAAGATTTGTTAAGCTGAAAGGCACGAACAATTTTACTAATTTCATTATCGCCTTCAAATATAAAGTCAAAGGACCATTCCCGTTCATCAGCCCATTTCCGAAATGCCTGCATTTCTTCCTCGGAACGAAATAAAATCAAGCTGTGTCCTTCATTATCCTGAAGCTGTTTCGCAATCCCTTCATATTTTTCTATATCATCCGTATAACTATGTTCATTGATTGTACGGACTTCTTCATAATCAAATGGCGATGCGACAGAAAATGAGCTGTACGAATCTACACCCAGACTCTTCGCAAGGTAGGAGAAATCTCCATTTTGGGAAAGCGTTGCTGAAGAAAACACAAATGGTATATCTTTCTGGAATACCTCTTCCCGGAGAACATTTCCAACCAGCCTCGGCATGATAACCAGGCTCGTTTCATCGCCATCTTCTTCTAACCAGTAAACTCCCTCGTCATCTTTCAAGAAAATCGACAACCCATACGCAAAGAATTCCAAATACTCTTCTATAATTTTGGTATGATATGCATCAATGGTAAACAGCTCTGCATCAAAAACAAGCTCTTCTAATAATTTCTGAACCATTTTCTCTAACCGCTCAGCCATCTCTCTCATTTTTTTATCTTGCGGGATTTCCAGACGGCTGGAGCCTTCCACATGGACAGCTATCTCCGAAATATAGTCAAACCAGTCATCATGGAGCGCCATAATATCTTCCGCTAACTGCAGAGAGTCTTCCCGAACATCCTGACCTTGGTATCCTGTTAAAACGTTAGTAAGATTCCGGTAGTTAAAACGGTAGGTTAATCCTTTTTGCGCGGCAAATTCCAATAAGTGACCTTCATCAAAAACAACCGCACTTGCTTCCGGAAGCAGCGGCAATTGTCCTTCTCTAATCCGTGAATCCTTCGTCCAGACGTGCTCCATATAAAAATCATGGGAACAGATAATCAAATCCTGGGCATGGCGATAGTATTCGCGATGCAATGTCTGGGCACTGCGATGTCTGAATTCACATGTTGCACATTGCTTTAAAGGATCCCATCCGATTTGTTCCCATTGCTTATCTGAAAGCCAAGGGTAATCTTTACGGTCTCCATAAGGATAAAAAGATTGCATCGAGATGCCTTGATCAAAAACAAAGTCTGGAACAGCATCGTAGACGTCGAGAATTTCTTCATCTTCTGTATATTCAGCCAAAGGATCTAATTTCTTCATACACAAGTAGTTCTCACGTGCTTTGGCCAAACGGACATCCACTTCTAATCCCAGCGTTTTTTCCAGCTTATCAATGTCTCCGCCTTCTTTAACCAGCTGTTCAATCAATGTTTCATCCGCACAGGAAATAATAACCGGTTTTCGCTGATAACGGGCATAGCAAATAGCATATAAAAGATAAACAATCGTCTTGCCTGTTCCGACCCCTGCTTCCGCAAAAATCGTTTTTTTATTTTTAAAAGCCTGTTCCAGCTGAAACGCCATATAAATTTGTTCATCCCGCAATTCAAAACCTTGTTCTGGTAAAATATCATAAAAAACATCGCCTATATAATCTCCCAGGCGATCAAAAAATTGTTCGTTCTTTGCTACTGTAAATGGGATAGATTTCATTCCTGCCATATACAACTCCTTTTCTTTTTTTATCTATGAAAACACGGTTGATTCGTTTCATTTTATAAAAGCACCCTTAATCGTACCATTATTTCTAAAAAACTGGCAAGCTATTCATTTTTCCTTCTAAAATTCATTATTCCTTTCAATAAATTGATTTTTGCGAATAAATTATCCTTTTTCATGTTCGTATACTACAGCTTCAATCTTGATGACATCGCCTTCATAATTTGTTACGCTTGTATCTGGAGAAAATGTTTCAAATCAAATAAGGGGTGTAAACAATGAAGAGAGTTGTTCTTGTCGGAGGCGGATATGGCGGTATTAAAACACTGCTCGGCCTTCTCAGCCAAACATTATCCGATGATATACATATTACAGTTATTGACCGTAATCCTTTTCGCTCATTAAAAACGGAGTTCTATGCTATTGCCGCGGGAACTTCTGCAGACCATGATGTCCGCGTTGATTTCCCTGATGATTCCCGTGTGAGGTACATCTTCCGGGAAATTACGAAAATTGATACAGCCAATAAACAAATTTTGATTCAAGATGAAGATTCCATTGTTCCTTACGATTATTTAGTTATCGGATTAGGCTGCGAGGACAATTATCATGGAATTACTGGAGCTGAAGAATATACAGAAAGCGTTCAAACCTTTGCAAAAGCCCGAAAAGCAGGTGTTGCAATCGGAAATTTAAAAGCTTATGGTAAAGTATCTGTTATCGGCGCCGGATTAAGCGGTATTGAGGTCGCTTCGGAAATTCGTGAAAGCAGACCGGATTTAAATATCCGTTTGCTGGACCGGGGGGATACGGTGCTCAAACCGCTGGATAGTAAAATTCAAACCTATGTAGAAAATTGGATGGCTGAAAATCAAGTAGACGTCATCCATCATTCAACAGTGGAATATGTAGAGAAAGACGGCGTATGCAATAACGGTGTATGCTACTTAAATGACGTCACAATCTGGACAGCAGGTGTGCAGCCCAATTGGCTGGTACGAGCTCTGCCGTATGAAAAAGACAGTCATGGCAAAGTTGTTATCAATGACTTTTATCAGGTACCAGAAGATCCATCCGTCTATGTTTTAGGGGATTGTGCATCGAGTGAATTCTCACCAAGCGCTCAGCTTGCCGGACTGCAAGGGGAACAAATCGCAGAAATTCTGCTTGCGATTTTAAACGGAAAACAACCTAAACAGCCTAAACAGTTAAAATTAAAAGGAACGTTGGGCTCTTTAGGCAAATCAGACGGCTTTGGAAACATGGCCAAACAGCCAATGACAGGCTTGCTTCCGAGACTTGCTAAATCTGGTGTATTATGGTTAAGCAAACGCCATTAATCATAAATGATACGTATAAAAATAAAGATGCCGGGCTGCTTCATTGCCAGCCCGGCATCTTTATTTATCCAAGTCTTCCAACATGTCTTCAATTGCTTTTGCGACACCATCTTCTTCATTCGTTACTGTTTCATACTGACACAGATTCTTAATCTGGTCAGCAGCATTTTTCATTGCCACACCGCGACCGGCCATTTCCAGCATGCTGGCATCGTTCCAATTGTCCCCGATTGCCATGATATCTTCCATCGACCAGCCTTCATTCTCAATATATTTTTGAATCGCTAGTCCTTTCTGTGCTTTCGGATGGTTAAATTCCAGGTTTGTTTCTCCTGAAGAAGTGATGACAGCACCTGTCTCATCACGGAGCTTTTTCTTGGCATCTTCCAGTTGCTTTTCTTCAAAAGCAAACGTCAGAATTTTATAGATTTCGGTATGTTCGTCTTGTAACGCCGATTGCAAGTGTTCCACAAAAGAAACCTGCTCCAGCTGAAAACGCTGCTCTACTGTTTCACGCATTTCCTGCTCGGAAACATCCGGATTTGATGGACGCATAATGTCCATAAGCACTTCTAAGAAATGTTCTCGGCTTTCTGAAAGAACACCTTTATTGGTAAACAGTTCCACATACATGCCCAATTTACTGCATTCATCAGCGATACGCGCAGCAACCGATTTATCCATAGGAATACTATTTATTATTTTTTCATTCTCTTGGTATGTGACTGCACCGTTCAAGCTGACTATAGGACAAGTAATTCCGGCAGCTTGAAGCGGAATATTTGCAGCTTGAAAAGATCTTCCAGTTGCTACAATAAACTCAATTCCTTGATTGATTGCTTGTTTTATTGCTTTCACATTGGCTTCACTTATTTCACCGTTTTCATTAAGTAAAGTTCCGTCCATATCTGATGCAATTAATTTCATGATATCTAACCGCCTTTTCAATAAAATAAAGCTGTCAAAAAGCTAATAAGGAGTACGGCTTTTAATCCTAAAACCCATTTCCTGCTTATCTGCACACTCTCTTTATATTCCCATTTTCAGCTTTTTTACACCTTCTATCTAATTCTCCATAATAAAATGATTGAAACCCGGGTAAGAGCTTCAATCATTTTTCTTTCCTATTCACTATACCTTATCTGCATCAGACGATTCCAGTAATTTCTCTGCTTTATCAATTTGTGCTAAAACACTTTGTTTTGCTGTACCGCCGGCAGCTGCTCTGGCATTTACAACGGTTTCCGGCTGTAATGCTTCAAAAATATCTTCTTCTATAACAGCCGAATACTGTTGAAACTCTTCCAAGCTCAAATCCAACAGATAAACGTCAGCTTGAATACAGTTTAAAACAACCTGTCCGACCACTGCATGCGATTCACGGAACGTAAGCCCTTTATTCACCAGATAATCCGCTAAGTCCGTGGCATTGGAATAATCATTCGTTACCGCTTTATACATACTTTCTTTATCGACTTCCATGGATTCAATCATTCCGGCAAAAAGCTGCAGGACGCCTTTCAATGTTTCATGAGAATCAAACATACCTTCTTTATCTTCCTGCATGTCTTTATTATATGCGAGCGGCAAACCTTTTAACGTCGTCAGCATGCTGATCAAATTACCGTAAAGACGCCCGGTTTTCCCGCGGACAAGCTCTGCTACATCCGGATTTTTCTTCTGCGGCATCATGCTGCTTCCAGTTGTATAGGAATCATCCAGCTCGATAAAATGAAATTCTGCGCTTGACCACTGTACCAGTTCTTCACAAAGACGCGATAAATGCGTACCGATTAACGATCCGTTTGACAGGAATTCTACTACAAAATCACGATCACTGACCGCATCCAGACTGTTATCACAAATCCCATCGAAATCGAGCTCCTGAGCGACAAATTCACGATCAACCGGGAAAGTTGTACCTGCAAGCGCACCGGAACCTAATGGCGACTTATTCACCCGCTTCAAACTGTCCTCCAGACGTTCTACATCGCGCTGAAACATAAATACATATGCCATCATATGGTGCGCAAATAAGACCGGCTGTGCACGCTGCAAATGCGTATATCCAGGCATAATCACATCTATATTCGTCTTCGCTTGGCCAATAAGCGCCTGCTGCACCGACTTCAACAGTACAATCAACTCAGAAACGGCTTCTCTGACATACAAGCGCATATCCAATGCTACCTGATCGTTTCTGCTGCGGCCGGTGTGAAGCTTACCTCCCACTTGTCCTATTTCTTCAATCAGGAGCCGCTCCACATTCATATGAATATCTTCATCCGTCTCTGACAGTTCAGCTTCTCCAGCCTCAATCTTGCTGAGAACCTTTTTCAGACCTGCTGTAATCTGGTCCGCATCATCAGCCGAAATAATATCACATTTTTTCAGCATAGCAACGTGAGCCAGACTGCCTTTCACATCATATTTCGCTAATTTCTGGTCAAAACGAATCGACGAGGCATACTCGTCGACTAGTTCATTCGTAGGTTTTGTAAATCTTCCACCCCATAATTTCACGGTTTCACAGCTTCCTTCACCTCTAATTTAACTTTCTCAATGGATTTGTTGCCTTGAGGACCGTTCACTGCAGAATGTACTTGTGTCGGCAGTCCCCATAATTTAATAAATCCTAAAGCTGCTTCATGATCAAACGCATCTGCTTTATTATACGTAGCTAAATCAAAATCATAGAGTGAGCTGGCTGATTCTCTTCCGACAACCTGTGCATGACCTTTATACAGTTTTACTTTCACGGTGCCGGATACATGCTTCTGTGTTTTCTCAATAAACGCCTGCAATGCTTCTGTTAATGGAGAATACCACAAGCCGTAATAAACAGCCTGAGACAGCTTCTGCTCAACAATCGGCTTAAACTCTGCTACTTCACGCGGTAAAGTTAATGCTTCCAGCTCCTGATGTGCACTGATTAGTGTCATTGCAGCCGGCGCCTCATAAATCTCTCTTGATTTGATGCCGACTAAACGGTTTTCTACATGGTCGATTCTGCCAACACCATGTTTGCCCGCAATTTCATTCAAGGCAAGAATCAATTCATCCAAGTCCAATTTTTCCCCATCTAATGAAACCGGCTTTCCTTGTTCAAACGTAATTTGAACTGTTTGCGGTTCATTCGGAGCATCCACAGGATCTTGCGTTAAATCAAAGGCATCTTTTGGCGCTTCTTCCCATGGATCTTCTAAAATACCGCATTCGTTGCTTCTTCCCCATAAGTTCTCGTCAATGCTGTATGGGCTGTCTTTTTTAATCGGAATCGGAATTTCGTGCGCTTTTGCATATTCAATTTCTTCTTCTCTGGACATAGCCCATTCACGAACTGGTGCAACAATCTGTAAATCCGGGTTTAACGCTGTAAATGCGACGTCGAAACGCACTTGATCATTACCTTTACCAGTACACCCATGTGCGACTGCGACAGCTCCCTCTTCTTCTGCAATATCCACCAATATTTTGGCGATCAATGGACGAGATAATGCAGAAATTAACGGATATTTTCCTTCATAAAGCAGATTAGCCTGCAATGCCGGCAATACATATTCATCGGAATAAAGCTTTTTGGCATCAATCACATACGATTTGATTGCTCCGACATCCAGTGCTTTTTGCTTTACGAATTCCAAGTCTTTTCCTTCCCCTACATCCAGCGCTACTGCAATTACATCATAGTTATATTTATCCTGCAGCCACTTCACCGCTACAGATGTATCTAATCCTCCAGAATAAGCTAAAACAATCTTGTTTTTTGCCACTTAAAAAATCCCCTCTCGTAAATATGCTGTTATCGAATTATTATGCATCATTATGTATAATAATGCAAGGGGTATTTGAAACTTTTTTTATTTTTTTGAGGAATACTTTTTCTGGACTGCCACTGCGGGGAATTTCTGGTTTTCTATTTGTTTTTTGGAAGTATCAATCTGAACCTGTTTCCGTACTTATTCTAAAAAAAATATCCTTTTACAACTGAATGAGAATGTATATTTTTATGTAAAAAGACGCTCTTTCTAAAAAGAACGTCTTTCTGTTCGTTTATAACTTTATTAAACACCCGTATCTATACAGAAATGAAATAACCGTTTAAATTTTCTTTACTGCTTCATGGATAGTATCTTCTCCAACTGTTAAATCAAAGCCTTTTTCATACGTATTTTTTGCTTCGAGGGCTTCAATAATAGTAGCTGCCACATCTTCGCGCGGGATGTTGCCTCGTTCCAGGTTTTCACCTACGAGAACTTTTCCTGTTCCGGGTTCATTTTGTAATCCGCCCGGACGGACGATTGTATAATCAAGGCCGCTGTGCATGAGTGTCTTATCTGCAAAATGTTTCGCCACCATATATGGCTTAATCGGACTATCTCCCCAGCTGTCGCGGTTATGGGCCTGTATAGCACTTACCATAACAAAGCGATTGGCGTTGACATTTTTTGCTGCTTCCATCGATTTCGTAGCACCATCCAAGTCAATCAGCAATGTTTTATCCGGACCGGTTTTTCCGCCTGATCCAGCTGTAAATATAACAGCATCTGCACCTTCTATAGCCGTTTCCAAATCAGACGTACTGCCTTCTAAATCTGCCAAAACAGCATGAATGCCTCTATCTTCCAACTCTTTTTTCTGTCCTTCTTTCCGAACCATTGCTGTTACTTCATGTTGATCATGTTCATGAAGCTGCTTGACAAGATGCTTTCCAATTTGTCCGTTTGCTCCGATAACTACTACGTTCATTTCTCACAACCCCTTTCTCTATCATTCATCTATTTTTTTATGTTCCCTTTCAAAAAATATCCAAACATATCTGACTTATTTTAAAACGTCAAAAAAGAATGACCCTTACAAGTCATTCTCTGTTGGTGTTTATTCACTCAGCCAAATCGTCCGGAAATATAATCCCCCGTACGTTCATCCCTCGGATGATTAAAGATACGGTTTGTTTTATCATATTCTACAATTTCTCCATGTAGGAAGAAAGCTGTTTTATCCGAAATACGCGCTGCCTGCTGCATATTATGCGTGACAATAACAATCGCATAATCCTTCTTCAATTCCTGTATAAGTTCTTCAATTCGCAATGTTGATTTCGGATCTAATGCTGACGTAGGTTCATCCATTAAAATCACATTCGGTTCAATCGCCAAGCAGCGGGCAATACATAAACGCTGCTGCTGTCCCCCGGATAACCCGTATGCATTATCCTGGAGCCTATCTTTCACTTCATCCCAGATAAACGCACCGCGCAAGCTCTTTTCAACAATCTCATTCAGTACCTTCTTGTTTTTTATGCCGTGGATTTTAGGGCCATACGCAATATTTTCATAGATGGATTTCGGAAATGGATTCGGCTTTTGAAATACCATGCCAACCTTGGTACGCAAATCTTCCACCCGGAAAGATCTATCTAATATATTTTTGCCCTTATAAGTTATCTCGCCAGATGTTTTCACCGTTGGAACCAGCTCCACCATACGGTTTAATGTCTTCAAGTAGGTGGACTTCCCGCACCCCGACGGCCCAATAATAGCAGTAACCTCTTTTTCTCTGATGTCCATATGAATATTTTTTAAAGCATGCGTCTCCCCATACCATAAATTTAAGCCCTTGGTGTCATAAACAACTTCTTTCGGTTCTGCCGGTTCCTTTTCATAATGGTCTCTTACCAGCTTTAAATTTATCTTTTTCTCCATTACTGTACTCATCAAATCGTCTCCTTTCTTTTGTATAAATTACTTTTCTATCATTCTATTTAATAACGTGTTTGAAATTTATTCCGAATCAAAATAGCAATTGAGTTCAACAAAAACAGTAAAAGCAACAATACAATAATCGTCGCCGCTGCTAAATTCGCATATTCTGCTACCAGAGATGAATCAATCGTCCAATAATATACCTGCATCGGCAAGGCTGTAAATGTATCAAAAACACCGGATGGAAATGGAATTAATAAAGCGGGAATACCGAGTACAGTTAATGGAGCCGTCTCTCCTATTGCCCGGGATAATGCCAGAATTGCCCCTGTTAAAATGCCAGGTAACGCGGCTGGTAAAATGATACGGCGAACAGTCTGCCACTTGGTTGCTCCCATACCGTAGGATGCTTCACTCAAACTTCCTGGTACTGCCCGTAACGCTTCTTGAGCCGCTACAATGACAATTGGCAGAACAAGCAATGACAAGGTTAATCCGCCCGCCAAGATAACATTGCCGAATTCCAACGCACGCACAAACAATGTCAAACCTAATAACCCATATACAATCGATGGAACACCCGCCAAATTAGAAATATTGGTGGCGATAATAGCATGCAGTTTCCCTTTTTTCGCATAAAGTTCGAGATAAATAGCGGTTCCTACTCCAATAACCATGGTTACTGGAACAACCACCACCATCAGCCATGCTGTTCCTAAAATAGCTCCCATAATCCCCGCTCTGCTCGCATCAGTTGACAAATGATTCATCAGGAAATCCATATTGATATACGCTATTCCCTGCGTAAAAATACGGACAAGCAATACAACCAATACCACCAGCCCAAATAAGGTGGAGGCAAAGAAAAGGCCTCTAAAGCCTGTATTTTTCCGTACACGGGATGACATACGCTTCTCCACAAGCACAGCATCCATATATCTCGTTGTCATCTCAGTACTCCTCTCTAAACTTCCGTGAAATATATTTTGCTAATAGATTCATAATGAGTGTAAAAACAAATAGAGTTAATGCCACGGCATACAGACTGTAATAAATGGTTGTTCCTGCTGCTGCTTCTCCTCCAGCAACTTCTACAATATAAGCTGTCATTGTCTGCATCGACTGTGTGATATCGAAGGAGAAATTCTTTGAGCTTCCGCTGGCAATCGCTACAATCATCGTTTCCCCTATTGCCCGGGAAATACCGAGTACAAAAGATGCTACAATTCCGGATAAAGCTGCTGGTATAACTACCTTAAACGTTGTCTCCAGTTTCGTTGATCCAAGTGCTAAAGCCCCTTCTCTAATAGAATTCGGAACAGAAGACATCGCATCTTCAGACAAAGAAGCAATCATGGGAATAATCATCACACCCATAATAAGTCCCGGACTGAGAATGTTCGTCGCTTCAACGGACGGAAAAATCATGCGCAATAAAGGCGTTATAAACGTAAATGCAAAGAATCCATATACAATCGTCGGCACGCCAGCCAAGATTTCTAATAATGGTTTCAATACTCTCCGCACATTGTCTGGGGCATATTCACTTAAATAAATGGCCGACATCATTCCAATCGGCCCAGCTACCAGCATAGCTATGACAGTCGAAATAATGGTTCCATTTAATAGTGGAAGAACACCAAATTCCGGATTTTGACTTAACGGTTTTAATACCGTCCCTGTAAAGAAATCGAGAATTGGCACATTCCGGAAAAATGCAACCGATTCGGCAAACAACGTATAAACAATACCAACCGTTGTCAGAACCGATATGGAAGCAATTAATAATAACAGAACTGGTATGAAGCGCTCTAATGCATGAAAGATTTTCTGCTTCTCTTTTTGTTGTTCAATCATTTCACTGACAGACAGACGGTTTTTATTATTTGCAGCCATGATTCTAAAGCCACCTTTCATTCTTTTGGAAAAACATACTGTATCGTCAAATCCTGCTAACGATCGGTCTTTATATTTTTGATGTTGCATCTGTGAAATAACAGGCAGATGAGAAGTGAAACCTCACCGCTCATCTGTCAGTTTGTTTATTCGATTCCTTCTAACGTTTCCAGCTGCGACTCCACTTCTTCTTCCGGAATTGGTGCGAATCCTGTTTCGCCGGCAACATTATTGATATTTTCTATAACATATTTTGCATAATCAAGCACTTCCGGTTTTTCTTGGGCTTGGTTTACATTCAAGTATGTGAATACCGGACGTGTGTAATCGGCATAAGGTCCATCTTCTGCAATTGTATCCAGGGAAGGTTCTACTGCTCCTTCTCCAAAATCAATCGATACGGCGTTAATCGCATCTTGATTACTTTGATAGTAACCGAAGCCGAAGAAACCAATCGCATTCTTATCTTCGGAAACCAACGTTACCAATGTAGAATAATCTTGTTGAAGATCAACCCCATCTACTAAATCCTGCTCTTCTAAAATCTCTTCATAGAAGAATTCATAAGTCCCATGATTTTCATTTGGACCGTACGTTTGGATAGCTTCATCCGGCCAGGATGCATCAATATCTGACCACTTTGTATATTCACCCACGAAGATCCCTTGTACCTGCTCTGGTGTTAATTCCGTTGCCCAGTCGTTATCTGGATGAGTCACAATGGTTAAACCATCTAATGCCACTTTTAATTCCTGAACTTCCATGCCCAATTCATCTGCTTGCGCTTGTTCTTCCTCTTTTATTTCCCTGGAAGCATCATTAAAATCTGTCCCATTCTCAGCTAAAAACTTTTCAAATCCTGCGCTGGTTCCGGCGCGACTGACTTCTACCGAAACACCCTGCTGTTCATTTATCATATAATCTTCCGCTAAACGTGCCATCAACGGGTAAACTGTACCAGAACCATCAATGGCAATATTACCTGATAACTCCTCGTTATTATCAGCGTCAGAATCACTTGCACCATCTGCATCACCCGAACCGCATGCTGCCAGAAACAGGACAGCAGCAACAAAAAAGAATAAAGTAAACCGTTTAAAGCTCATCAAAGTGCCCCCTTAGATTGGTTATCATTTTTTGGACGTCTTTTCTCCTAGTCCTTAATTTGAATTATAGAGACGAATTATTAATATAGTTTGCTGTTAATGTAAAGAGTATGTAAATTATATTTGGAGGCTGTATAGCTTGAAACGCAAATAGACGCTTATCTATCATAACTGCATTGTCCACTTTTGCTATGCTTGTCCTGCCTGTTGCACGGACGAAAATAATTATTTGTTTCTCTTATTATCCTATGCACAGATATAGCTTTTAGCAGTCAAATTTTAAAACGACAGCAATAGATTACATAGAGCCGATGATTGTAACTTTTGCCCTTTACTAAAAATACTTGCTTTTTATTTTTTTATTTTTTATAATGACAATAATTCGCATTTATCATTTATCAAAAGCGTGGAAGAGGGAAAGTAAGGTTCAACTATTTTTTCACAGAGAACTTCGGCCGCTGAAAAGAAGTAAAAATAAGAACCCGAACAATGGCCTCCGAGCTTCGTGTTGAAAGTATCCATCGATATGAGTAGGTTCCGACGAGATTTGGTACTCGTTATCCATACCACAGTATAATAGCTTCATGCTTTCGTACTTGAAGAGGCTGTATG
Organism: Oceanobacillus locisalsi; assembly: GCF_042675985.1. Classification (NCBI taxonomy): domain Bacteria; kingdom Bacillati; phylum Bacillota; class Bacilli; order Caryophanales; family Bacillaceae; genus Oceanobacillus; species Oceanobacillus locisalsi. Next base: position 303,137 of record NZ_JBHTKK010000001.1, read on the forward strand.
TGTGAGCATACAGTAAAATAAGGTGGTACCACGTAATCCCAACCACGTCCTTATCGTTTATTCGATATGGGCGTGGTTTTTTAGTCTCTTGATAATATCAGATAAACATCAAGGAAATTGCAAACAACAGATAATAAGGAGGAATGTTGAAATGGGGAAAAATTTAGTCATTCAAACAGATTTTGGTCTTAGCGACGGGGCAGTCAGCGCTATGTATGGTGTGGCGCTCTCCGTCGATTCAAACCTTCGGGTATTCGATCTGACACATGATATTCCGCAGTATAATATTTGGGAAGGTTCTTACCGCCTCTATCAAACGCTGCCGTATTGGCCGGAAGAGACTGTTTTTATCTCCGTGGTTGATCCGGGAGTAGGAACTGCCAGGCTGAGCGTTGTTGTGAAAACAGTGCATAATCAATACATCGTGACGCCAGATAATGGAACATTGACGCATATAAAAAAAGATATCGGGATTAAGGAAGCGAGAATCATTGATGAGAAAACAAACCGGCTCCCCAGATCCGGTGAATCCTATACTTTCCACGGCCGGGATATTTATGCATATACCGGAGCAAGGCTGGCTTCAGGTACGATTACCTTTGAAGAAGTTGGTAATGCCATTGATATTGATAATATTGTGGAATTAACAAAACCAGAAGCCTATATAGAAGAAGATGATACCGTCTACGGTAATATCGATATTTTAGATATTCGTTTTGGGAATCTATGGACCAATATCAGCAGAGAACTGTTTCAAGAAATGAATGTGGCGCCTGGAGATGCATTTGAAGTTACGATTGCCAATAACCGGCAGCAAGTATATAAAAATATTATGACATACAGACATTCCTTTGCGGAAATTCGGCTGGGCGAACCTTTATTGTATGTGAATTCATTAGATAATCTGGGGGTAGCTATTAATCAGGGGTCCTTTGCCAATGCGTACCATGTAGAAACCGGACCTCATTGGCAAATTATTATCCGGAAAGCACCGAAAACAAATTGATTTTACAAAAGGGATGGGATTTTTAATTTACTCGACTTACGCACCTAAGAATAAGCATATAACTCTTGCTGTACCAGGATGAACATGATTTCTATTATCATGCTTGCTTTGATTTCAATCATCTTTTTATTTTTTGAACAGGATATGGTGTATAGCTTCCGCTCCGGCCAACCACTCCGCTTTCCATGGGGACGGCTTCAGCTAACTTGAAAAGAAAACCGCTTTTCAAGTGAATCTTCAGCTCGCCCTGTTCCCATAGGAGTCTCCATGGTTGGCCTGCACTCTAATAGGATGCTACAGCGTTTGGAAGAAATAACATCTTGCTGAAGTTCGATGAAGTAATCACTTTTCAGCCTAAATAAACAATTATTCTGGTGTTTCAAATGGTTGATTTAGCAGTTCAAATCATTACAACATGGATTGTTCATGTCAAGCATAGCTTGCATGCACAGAAAGGACTGATTGCTGAACATTTTTACCATGCACCACGAAAAATGTGTTCTGTCTGATCTAACTTGTATTTGGTCAGCAATTTCAACCGTATTGAACATCCCACTAGCGGAGGCGGACCGTTTTGACTCCTGAGGGATCAGCACCATCTGAAGATCCACTTTTGCCAAGCGCTCTTCTTGGCAAAAGTTAGCTGAAGAGCGTGCCCCTAGGCAGACTAAAGTCGCAACGTCCTGTTGCAACGTCTGCACTAGTACGTCCTGTACGTCGGAAAGCAAAACGGTCCGCCGCAGCGGTAGCCTTACACCTTACCTGCTAACCTTTGTCAACAGATGTATAGAAGAAACGATCGACCCCTGTTCCTGTGGGAGAGAAGTTACTTTTTAAAGTGCGAAAGTTGAGTAATTTACTAAAAACCCATCCCTTTTTCCAGATATTTCAACTGTATTGCCATCACTATACCCTATGATGCGCACTTTCTTGCAATGCCATTGTACCATCTGTCATTTGATAGACTTTATCGCAATCATCAATCAATCGCGTATCATGCGTCACCACAATCGTTGCTGTCTGCCTTTCTTTTGTAATTCTTTTCAGCATATGCATCACTTCAAACGCACGGTCAGAATCGAGTGATGCAGTTGGTTCATCGGCTAAGATAATACTTGGATTGGTATAGAGTGCTTTGGCAATAGCAACCCGCTGTTTTTCTCCGCCCGATAAATCTTTCGGAAAGTTACGGATTAAATGATCAATCCCCAGAGACTGATAAAGTTCTTCTGCTTCCTCTTTTTGCATATTTCCTTTCTTCACCTTATCCAACAATTGCATTTGCTGCCCAACATTTAAATAAGGGACAAGATTGGATGCCTGTAAAACAAAGCCGACTTCTTTCAACCTTAATGCAGCACGATGTTTCTCCTTTACATCTGTCAAAGCTGTTCCATTAAGTCTTACTTCTCCTTCTGTCGGCGTCTGCAGCCCGCCGGCAAGGGTTAAAAATGTACTTTTCCCGGAGCCGGAGGGACCAATAACAGCAATCAATTCTCCTTTTTCCGCTTCAAAATCCGTTTCTTTCATTGCTTCTACTTTTGTTCTGCCCGACCCAAAGGTTTTCTGTACTTTTTTCAATTCTAAAATAGCCATATTTCTTTACCCCCCTATCGCTTTTAGCGGATCAATTCGTACAATTGTCTGTACAGAGATAAACGCACCAATGATCGAAACAGCAATCAGGATGAGTCCATATATCAGCATTTCAGAATAATGAAAGGCCACTGGTACAGCCGCTGGTAAAAACAAACCTGTTATAACAGCCAGGACCAATCCAATGATCACACCTGCTAAAGCGAGTAAAAATGTTTGCGCGACTACAGAACCGGCCAAATATTTGGAGGAGACTCCCTGTGCCTTCATTACACCAAAAATACTTATCTTTTGAATGGTAAGTACATAAAGAAAAATTGCCAGTACTACTGCAGATATAATAAATAGAAAATAAATCATTAAGGTTAACGTTACATTCTGTTCCGTATAGCCCGGTAAATTCTCTATAAACGTTTCTGTATCAACGACCTGTAACGCTTCATCTGCTTCTACTTGATGTAAGTTATCCGTACGAATAACAAAGGCATTTACTGCATCCTCCGTACTTTCCGCCATTTCCCCATATTGGATTGTCTCCAGCGTATCCTGATCAGTAAACAGGACGGGCGCTGCATTAAATCGGGCATTATCCGTAAATCCTGCGATTTCTAACGTTTCATCTGTGGAAGATAGAGAAACTTCATCACCGATTTCAAAGCCTTCTTCTTGTAAGGTGTCATCCGCTATTACCTGACCCTCATCTGCAAAAGCCTGCCCTTTTGTAACATTTGGCATGATAAAGGAATCTATATCTACAGCAAAGATAAATACATTTTCTTTTTTATCGCCGTTACTGGCAATCGCGCTTAATTGAGACAACGCGGTATATTCATCCGCTCCAGTTCCATCAAAATCATCCTCCGATAAAACAGACTGCTGCAATCGCAAATCGGATTCTTCTGTCAGAATGATTCCATCCGCTTCCCATTTATCAACAGCTTCCCGGTTTAATTGCTCCAATCCATTTGCCAATCCTGATAAAAAGAAAACAAGATAAGAAATAAGTACCAATACACCAATCACCAATGTAAAACGCAGCTTGTTATTCTTGATTTCATTCCAAGCTAAAAACATGTCTTCACTTCCCTCTGTCTTCATTACAAATATGTTTGTTTATTCCCTTTTTAGAGCAGGTTAAATCCATTTATTAAAGAAGTCATCTTCTATCACATTTTTCATATGATGAATAACTTCTTCTTTTTCATGTATATCCAATGCATCATATAGCAACTGCTCGATAAATTCCCACATATCCTCCAGTTTTCTTCTTAGCTGATAGAAAGCAAGCGCATCTTCATCGATATGATAATTTTTATGATAGGAAAGATAGATTTCCATAAATTGCTTAAAGTAAGACTTATCTGCTAAAAACATGATATCAGCTTCAGCAGGAGCCAATTTCAGCCCTTCCCAATCAATTAACAACAATTCATCCGCCTGCATCAAATTCCAATGATGCAGATCCGTATGACATAGCACCTTATCTAATGAAGCAGATTGCAGTTTTTCTGACAACTCTTTTATAGCTTTAATCCACGTCCCTATCTTTTCACAGTTTTCACTTAGAAAGGAATACAATTCTGCTGGAAGTTGCTCTGTATTGCCATACATCACCTCTTCTATTTCTCTTGCAAAGGAGACTTCAAAATGCTCTGTGAGATCTTCCGTGGGAAACGGGATTTCCTCACCAAATGAATGGAGTGTGGCAATCATATGTGCAAATGCTTCCACCTGCTGTTCTGTTAAATCTTTTTCACCAATTGTTTGTCCTTGAATAAAAGGATACAAAAGATATATATTTTCCTCATCTTCACATTTGTCATTCCCTTCCCTTGTCTTTAACGGGACAGGGACTTTTCCTTTCAAACGACTGTTCTGTTCTAACCATGCAACAATAGGAACGTACTGATCTATCATTGCGGTTAATTTTGGGGTGGAGGCCCGGCTTTTTTCATATACTTTTAAAAAGTAAATAGCATCTTTTGCTTTTACCTCAAAGGCAAGCGATGCCCATCCGCCTTGTTTGGGGTGGATGTGAATTGGGTGAACACTATATTCGGTTTGTAATATTGCAGTAAGTCTATTCATTGTAATATAACTCCTTTGCGAAGAAAGCTTTAACCCTGCTGCAAATTCAAAAAAGGTTGTTTTTTCATTAATACGGTCAAAAAACATAATCCCGTTCAGATGATCCATTTCATGCTGCACCAGAATAGCACTATATCCTTTGAAAGTATAGGTATGCTTTTCTCCCTCGATATCATAAGCCTGGACCTTTATTCGCTCATACCGAGGTACATGCCCATGTATCTCTCTATCCACAGACAGGAAGACTCACCGGATCCAGCCGCTTTCTTAGAATAGGAGTCCCTTCTTTTTTAATATCTTTCATCATAATCCGATACCCTTTATGAAATGTCGTCATACATAAACACCTCTTCTACATTTTTATTAAGCGCTCTGGATATTTTAAAAGCCAGCTCTAATGATTAATTGTTTGCCTGGCAACGCCACAAAGCTTAGACAATATTTCATGTGTCATATTCGATTGCTTTCTTATTTTTTAATCATGTTTTTCACACAACTAGACTCCTTTTTGTCAAAAGTATTGGAAAAATCATAGCATGAACCAGAGATAAATATCCAACGCTTTTGACATCAAGACATACAAATAGCCTTTTTATACATACGAAGGAAACAAGTCATGTTGTTTTCTCCCCCTCACAAAGAAACGAGATTATTTTTGTGTTATCATTCTCATTTGGTATTGTTCACGAAAATTTTTTGTTAATCAGCGTGTCCCCTTTTCATTAAAAGTGTTATTATAGTATATGTTTTCGGAAATACGAATAGGACAATCCTATCTTTGGAGTGATTACATTGAAGGCATGGTTAAAAAATCGGACAAGATCCGAATATATTACCGTCTGTCTATTACTGATTGGATTTATCGCGTCAATGATTTTTATCAACAATAATTATGAATTATATGATAAAACAATCGTTCACATAACCGATGTTCAAGAAACATCGAGAGAAAATCAAACAGATGTCAACGGCAATGAAGACGAGCGTGTCGTACAGCAAATTGAAGGAGAAATTAAAAACGGGCCGGATAGAGGGGAAGTAACTGCATTTGATAATGAATATACCCAGTCTCTGGCATTGGATTATGAGTTATCTGCAGGAGATGAGATATTTCTGACTCCGGATGGCGAAGCAACAGAAGATGTTAAACGAGATAAATATTTCGTGTTAACCGCATGGATATTTCTGATTGTTTTATTAGCAGTCGGCAAGTCCCGAGGTGCTTTATCTGCGCTGAGTCTGCTTGTTAATGCAGTTATTCTTTCATTTGCATTGGATATTTATATACAGCACCCGAGTATCGGGCTTTCTGTTATTACCGCTATCAGCATTATTATTTTCACCGTGCTTTCCTTATTAATGGCGACAGGATTTAACGAAAAAACCTATACAGCGATTCTAGCTACTTTGATTGGTACAGTGGTTTCATTGGTGATTGCTTATGCAGCCCTTCATTTTACCGGCGAACAAGGGCTTCGTTATGAAGAAATGGCCTTCTTAACCAGGAACCCCGAAACCATATTCATGGCAGGGTTACTGATTGGCTCCTTAGGAGCTGTAATGGATGTTGCTATTACTTTATCAGCTTCCATGTTCGAGATGTTTGAGAAAAACAACCGGATTGATTTAAAAACATTAAAAAAAGCAGGTTATGAAGTCGGGAAAGATATTATGGGTACCATGACCAACATTTTATTTTTCGCATACGTCAGCGGGTCCATACCGATGCTGTTAATTTATTTAAAAAATGCAGCACCGCTTGGCTTCACCATTTCGATGAACCTTTCCCTTGAATTAACACGTGCTTTAGTCGGCGGAATCGGTATTGTACTGACGATTCCGATTACAATCTATATTTCCATTTTCTTTATCCGGAGAAAGCAGGCTAAATTATGAATGTACTTTTATTATTGGCAATCATATTATTTGCTTTAATGGCTTGGGTCGGGGGTGCAAAGGGCATACGGTCTTTCGCTGCCCTCTTTATCAATTTTATTATTGTGCTGATGGCTGTTTTTGTCATGAATGATCCAACTGGAAACCCAATAATTATTACGCTTATCGCATGTGCTTTTATCAGTGCAGTCAGCTTGTTCTTCATTAATCAGGTAAATAATAAAACAATGCTCGCATTTTTATCGACCATTGCGACAATGGTTATCTTGATCTTTTTTATCATTATTTTAACCGAACAATCGATGATTTATGGACTTGGAGAAGAAGAGTCTGGAGAAATAACAGCTTTCAATGTGCATATTGGTTTGAATTTCATCCAAATCGCTACAGCGGTTATTATTATGAGCACGATTGGAGCAATTGTAGATACGGCTATTTCTATTACCTCTCCTATGCGTGAAATTCATGAGCAGAATCCGGAAATTTCCAGAAAGCATTTATTCTTAGCTGGTATCCGGATCGGGCGCGATATTCTCGGTACAAGCACAAACACACTATTTTTCGCCTTTTTCGGAGGGTACATGGGGCTGCTCATCTGGTTTAAGGATTTAGATTACTCTTTTGGCGATATTATAAATGCCAAAGTATTTAATGATGAAATGCTTGGAATCCTTATTTCGGGACTTGGAATCGCCCTGGTTATTCCGATTGCCTCTCTGATGAGCGCCTATTATTTGAAGAAGAAAAAAAGCGATACAGCATTAGATAAAAGGGAATAGACAATAATCAATAGAAGCAAACCATGAAGAAGCCTGAATGCGAGTTCTTTCATAGAACGTGTTCAGGTTTTCTTTGTCGCCTTCTTCCTAAAAAGTATACTTTCACCTGTCTAAAAATTTGTTATATAAGCTTTTTTTTACTATGATAAAATTAAGGTGTCTGAATATTTCAACCTGATGAATGAAGGGAATGAGGCTGCTTTGATGCTCTATCGTTTGCCCATATTGATACTCACGACGGGATTTGTCTATATATTTATTTCCCCATCTGAACCATTGGCATTCAGTATTTTCTTTAAAGTGATTCCGATGGTGCTTATTCTGATTTATGCTTTTGAACAATCTATGCCGATACGGAAGGCTGTGCATTACTGGATTATCGGCGGGATTGCGTTTGGATTAATCGGAGATGCAACGCTGCAATGGTTCTTTATAGGATGGACTGCGTTTTTTATTGGTCATATCTTTTACATCATTGGCTTTATTAAAAAATGGCGCTTTTCTTTGCCGAAAAGCCTCTCTGCCATACCGCTTATTCTTTTTGCTATTTGGATTGATTATCAGCTGCTGAACCATCTCCACGCTGGCGGGGAGACAGCTTATATCATTCCGGTTATTGCTTACACGGTCATCCTTGTGCTGATGAGTTTTACAGCAATCATGACAGGGAACCGCTGGGCTATTCTGGGCAGCATTCTCTTTATTATTTCCGACAGTATACTTGCCTGGAGTACATTTATAACCGGATTTACCGGCGCACATGAAGTAATGATGCTGACTTATTACAGTGCCCAATTTCTGATTGCCCACAGTCTGTTCACCCTCGATACTTCGCAAAAAGGAATGGCTTGGTGACATTATCAGCATTTTAAAACAGCAAAAAAGCCTTTCTGTTCACAAAAGCTGCTAAACAGAAAGGCTCTTCTTACAGGGATGGTGTGATCTCCGGATGTTTCTGTGAAAAATCGACATAATGAATCAAATCATCTGCTAATTTATTTAAGCGGTCAATCACATTCTGATTGGTAATGACATGATTCGTGTAATCTTTTTCTTCCACAAATACATATTTGGGGATAACCCACGCATGCATATAATGCAAAATCGGTTTTAAATGCTGCTCCGGAACAAGATAATGTTTCGTTGTCCCTGCGGTAGCGGTAATAGCAATCATTTTATTTTTAAATGCATCTACTGGCAGCAGATCAAATACATTTTTTAACGTTCCCGGGATAGATGCTTGAAAAACAGGCGTTCCAATCAAGATACCGTCAGCTTCCATGATTTTTTCAAGGAAGATTTTCGTATCTCCCGTATAATCGCTATAGGAACGACCATCACTAAATACGATATCATAATCCTTCAAGTCAAGCAGTTCCACTTCCGTCTCTGTATGCTCTTTTTCTATATATTTCAATACATGTTCCACAGCTATCCTTGTTTTGGACCCTACTGTCGAACCGGAAATACCAACTATTTTCACGAAGCATCCCCCTATGTGTTCTTTTATTCTATATATATTCAAAAATTCACTTTCTGACTTGTTTCCCTGTCCCGGAACAGAGGAATACGGATTCACTCTGCCTGCCCGAGTAAATAAAATATACTTCGAATAACTGCAGGCTCCTCTCATGCCCTAAAAACCTGATAAAACATACATATATAGGACCGAGAACCTTTCTCAATACAGTTATTTCTTTCTATTATACCTAGTTCCTCATCAGAAATACAGTTAGATGCTTAGAAGCCGGCTCGACTATCCGGAAAGAACAAGGCACTTCAACTTGGAATAAACTGATACGTCTTTAAATCGACATACCCCTTGGAACTCACCCTTACACCCTCGGCTTCCAGACGAGTATGCTGCTCCCAATTTGCCTCTTCATTTGGAATGGCCAGTTGTCCTTTTGCATTGATTACGCGATGCCAGGGCAAGTGATGCTTTTTGCTCATAGAATGGAGTACCCGGACGACCTGTCTTGCCGCCCGCGGATTTCCGGCCTCCCGGGCAATTTGACCATACGTCATGACTTGTCCGGGCGATATTTGCTGTATAATTTTGATGACTTCTTGTGTAAAAGGGGTCATATGATATCCTTCCTGTTCTTAATGGTCACTTGACATATTTTCTTGGTACGCGTTTACCAATTAAACAAACCGTTTCATAATGAATGGTTTGCATTTGTTCTGCAACCGTCTCCAATGAAATATACCCTTCACTCGGTTCGCCGAAAATGGTTATGGTATCATTATCATGGATATCCGCTACCTCGGAAACATCCACCATGCTCTGATCCATACAAATACGCCCGACAATCAGGCATTCTTTTCCGCGGACAGTGACATGTCCCTGGTTGGATAAAAGACGAGAAAAACCATCCGCATACCCGATAGGCAGCGTGGCGACCTTTGTTTCCTTTGTGGTTGTATATGTTCTTCCGTAACTGATAGATTGGCCGGCCGGAACATTTTTAATCAATACAGGTTTTGTTTTTAAACTCATTACCTGTTTTAGCGACAGTATGTTTTTTAAATGCGATTCTGGATAGAGGCCGTACAAACTGACACCAACACGTACCATATCGAGATGCATTTCCGGATAGGAAATCGTCCCGGCACTATTGCAGCAATGCTTTATCGGAATCGAGTATCCTTTTGCTTCTACTGCGTTATAAATATGCTGGAAACTTTCAAATTGCTGGTACGTATAGGCACTTGATTCCCCATTATCTGCTTCGGCAAAATGCGTGTAAATTCCTTCAACCTCTATTTCTTCCTGGTCCAGCGCCTGGAAAAGAGCAACAGCCTCTTCTGCTGTACGAACGCCGATTCGTGTCATGCCTGTATCTATTTTCAGATGGACTTTCGCTTTTTTCTGTAAGGATTCTGCAGCCTGACAAATGGCTTCAATGCTCTCTTCCGAGTAAACCGTCAGCGTGACGTCCTGCTCTATGGCTGTACGAACGGCATGAGGAGCTGTATAACCTAATAGCAATATTGGCGCAGTAATTCCCGCTTCTCTCAAGGTCACTGCTTCATCCAGAAAAGCAACTCCGAGATACTCCGCTCCATTAGCCAACGCCTCTTCCGCCATTGGCACAGCACCATGGCCATATCCATCTGCTTTCACCACAGCCATCAGTCTGGTTTTTTTACGAATATGCTGTTTAAACTGATTTACATTATATGCGAAAGCTTGCAAGGATACTTCTGCCCACGTATCACGAAAACTGGTCGTTATCATGTTATTCCCACCTTAACTGTCAAAATTGCTTGATATATACGATATATTTTTTATAAATCATTCTCCATTTTATCATTTCCGTTCTTTATTGGGTAGCATTCTCACGAGCATGCATATTCAGCACAAGGCTGCAGTATTTTATAAAAAAGCAGCGTTCATTCTGCACCTCGAGCTCTATTTCATAAAGTGAATTTTCATTTAGTTGTCGATTTATACAACCGCTACGATGATTTATGGCAGGGTGAGTAATCAACCAATGTTGTCAAGTTAATATAACCGCTGATATGCTATCGCTGCGTCGGAAAGCGGAGGGCTTGGCCGGAGCGGAAGCTATACACCATACCCTGTTCCAAAAATAGAAGGACGCTTTAACCAAAGGCAAGCATGATAATAGAGTTCATGTTCATCCTGGAACAGCAAGGTTTATATACTTATTCTTAGCTGCGTAAGTTGAGTAAATTTTATAAAATTCATTAACCTGACTGCATTGGTATGCGCAGCCCCGTTCCCGGCCAGTTATGCAGCGATAAAGGGTGCTATTCCGTCTTCATTTCTTTACACTTGAAGCAAAAATGCTTATGATTCTATTATTCGGGAAAACTATTATTATTGTTGGGAGGTTGAGAAAATGAAACAAATCGTTCTTGCGCTCATCGGAACAATTTTTTGCGCGCTGGCGACTACCATATTCGCAATGCCGAACCAAATCGCAGACGGAGGCATTTTAGGGATTGCTCTGTTACTCTTTTATTCGCTTGGGTGGTCCCCCGGTATTGTGACGATGGTTGCTTTTATCCTATTACAGCTGGTCAGTTTTAAATTTCTTCCTAAAGGTATCGTTATCAAGACTATGGTGAATGTGCCGCTCTTGTCTTTATTTATCTTCTTAACGGAAAACATAGTAACAGAGCCTCTTGGCGATTCTTTGGTAGCTGCTATTTTTGCGGGGATTACAATGGGAGTCGGTTTCGGTTTAATCATTCAGGCAGGCAGTTCCATTGGAGGAACATCAACCATAGCCCGGCTGCTCGCTCAACGTTATGAATGGAATGTCGTGCTTACCACCTTTATCATGGATGCGATAATCGTGTTAGCCGGGGTTTTTATCATCGGTCCGCTCTATACCTTGTATACGATTATTGCATTATTTATCGGTAAAGTGGCCAGTGATTATGTTATCGGCGGATTTGATTCGAAAAAAGCCGTTACGATTATTTCACCGGAATTTAAAAAAATAGCTCATGATATTAACACCGTCATGTCATCCAGCGCCACCTTTATCAACGGATCCGGCTCCTATACGGAACGACAGCACTTTATACTTTACATCATCGTACCTAGTTATCGTCTCTTAGCACTGAAACGCATTGTCCGAGAAGTGGACGCCAATGCATTTGTCGTTGTACACAATGTCAAAGACGTATCAGGCGGGACGTTTTTTGCTGCGACACCAGAAGAAGATGCAGCCTTTACAGAATTTGACGCAGAAACAATCCCTCAGGATATCGAACAGGAAAAAACAACGGATGACCATACACATAAAACAGATTAGTACCATGCAAAAAGTGAGCTGCCTTTTATAAGACAGCTCACTTTTTTATCGTTTCTTTGGAAGACTTCGTATCATTCCGCTGGATAACGTTCCACTTACTTCCAAACAACTGAATACTATTTTCCACCTTTTGGATGATTTCATCGGCACGCTCATAAATAATTCCGCGCAAATCCTGTACCTGACGCAGTAATTTATCGAGCCATGCTTCCTGTTTCTCTACCCTTTCCTGAAGCAAAACCATATCTTGTTCTTTTTGATCGGATTGATGCTGGATGTCCGCTAAGACCTGTTCTTGTTTCTCCATTTTGCTCAGAATAGAAGCTTGTGCTGCATCTATTTTTTCAAGCTTTTCCTGCATAGCCAGCTGATTCTGTTGCATGCCAGCAGCCTCAGATTTGGTACTCTTCTGTATGGTCATGATTTCTATAATCTGCCTATTTTCATTTCTTATCTGTTCATCCAATCCATCTAACTGTTGTAATACTTTTTCTTGTCCCTGCTGCTGATACTTTTTATTTTTATCCATTTCCGTTAACCTTTTCGCAATCCGTTCCAGCTGCTGGTTTTTGGCAAAAACATCCCGCTGAAGCTGCTGCAATACTTCTGCAGATTCTTTCTGCATCTCCAGTTGTTTCTGTTCTCTTTCACTTGCATGTGCATAAACAAATGTTTCTTGATTAGGTGAAACACCTTTTATATCCTCTGCATAAATGCGTTTTTGCTGATTCAGATATACCATTTCCATCACCTCTAACATCAGCTTATGCACAATGAAAAAAATAGGACGAATTTTGGTTATTTGCCTACCTATACCCCTGTCTGCATTTTTGAATCATATCTCGGCTGTCGCAGGAGGGGGACAGAGCAAATAAAAGCGCGGGTATATTATTTCCCGGAATTTGCGGAGGAATCTTAGAAAAACCGTCCGGGTAACATTGGGGAGCAGAAGAAATAGCCCGAAAGCAATTGTCTTTTCAAACTTCGAGCTGTTCTTTTATCTTTATACTAATTTCGGTGGGTAGTACGGTATGTCCGTTCTTTAAATGCAGCAATAAACTGCTCTGGCGAAGAAGTGATAATATAGGCAAAAACACCCTTAAGCGTATGCAAATACAACATGCCCTTTTCTCCGGTAAGGCGGTAAGAAATATCCATTACATTCTCCAACGGAAATTCTCTGTATTTTGTAACAATCTTGTCTTCATAAAGGTACATATAGCGCTGTTCTTCGGTATCCTTTTGTTCTAATACTTTCACTTCACGGACCACTTTTATATACGGCTGTTTGGCAATAAATTGCATTGTCCCCTCCCGTTAATGAATCGTTCTTCGAGTATATTTATCTCAAAACTGAACCAACGCGCTTGAACAAGCATTTCCCGATTAACTTTCTGCAACACGCAGATGATTCTTTCTCCATTGCAGCCATTGATTTTCTCTCGTATGCCGAGGTAAAAACTGACGGATATCTTCTTCATGATAACCTACCTGTAATCGTTTGGCATCCACCATAATCGGGCTGCGCAAAAGACGCGGATATTCCTGAATGATTTCCAGCAGTTCCTGCAGCGGCAATGCTTCAATATCCAGATCTAAATCTTTATAAATCTTAGAACGTGTTGAAATGATTTCATCTGTTCCTTCGACAGTCATGCGTAGAATATTTTGCAATTCCATTACTGTCAGCGGTTCTCTAATGACATTTCGTTCTGTATATTCAATTCCATTTTTTGTAAACCATTGTTTTGCTTTCCTTGTTGATGAACATGCTGCACCATAAATCGTAACTGTCATTAATCATACCCCATTTTTTAGTTAGTATCTTTCTTTCAATCATTTTTTAAACCTTTACTTAACAGGTTCATTTCGATGCGAAAGTTCTCTACAGCTTCCTCACAAGAAAGATTCCTGGTCAGCTGATCGACAATATTTCGAAATGTGACAGAGGTTAAAATTTGCATAACATGGAAAAACTCCTGTTTACTATCAATATTCAATTTATTAAAATCAACCAAATCTTTCACTTGATTCATGGCATCTACTTCATCATGCTTACCTAAAAACAATTCCGTAAATGAATCCTCAATTTCATGTGTGACATTCAATATGGCGTTCTTTAAAAACTGCAGTTGCTTTTCTTTCGACAACTCTGTCAGTGTTAACCGGAAAATTTTATCCATAGACGCCATCAAGTCGCCATTCGTTTCCTTTAACTGGTTCAAAAAAAAAGTGCGGCGTTTATCTGTATGAAGCTTTAATAAATAAAAAAAAGCATCTTCTTTGCCATCAAAATACTGATAAAAACTTCCTCTTGAAACACCTGCAAGCTTAACAATATTCGCAATGGAGGCTTGCGATAACGGAGCTCTTGCAAATTCTTTTTCAACTGCCTGCAATAATGTCGCCCGTTTTGAGTCGTTTAAATTAAAAAATGTTGATGTAGGCATATTCTTGCTCCTCCAAAACCAAATGTGACACATTGTCATGTCTATAATTATATCGTATATGACACAGTGTCATTAGTCAATATTTTTCATGACATCGTGTCACTTTTTTTGTGAAATGTGACGATTGTATGGCAGACAGCCTGTTGCTTTCGTTTTAGTGTTTCCTATTCTTTCTTATTTATTTTTTCCGACTCAATCATTGTATTCCCCAATCCTGTCATTTCATAACCTGGAAATGTGAAAATTTCTAAAAATATTGCTGTTATTTCGAGATGCTATCAGATTGGTAGATGCGATATAAAAACATCGTGTAAGAGAACAGTCTCTTACACGATGTTTCTTTCATCAAACCATAATTTTGCTCATATCTTTTGTAAATGCCACCGGATCCTCAATCGGAAGTCCTTCAATTAATAACGCCTGGTTATAAAGCAGGTTGGTATATAATTCTAATTTATCCTGATCATTTCCTTGTGCTTCTTCTAATGCGTTAAAAATGTTGTGATCGACATTGATTTCCAGTACTTTGTCGGCTTGAATCTGCTGATTATCCGGCATGGCGTTAATAATTTTCTCCATTTCCAAGGAAATTTCGCCATCTGCAGACAGCACCACCGGATAAGATTTCAGGCGCTTGGAAGCTCGTACATCTTTTACTTTATCACCAAGAACTTCTTTCATTGCTTGGAATAATGCTTGATGACTTTCTGTTTCTTCCTTCTCTTCTTCTTTTTCTTCCTCTTCAATACCAAGATCGCCGCTAGACACAGAGCGGAATTCTTTATCCTGATATTGTGTCATCATTTTAATCGCAAATTCATCCACTTCATCTGTGAAATAAAGAATTTCATAGCCTTTATCCGCAACAATTTCCGTTTGTGGCAGCTTTTCAATACGATCATTGGAATCACCCGAAGCATAATAAATATATTTTTGATCTTCCGGCATACGTGAAACATATTCTTCTAACGTTACCAGCTTCTTCTCTGTGGAAGAGTAGAATAAAAGCAGGTCCTGCAATTCTTCTTTATGCTGGCCGAAGTCACTGTAAACACCAAATTTGATTTGCTGGCCAAATGCTTTAAAGAAGGTTTCATACTTGTCCCGTTCATCACGAAGCATACTGAGCAGCTGCTGTTTGACTTTCTTACGGATATTTTTTTCAATAATTTTCAGCTGACGATCATGCTGCAACATTTCCCTGGAAATATTTAAAGATAGATCTTCGGAATCCACCATTCCTTTTACAAAACTGAAGTAATCCGGCAGTAAATCAGCACATTTTTCCATAATTAATACGCCATTTGAATAGAGCTCCAAACCTTTCTCATATTCTCTGGTGTAGTAGTTAAATGGCGGCTGTTCCGGAATAAACAGAATAGCATTATAGCGGACTGATCCATCGACGTTAATATGGATATGACGCAATGGCTGATCGAATCCGTACCGTTTTTCCTGATAGAAATTTATATAATCCTCATCTGTTAATTCACTCTTACGCTTCTTCCAGATAGGAACCATGGTATTAATGGTTTGTTCTTCTACCACGTCTTCATATTCATCTTCCGTGCCTTCTTTCAGCTTGCTTTCCGTAACATCCATTTTAATCGGATAGCGGATAAAGTCAGAGTATTTCTTGATGATCTGTTTTAATGTGGCTTCTTCTAAAAATTCGTCGTAGTTTTCTTCTTCCTGGTTCTCTTTTAATTCAAGGATAATTTCTGTTCCAACCTGCTCACGGTCAATCGGCGTAATCGTATAGCCGTCTGTGCCTTGGGAAACCCATTTATATCCTTCTTCACTGTCAATGGAGCGTGTAAGTACCGTTACCTTATCAGCAACCATAAACGCTGCATAAAAACCGACACCAAATTGACCGATAATATCATAACCGTCTTTAATTTCGTTTTCCGATTTAAAGGTTTGGGAGCCGCTTTTTGCAATGACACCAAGGTTGTCTTCCAGTTCCTCTTTGGTCATTCCGACCCCTGTGTCCAATACCGTCAGCGTTCGATTTTCTTTATTAGGAATCAGTTTGATATAGTAATTGCTTTGATCGAATGTTAAGGAATCATCTGTTAAGGCTTTATAATAAATTTTGTCAATGGCATCACTGGCGTTGGAGATTAATTCACGTAAGAAAATCTCCCGCTGTGAATAGATGGAATGGATAACCATATCCAGTAACTTCTGCGATTCTGCTTTAAACTCGTGCTTTACCATTATGTCTCTCTCCTTTTCCTGTTTTTAGCACTCTCTAACGCAGAGTGCTAAACCTCTATTACATGAATACCATATTCTATTTTTCCTGTCAATATTAGTCGCATCTCACCGCTACAACCTGTATAATAGAAAATATATAGAAGAGGAGGGGTCTCGATGCTTCATGAATGGTTAAAAGATTCCAATCACACCGTTATTTTTACTGGTGCAGGAATGTCTACAGAAAGCGGACTGCCTGATTTCCGCTCTACCAACCGGGGGCTTTGGCGAAAGAAAGATCCAAGCAAAATCGCCAGTTTAGATGCGTTAAATCATCACGTAGAAGACTTTATCGAATTTTACCGGGAGCGGGTTCTTGGTGTTACAGAAGTCGGCCCGCATCAAGGACATCATGTTCTAGCCGATTGGGAGAACAATGGACTTGTCCAGGCAATCATTACACAAAATGTCGATGGCTTTCATCAAGGTGCAGGAAGTAAACACGTTCATGAACTTCATGGAACCCTGCAAAAGTTGCATTGCCAGAGCTGTGAGAAAGTCTATGATAGCTCTGCTTATATAAATGAAGATTATTATTGTTCTTGTGGCGGAATACTCAGACCTTCTATTGTATTATTTGGGGAAATGCTGCCCGAGGATGCTTTTTCAGCTGCTTTTGAACATGCTAAAAAAGCTGATTTATTTATTGTATTAGGATCCTCGCTATCCGTCACACCAGCCAATCAATTTCCGGAAATCGCAAAACAACACGGTGCCAAACTTGTCATTGTCAATCAAGAAAAAACACCTTTAGATGACTACGCAGATTTAGTTGTTTTTGACCGGAAGATTGGAGCTTTCTTAGAAGAAACGAATAAATTGCTATAAGTACATGTTCCAAAACCCGATAAATAGGCGAGTTATTTGTATCGGACTTTTGGAACATCCTCTATAAAGAAAGAAAGGAAAGACAAGGAAGTGTGCTGCAGTGCTTCCTTGTCTTTCCTTTTATACCTATTTACAGGCTTCTGTTCTCAAGCCTTCCATTTTGGCGGAGTATTTCTGTCCCAATAAATATCCCCGATCGGATAATGCTTTTGAAATCCGTCTGCATTCAGGTGATAATGAAAATGAAAATAATGCCCTTCTAGCGGTCTGTTTTCACGGCGGACATGGAACTTTACCAACGTTTCACCCGAATGGCTATTGGAAACATTAAACATTCGTTCTCCATAACCTTTTGAAGGTTTCTCGGTAATAGCTATGTCTTGATATGCCTCAGCATGTTCAACAAGATCAGCCAGCATGGTTTCCATTTGCGGAAAAATAACCGCAGCAAATTCTCCCTCTACCTTATCCGTAATTTTGGGTCCAAACTTCTCCAGACTCAATGCTTTTGCTTCTTTTTGAAGATGCTTCAGATAGGCTTGTCTAGCATCTTCAACAATATAGGATTGGGTGGTCTCTTTAAGGACAGATGCTGTTTCGATATCTGATGAAGAAGATATATTGCTGTCACTCCGTTTATCTGCATCTACTTCCAGCAGATTGGTCGGTGAGTAAATTCCTAACGTTAAAATCGTTATAAATACAACTGCTATTCTTCTCCACCAAAGCTTCATCTTTCTCACCCGACTTCCGTACTTTTTCTTTATTTTACCATGAATCCATGTATTGTCTATCCAACTTTTTTACTTTTTTGAATTTTATCTGACTGAATAACATCGCTTACAAAGAAAGACAGCAATTTATTTGTATTTTCTTTCCTTCATGCAAAACGACATGAATATGCTTTTCCAATTTTAAAATAAAAATGAAAAGAGTTTACTCAATATACCGCTCAACAAAATGGCAAAACCAATCCCAATTACCATTCTTTTAGCTAAAATACGGGAGGGGTTCTCTGTATTGTTCATCTGAATCGCCAACTTTCCTTGATTTTACTATTTACCTTCTTGGTTTTGAGCGTGTCTTTACATCGATATCCTGCATGAATCACAATGTCAAAACACCTCCCCTTTACTTTCTCATATCATTTCTAATCATTCAATCAGCTGAACAACTAATCAACCGGGTTACACTGGCCAGCTTTCGCGATTATATGCCATGTCCCAAAACATATATTCATAGCGGCTCGTATTTAGAAAAATAGCTTCTAAATCATCTAGCTCTGCTTCCGTACACCCTTTTGCCAGTTCGTCCAATTTTTCTATCAGCCACTTGCCAATAGAACCAAACTCATCAGAGCTGTACATTTTCACCCATTCTCCGTACTGTTCATGTTCCAGGGCACCAGGCTTTTTTGCCAGCTCTAGTCCAATTTCATAATAACTCCAGGCACATGGTAAAATGGCCGCAATCAAGGATGCTAAAGAACCTTTCTGCGCTTCTGCAAGCATATTGCTGCTGTAGGCGAGCGTTACAGGACCAGGCACGGTAGCTTCCAACGCTTCTTTTGAAATCCCGAGACGTTCGGCATATTGACGGTGAAGATCCATTTCAAAATTCAAGGTCTCATCGAGTGATTTAGCAAATCCGGACATTGTATCTAAATCTTTGGCAAGCACTGTCCCCATCGCGATTACTTTGGAGTACTCGATTAAATACTTGTAATCCTGACACATGTAAAATTTAAATGCCTCGATATCAAGTGTCCCATTACCAATTCCCTGTACAAATGGATGTTGATGACTTTTTTCCCAAATCGAATCTGCAGACTGACGGATACGTTCTGTGAATGTCATATTATATGCGCTCCTCCTTCTTTGATTGCACGCAAAAAAGCCGCCTCCTGATATAGAAAGCGGCAGAAAAGGTTGGTTCATTGCCTATAGGCATATCCCGACCACTTCCCTCCGCTAGTACAAACTAGATCAGGTTAATAAGGGTCAAGGCCATTTGCCTCTCTCAGCTTTGTCAGCACCCCTAGTGGATTCTTTGCGTATTTTGTTTATCCCTTTCAGATTATCATAAGTATATGTAAGCGTAAAGCAATCCTAAAACAAAAGGATGGTACGAATGAAATCATTCCGCATCAAAAAACTAGGACATCAAATACGTTGTTGCAAAAATAAAGGATTTTATCTGTGTATATCGAATAAGTATTTATAAATCACAAAGAAAGGAGCATGTTATATGTTGATCAAGCCGCCAAAATTATCTCCCGGAGATAAAGTAGCAACTGTCAGCCTCTCCTGGGGAGGAGCAGGCGAGCCCTCCTTAAGGTGGCGCTACCAGCAAGGTGTGGAACGCTTAGAAACCGTATTTGGGATCGAAGTCGTTCCAATGCCTAACAGTTTAAAAGGAGAAACGTATATCGATGAGCATCCCGAGGCACGCGCTGAAGATCTCATGACGGCATTCGCTGATCCTGAAATCAAAGCAATCATCTCTACTATTGGCGGGGATGACAGTATTCGTCTTCTTCCTTATATAGATTTTGAGATTATCCGACAAAATCCCAAGATTTTTATGGGATTTTCTGATACGACGATTGCTCATTTATTCTGCTTTCATGCAGGCCTATCCTCCTTTTACGGACCAGCAATCATGACTGATTTTGCAGAAAATGTGGCGATGGATGATTATACGGTGAAGGCCATTCAAAACACGCTTTTCCAAGCGAAAGCAGTCGATGATATTCCCGCGCCGGAAAAATGGACTAGTGAATTTCTCGAATGGGATATTTCTAATAAAAACATTGCCAGGAGAATGCTTCCTGACCAAGGTTATGAACTCCTGCAAGGAAATGGGATCGTCACAGGAAACCTTATTGGCGGCTGTATCGAAGTGCTTGAGTTTGCGAAAGGAACTATCATCTGGCCGCAGCCGGAAGCATGGGAGAATAGCATTCTCTTTTTGGAAACATCGGAAGAAAAGTCAGACCCTGAATTAATAAAAAGATGGCTCAGAAATTATGCAGCCCAAGGGATACTCCAGCAAGCAAATGGAATGATTTTTGCCAAACCTTATGGAGAGGTGCATTATGAAGCGTATAAAGAAGTGATATTATCCGTTTTAGCAGAGAACGGGCTGACAGATCTTCCTGTCCTATATAATGTTTCTTTCGGACATACCGAACCAAAAGCACTTATTCCTTATGGAAGGTTGGCTCAAATCGATTGCCAGCAAGCATCCTTTTCCATTATAGAAGCAGCTGTTACGAGTTAAGTACAGCTGTTTTTATTTTATCATCACTCTCATTCGTGCATGAAACAGAGACAGTGATATAATATATATGCGAAACTTCCTAAATAAGCACTTCTTACTTCATGCTTATAGGGAGTTTATAGTAGAATAGAATGCAATTGGCATTATTACTAGAGGCTGACAAAAGTGTAGCCTTTCAACTATATGCAGGAGGAATTTGGGGTATGCAAAAACTTATTATTCCTGAAGAGGATATTGTGCTTGCTATATGTGTATACATTGGTGAAAAACAACAAATAGAGCCGGATAATGTGCAAGTAGAATTATTTTATGACGATTATTCCGGTGTTTCAGCAGAAATCATAACGCCATCCGGAAAACAGGAATTAATTACCAAGCAAATTATTACTGCATTAAGAGAATGGATTAAAGACAATCTCCATGCTGATCCTTATGCAGGTTTAAAACTGGATTTAGATAGACGAAACGGGATTTATGCCCGCCTTCGTTATGATAGTTAGTTTCTCACCGGGCTTTGTTTTTATCTTTCATTTTCATTTATTTACATAATTTTCAAATGACAGGGAAGTTTAAAATCTCCGATGTAATCTTTTATTTCAGCCGCATTTATTTTTATTTTTTCGCATCATTTCAGCGATTTCGAAGAGACAGACTTCCCAATATGTATATGCATATCGTAAAAATCCCTTGTTTTTCTTAAACAGAGCAAGGGATTTTTTCATGTATCCACGACTCCTTCATGTGTCCTCTGCCTGTTCTCCATTATTTCCTCTCTCCAGTTCTGATTTTCAGTACAAGCTCATATACTGAACCAATGACTTGATGGGGAAAGGAGAGATAGGTTGGAGTTTATACAGACAGTCGGACAGATTCTCCTTATCAATATTTTATTAAGCGGAGATAATGCCATTGTGATTGCGATGGCAAGCCGAAATCTTCCGGAACATCTCCAGGGACGAGCTATTCGCTGGGGAACATTTGGCGCTATTGGGCTTCGGATTCTCTTTGTGTTTATTATGATTTATTTACTGCAATTGCCCTTTATTCAGTTTATCGGCGGATGTCTTCTGTTATATGTCGCATATAAATTATTAGTAGACAAGCAAGACCATAGTCAGATGAAAAGCGGTAATTCTTTACGGGAAGCCATCACAATTATTATTTTTGCAGATGTCATTATGAGTCTGGATAATGTATTGGCTATCGCTGCCATCGCTGATAGTGACTTATTATTAATTATTGCCGGTATTATTTTAAGTATCCCGATTATCTTAACAGCCAGCGAATTAATTCTAAAATTGATCGAACGGTTTCCCATTATTATTTATATCGGAGCGGGATTGCTTGCCTGGACAGCTGGAAAAATGCTGTTAGAAGAAGCATTTATTCAACAGCTCATTGCTTCACTGAAATATGGGCAGCTGATTTTTCTTAATATCCTTACCCTGGCTATTCTTTTTATTGGAAAATGGCGCAGGTACCAATCCGAAATGACTGTATAGAAAAAACCTCTTATGTGATGTTTGATGCCACATAAGAGGGGTGCAGTCTACATATTTTTATACGTGTGTGCTTTACTGAATAACACTGCTGTAATAATCAAACCAATGGCGGCAAAGCTTAACAGGATGGCTTGAATTGGAATATTTGCTGCAGATAATCCGGAAACAAGCGCATAAGAAATGGGATCGAAGCCATTCATAGCAAGAAAGATAATACTCATTACCCTCCCCATAATATAGTCTTCCGCCTGCTCCTGGGCAGCCGTAAAGAATGGAATAAATACAAATGACATAGAGAACCCGATAAAGAAAACTACGATTGTCAGCATCGTTAAATTAGGAGCAATCGCAAAAATGATGTAAGCAATTAATGCTCCCAATAATCCAAATAGAGAGGTTTTCCCCTTCTTCTTCACTAAGACAGAGCTGAGTATTCCTGTACCGGCCACTAAACCAATTCCGAGGCTGGCTTCCATATAACTCAAATTAAGCGGTGTTCCCCCGTAATTTTCCACTAGAAATGGAATGGCGATATTCAACGTTCCGAACACGAAAAAATTCAGTGTGATTAACACAATGAGTCCTGTCATCAGAAAATTTGAATTGCGAATATACGCGAGACCTTGCTTGATTTCTGTTATTGGCTTTTGTTTCTCCTGCAATGCAACAGGGGCTTCTTTAATGAAGCGCGGATAAATAATCACTGCGGAAAGCAAAGCTAACACCATCGCTATAAAATAACTTCCGCTGACGCCGATGGATTCCATCAATATCCCAGCAACAATCGGCCCCGCTACAAATGAAATTTGGTCCACACCCTGGAACAAAGCATTGGCCCGCTGGAGCTGGCTCTTCGCAACAATTTTAGGAATCATCGAGGAACTGGCTGGTCCAAAGAAAGCATCCAGCATTCCAAAACCGGCGGCAATGCATAAAAGCAATCCTATAGAGAGTACATCATTACTAACAAATATAAATAACAGAAACAGCAGAACAGCCTGCATAAAATTCGTTACAAACATAATTGTTGTCTTTTTATAACGATCCGCTACCATTCCTCCGAAAATCATCATCATAATCCTCGGAACAGTTGCAGCAATTAATACAAGTCCTAACGAGCTTGCTGAGCCGCTGTCACTGATTACAAACCATGTCGTGGTTGTCAAAAACATGCTGAAGCTGACAACGCCAAAAATACCAGCGATAAACAGCAACACAAATATACGGTTTTTAAATAAAGGTTGTACTCCCATAGTATCTTCCTCCAACTTCTTTATGATGAAACGAAGCAGTGCTACTTAAAAAAGTTTTGTATTTATTTTTTATATGACATGCATTATAATAAGAAATAACAGAACCTACCGACCGTTCGTTTCCAAAAGAGATTTTATCCTACTATTACTACTTTGTCAAAGGGGAATTATCATGCATACGAAAGAAAAAATTTTACTTGAAGGAATGGAACTTTTTGCAACACTTGGTTATAATGGCACTTCTATGACAAAGATTGCTGATCGAGTCGGTCTGCAAAAGTCTTCCCTCTACGCACATTACGACAGTAAAGAAGCTTTGTTTTTTGATGTAACCACAAAAATCGCTGCAGATTACGTGCAGTTTGTGAAGTCCACCTTTGAAAATGAAGGTCAATCAACCAAGGAAAAGCTGTATCTCTCTTTTCAAGCACATGTGAAGGATATGGCCAATCACGACAGCAGCATCGAATTTTACAATCGTTTTTCTTCCTACCCTCCAAAAGGATTCGAGGACAGGGTTTTGGCGTTATTACGTGACAGCGAAGAACAGGCAAGATCTGCATTTAAAGAGGAAATCACCACAGCACAGGAAGCCGGAGCTATTTCTGAAGAGGTTACCCCGGCAGAAACTGCACGTGCTTTTTATGGATTATTGGACGGGTTATCGTATGAAACAAGCTATTATGATATGGATGTCATTGAAAGTCATGGGGAAGCTATGTGGAAAGTGTTTTGGCGGGGAGTCCGGGCGTGAATAACAAATCGGAAAACGCTGCCCTCTCTTTTTAACCTACATATTTGAAAAAGACATTATTTTATTGGCTGGAAGAGTAAAACAGCTGGTGAATGAGTTAAGATAATAAGAACAGTCCATTATCTTTCAAAAAAGGAAGATGAATGGACTGTTCTTTGTTTATTTGACTTGATTTATTCACGTTTGTTATTTTTTTCGGTTTCTTTTTGCCGATAGTTATCATACCAAAACCAGCAGCCTAAAAGAGGGAAGAAACCTAGAACAGCGGTATTTACAAATTCCGAGAACCCTACTGCAGCATTTAGAATAGCAGCAATTGCTACTAAACAGCCACCTAGGATGAGTTGTTTTTTTGTAAACATAACCTCTCCTCCTTGCTGTTCTTAACATACATATCAGAGCCAGTATCTTTTACGAAATTCTCGTTCCATTCGCCACCTGTTCATCCGGACGCAGCAAAACCACATCGCCCTCTTCTTCCACGCCGCCAACCACAAGAACCTCTGATTTAAAACCGGCAATTCTGCGCGGCGGAAAGTTAACAACCGCCACAACCTGGCGTCCGATCACTTCTTCAGGTGTATAGCGTTTCGTAATTTGCGCAGAAGATTGTTTTTCACCAATCTCTTCTCCAAAATCTATCCGCAATTTAATCGCCGGTACACGCGCTTTTTCGAGCGTTTCTGCATGTAATACGGTACCTACACGTAAATCAATCTCCATAAATTCTTCAAATGTTGCCATTCTAGGATCCTCCTTACGTACTAATTTTCAAATTATTCCTATTATATCTATCTTAATAGAGATGCATACTTGAAAGCAAACAAATAAAGGAAAGCAGGTTTTAAAAGGCAGTGTTTCTTCTATAACGAAACTTTTCTTCCTCTTTATCGTATATCTAATATAAAGCGGACCAACATACATAAATCCAGACATATTCTATAATTTACGGAGGCGGATTCCATGCTACAGGTACATATCGATTCAGCAGGATATCAGCAAAAAGAACATTACCTGAAAGATATTGATTTTACCATCACCCCCGGCGAAATCGTTGGTCTAATTGGAGCAAACGGCGCTGGGAAAAGTACGACCATTAAGTCCATCATTGGCACCATCGAACATTTCCATGGAAACATTGCATTAGAAGAAGGCAAACAGTTGGCATATATCCCCGAGGAACCGATTCTCTATGATCGCCTTACGCTCTGGGAGCATCTGCGGCTTGCAGCGACGTCTTATGAAATGCCCGCAACCGTTTGGGAGCCGCGGGCAAATGATCTTCTTAAAAAATTCTCTCTTACCGGCAAGGAACATGAGCTTCCCATTCATTTTTCCAAAGGGATGCGGCAAAAAACATTGATTTGTCTCATCTTTATGACAAAAGCGGATATTTATATCATTGATGAACCTTTTATCGGTTTAGACCCTATCGCAACCAAACATCTGATCAACCTGCTGTATCAGGAGAAAGCGCGTGGAGCAGCTTTGTTAATGTCTACGCATGTTCTTGATTCTGCAGAGAAACTCTGTGATCGTTTTATTCTGTTAAAAGAAGGGAATGCTATCTTCCAAGGACCTTTACAGGCATTACAGGAAGCGACAAATCAATCGGCAGACACTTCTCTATTAGATTGTTTTTATGAACTGCTGGAGGAGGATACGTTATGAATGGAACTGCACGTACACTGTTCTTCAAACGGCTCCAGTCTGATTATAAAAATATGTGGGAAGCCAGTAAACTCGTATTGGATTGGACATTATTTATCTATCTATTGATTCCGGGAATTGCCATTGGAGCATTTTTCTATATGGAATGGCTGCAGGATATTCCCGTTATTTTAAGATTCATCGGCTGGTATGGCTGGATGATTTTATTGGCAATCAGCTTTTTATTTTATCATATAAAGTTATTCACCTATCTGGCAGATCAGCTTTTCATAAGCAGAAATATTCCTTTATTGCGACGGATCTCCCAGTATGGCATCCTTTATTCCATCAGTATTATGTTATTTACCGCAACACTGTTATTTGTCTTAACTGCACCCTTTTTAAGCGAGTTATTCTCTCTATCTTTATTATCATTAGGATACCTATGGATTTACTACCTCACCGGTGTTGGTTTGGTAACAGTATGGAGAAAATATGCAAACATTTATATTCCTTCTTTTATATTACGAACACTATCGTCCATGATTCTTCTTGTTCTGTGGATAAGTTTGTCATGGATTATCTTAACTCTTTATTTTCTGTGGATATTGTGGATAATTATTAATATGATTGTTATTGCTGTTATAACCAATAAACTTGCTTACAACGGAACCCATTTTTTAAAAATCGCGGAAATGGATGAACAGGTAAGAGGAAAATGGGCCAATCTTTTACTGGCTAACACCAGACAGCAAGGATACAAGCTGCCTTCTGCAAAACCTGTACGGCTCTGGAAAAACTCACAGGTTATGTTCCAAAAGCAAAGCAATGAGATGATATTTACCGATGCGTACTTCAAATCTTTCTTTCGTAATTTACCCGTACTGATGCCACTTGTCCAGCTCACATCGCTCTTAATTGCGGTACTGATCGTATCTGCACCGCATTGGACTGGGTACTTATTTTGGCTTGCTTCCATTTACATCATTGTGGATATTACCAAAACAGGCTGGCTCGGCTTCCGGTTTAATTCCTTTATCGAACTGTTCCCCTGGAAGGAATCGATGCTGCGAAAATCCTTGGAAACAAGCGTCCTGCGTCTAAGTTCCCCTATTCTATTGGTTATTGGGATGCTTTTCGGATACTTGAAATTTGGCCTCTTAGGAATGCCTGTCTTTTCTGTTAGCAGTGTTCTGCTGGGAATAGGACTGATTTATTGGCATATTCGTTTCGTACCGGTTCATAAGGCAGCATCAGCAGAATAATTGGCAGCTTCCTATCATCTGCTGTAAGCTTAACTTAAGTAATATTTATTGTGAATGGAGATTACCTACATGCAAAATATATTAATTGTTGATGATGATACCCATATCCTTCAGCTGGTTCGTATTCAACTGGAAAAGGAAGGCTTCCTCGTTTTTGAAGCAAAGGACGGCACGGAGGCTTTAACCATATTAAAAAAGACAGCTTGTGATTTAGCCATTGTTGATGTGATGATGCCGTTTATGGATGGGTTTCAGCTGACAAAAGAAATTCGTAAACAATATGATATTCCCATCATTTTACTCACAGCCAAGGGACAAATTGAGGATAAGGAAGAAGGCTTTCTGGCAGGAACAGATGATTATTTAGTAAAACCGTTTGAGCCCCGCGAACTCAGCTTCCGTATTCATGCACTGTTGCGCCGCTATCATCAAGAAACGGATACACACATCATACGATTGGGACAAACGGAGATCAATTTGGACAGTTATGAAGTAAAGCTTGGGGATAAAACCCTCTTACTCCCTCTAAAGGAGTTCGAATTATTAGCATTATTAGCAACTTATCCACAACATGTATTCACACGTGCGCAGCTCATTGAGAAAATCTGGGGAATGGATTATGAAGGTGAGGAACGGACCGTAGATGTGCATATTAAACGTCTGCGAAAACGGTTTGCTTCCCAAACCGCTGCTTTTTCTATTAAAACCGTCCGCGGTGTCGGATATTGCTTGGAGACAACAGCATGATGCGATCCCTTTATGTTAAATTTGCTGCTGTCACGATTGGCATTATGCTTCTTAGCGGTGTGATTGCCTTTCTCGTATCAAACACGTATTACCAATATTCCCTGAAACCTCAAAATGATGAAAAGAACACGGAAATTGCTTTAGAAATGGCTGCTTTTATTGAAAATAATCCGGAAGTCAGTATAAATGACTACTTATCAAACATGGCGGATGTCGGTTATCAACTGTACCTTGTGGATAACAACGGCCAAGAACAATTCTTCGGAGCAGATTTCCGGGAAAATAATCTAACCGATAGCGACATACAGGAAGTACTGGATGGAGAAGTCTTTCATGGCATGGCTGATTTCCCGAGACAAACCTTTGTAACAGGGTTCTTTGCAAATGAATTAAAAAATGCGATTGGCGTCCCTGTAACTTATCAGGATACTTCTTACGCGCTATTCATCCGTCCCGATATCAAGCTGCTGTTTAATGAAATCCATTTATTACTAGGCGTACTATTTGTCTTGACCATTGTCTTAAGTATTTTATTTGTGCTCTTCAGCACCAATTATCTGGTCAAGCCTATTTCCCGGCTCAGCCAAGCTACCAAACAGCTGGCGAAAGGTGATTTTCAAGCAAATATGTTAAACACGAAGCGGAAAGATGAATTGGGAGAGTTATCCACAAGTTTTACACAGATGGCACAACAAATTGTGGAAAATGACCAGATGCGCAAGGAATTTATATCAAATATTTCCCATGATATCCAATCTCCTTTATCCAACATTAAGGGATATACGAATTTACTCGGGGACAAGGAAACATTAGAAGAAGATAAGCAGCAATATAAAACCATTATTAACGAAGAAATCAGCAGACTGTCCACGATGACAGACCAGCTTCTGCTTCTCACTTCGCTTGATCAAAATCAGCATATTGTAAAAAGGAAACATTTTTCTATCAGCAATCAGCTTCAAAATCTGTTAAAAAGCTATCAATGGCTGATTCAGGAGAAAGAAATCATGTTGAGCTATACACTTCCTGACTTAGAAATTTACGCTGATCCCTCTTTATTAAATACGGTATGGGATAACCTGCTTTCCAATGCGCTAAAATATAACCAGGAAGGCGGCAGTATTGATATCCAGCTTACTTACACAGACGAGTACTGCTTCATCACTTTTACAGATACCGGCATCGGCATATCGGACGAAGAAGCAGAACGTATTTTTGACCGTTTTTACCGGGCAGATGCCTCACGTACCAGAAGCGTCAAAGGAACAGGATTAGGCTTATCCATTGTGGCTACGATTGTCGAATTGCACGAAGGTACCATTACTGTCCGCTCAAATCAAGAAGCTGATGGAACGATTTTTACTGTGACATTACCGCTAGAAAGATAATAATTTGCAAAACAAAAGCGCAGAGCGCCTGTTTAAAAACGTAGAGATTGGAGCGGCGCAACTGAGATAAAGGAAACACGGGGAGGTGACGAACCGATGTTGACTTTCACCCGCAGGGCATAAGTGCGACTTTAACTCTGTCTGCGCCTGACGGCTTGCCAATCGCCAAGTCTTCTTTATCGTAGGGCGCGACGTGAAATCTCCTAGTTTTTGGCGCTCGGAGCTGGACGTGGCTGTTTTACTATAAATAGTTATCCACAAGGCAATAATTCGTCGAGTAGGAGGGAGCCTTTCCCCACAGGATTGTGCTCCGCCCCCCTCTCAGAACCGTGCGAGCGGAACTACCGCACACGGCTCCTCTTCGTTATCATTTACAGAATATAACTCAGTTCTTGTCTCAGATTATAAATATTTACTTTCACTCTTGGTTTAGGTAACGGGAACTTCCTCAGAAATAATTCAAACTTCTCCCAGTCAAATGATTTCTTTTGACTTCTGCGATTAAGCCACTTAAACAATAGTCTGATGACTTGATGACGATACGTATCCACTATCTCCACATTATCTGTGATACAATAATAATTGTAGTAGCCTATGAGGGAGCGCTTTAATCTATCCATGATGTAGTCCGCTCCTTTATTTCTATTGGTTTTCAACCATTCCTTGCACTTGGTAAGCTTGGACTGCACCTTCTTTTTGCTGGTTTTCCGTTTGACACGAAATCGCTTTCCGTCTCTGCTCTGACTGCAATAATGCGTGAAACCCAGAAAGTCAAACGTACCCGGCTTTGATATTCCCTTTCGCTTGGCATTTTCTTTCGCGAACCGACCAAAGGGAAGGATTTTCGTTTTGTCTTCTGCTATCTCCAGATTAAATTTCTTCAATCGTTGCTTTAATGCACGATAGAAATGCTGTGCATCCTTTTGATATTGGAAACAGCACACAAAATCATCCGCATATCTCACCATGTATGCCTGTCCTTTACATTGTTTTCTTACCACTTTCTCAAACCATAAATCCAAGACATAGTGAAGGTATATATTTGCCAATATTGGCGATATGTTCCCACCTTGAGGAGCACCGAAATCCGATTGACGGTGTTTTCCGTCCTCCATGTACCCTGCTTTTAGAAATCTTCCAATGATTCTCAAGAAACTTGGGTCTTTGATGCGGTGTCGGAGAAACTCCATCATCCATTTGTGGTCTACGTTATCGAAGAAACCTTTGATATCCGCATCTACGACATAATTCGTATAGCGGTTTTCCAGATATACATTTAGTATCTTCAACGCATCATGGCAATTCCTTCCTGGTCGAAATCCAAAGGAACTGTCCAGAAAATCCTGTTCATAGATACTGTTTAAGATTTCTGCCAGTCTACGCTGGACGATTTTATCTTCATACGATGGGATTCCTAAAGGTCTTTTCTTCTTTGAACCACTTTTGTCGATGTATACACGTTTCGCCGGCTGAGGTCGATATTGTTTCTGTTTCAATCTTTGTACGAGATTCGCTATATTCGTTCGAAGCTCCTCGGCGTATTCCGATTTCGTTTGTTTATCAATCCCTGTTGCCTTGTTTCCAGCTAATCCGTGGTGACATCTCTTCAGCTCTTCTTCGCTCAATAAGTGGGCGAGTGATGTAAACTGCATTTCTGGATGCTTCCTCGCTAATTCTGCTATTCTTCCTAGTTTTGTTGTCATTTCTTTCCTACCTCCGTGTGTAGTTCCTGTGTCCCTAAGAAGAGCGATATCGAAGTGGCTATTGCCTTCCCTCCACCGGCATTACCCAGTTTCTTCGGTACTATGCTGCCATCCGACTTCCTATCGTGCTTTTGGCTTCCTTGCTTTCTTATCACTTGTCCGCCATACTCTCCCTTTTGGAAAGACACCATAGGACCTCCCGAGTTGCCATATTCTAACGATGTCTAGCGTGCCAAGGTCTCAGACCCCGGGGAAATCTACTTCATCTCGCCATACCGATTCATAGATATTGCTTTCTGAGATTATAACATCATCAGCTTTCCCATTTGTAGGTTTTCGGGGCTCTATCCCTTCAGCGTATTCGTTTTCGGCCCGCTAGCTTGCTGTCTACGCTTAAAGATAGCAGTTACCTCCTATCCTCCAAGACTCGCTACAGGTGAGTGGCTAACTCTTTCCTGATGGGGTTCCCACCCATTATAGAATAAGACCTACGCTCGGACGCTCTATAATTTCCTATGCAATGAATAAAGCATCTAACTTTTTTACAGAGTTAGATGCTTTTCCTTCATGGAACATGACAGGGAATTATGAAGGATCAAAAGAAATTAACCGCAACAGTTCTTTTCCTTCTACAACTTCTCCTTGAGCTGCCGGAGCGACTTCAGCATAATCACCTGTATTTGTGATAATAACCATCACCGTAGGGTCATAACCAGCTTTTTCAATTTCATCGATGTTACACGTTCCTAATACATCACCTTTTTTCACTTGTTGATCCTGGCTTACTTGAGAATCAAAACCTTCCCCATTCAGATTGACTGTATCAATACCGATATGAATCAAGATGTCTGCTCCTTGTACAGTATGAATTCCATAAGCATGCTTGGAGTCGTACGTCACTGTAACCGTTCCATCGGCAGGAGCTATGATTTGCTGTTTTTCTGGATAAATCGCTATCCCTTTGCCCATCATTTCCGTAGAAAACACTTGATCGTCAACATCTTGTAAAGGGATTACTTTTCCAGAAATTGGAGAATGAATCGTTACTTCTTCTGCTTGTCCAGATGGAGCTGCTGGATTTGTTTCATCAGCTGATTCTTCCGGGCTCTTATCATTTTCTGGCGCAGCTAATTTACGCTTTCCATAGATAAAGGTTAGTGTGAAAGCAACCGCCATACTGATAACAATACCAATTAAAAACATTGGAATAGAATGAGGCGCTATTGAAATAAAACCAATCACACTTGCTGGTCCCATTGCCACGGCAAGTACATGGAAAAAGCCTATAAATGCTGAAGCAATTCCTGCTCCAATCATTCCGCAAATAAACGGGAATTTCAGTTTTAAATTCACACCAAAAATTGCCGGTTCTGTTACGCCAAGCAGTGCAGATACACTTGCAGAAGAGGCGAGACCTTTTTGTTTTTGACTCCTTGTGACAAAGAATACTGCCAGACAGGCTGCACCTTGTGCGACGTTTGCCATGGATGCCACCGGGAAGATAAAGGAACCGCCAGTCGTTTCTACATCAGCAAGCAGCATGGTCTCAATAGTCGGGAAACTTTGATGCAAACCGGTTATCACAATAGCCGAATAGAATGTCCCGAATATCCCTAAACCAAATCCTCCTGTAGTCTGGTATAACCAAACAAGGCCTTCTGTTAATCCATCAGATAAGGAACGCATCACAGGTCCTACGAAAATAAATGTTAAAAAACCTGTAATAATTACCGCAAGCATTGGTGTAAAGGTAAAATCAAATGCGTTAGCCATCCGTTTATGGAAGAATTTCTCTATGTTCGCTAAAATCCATGATACAGCTAATACTGGTAATACAGAACCTTGGTAACCAGCCTGAGCCACATCCAGCCCAAAGATATTCCAGTAACTCATGGTTCCGTCTTCAATCGAATTGGCAACCTCATAACCATCAACCAATTCAGGCATAACCATGGCCATAGCCATTGCAGCACCTAAGTATGGGTTACCGCCAAATCGTTTCGTGGCAGAGTAACCAATCAGAATTGGCAAAAAAGCAAATGGCGCAGAAGATAGCAAATTAATAATACTGGCTACGTCCTCTATGGCAGGAAACATCTCCACTACAGACTCTGGACCGAATAAATCTGGAGACGTCAACACATTATTTAAAGCCATCAATAAACCGCCAGCCACTAACGCTGGAATAATCGGCACAAAAATGTCAGATAGCAGTTTAATAAATGACATCACAGGATTCGGTTTTTTCTGATTTTCTGACATCGCTTTCAAATCGTCCTTAGATACCTCTTCAATTCCTGTTGCGTCGGTTAATTCTTTATATACTTTATTCACATCGCCAGGTCCGATAATAATTTGAAATTGGCCATTTTGTTTAAATGTTCCTTTAATATCCGGATGATTATCGAGCCCTTGCTGATCAATATTTTTATCATCTTTTAAAACTAATCGTAAACGAGTTGCACAATGAGCAGCAGCTTGAATATTATCTTCACCAAGCATTTTTAGAATATCTTCTGCAACTTGCTTGTGATCCATGATTCCTTCCTCCCTCGTATCCGTTTTTTACATCATACAAATAATCATATAATATGTCAATCGTTTATCATAAAGTTCATTTGATATTAATAAAATCCTGTTATAAAATACTATTATAATGTTATACGTTTGACATATGTTTTATTATTGCATATGTTTTATATAATTACATCTCATAAAATAAAGGGGTTGAAAGTATGGAATTAATAACAGAATGGACAACGCCGCTGCGTTATAAACCTTATCACCAATGGTCTGCCGCCTATCAAGAAATACTTGCAGCAAAACTCCAGAAATCAGACTGGAAACAGGCATTTCATATCCAACCGAAAACAGGGTTATTAAATGATCCAAATGGTTTCTCCTTTTATAATGGAAAATGGCATTTATTTTATCAGGCTTACCCATTTGGACCTGTGCATGGTGTGAAGTCCTGGTACCATATGGTGTCTGATAATTTAGTTGACTGGAAACAGGATGATTACGCTTTATTGCCCGATTCTGCTTATGACAGCCACGGCGCATATTCTGGATCCGCAATACCGGCAGAGGACAAGCTCTTTCTGATGTATACAGGAAATGTAAGGAGTGCGAACTGGGAGCGCCTTTCCTATCAACTCGGCGCTTGGATGAACTCCGAAATGCAAGTAGAGAAAATCGAGAATCCATTAATCACCAGCCCGCCATCCGGTTACACACATGAGTTTCGTGATCCTCAAGTATTTCGATATCAAGATCACTATATGATGTTGATTGGAGCACAAACAGAAGAGGAAAAAGGAGCCGTATTAGCTTACCAGAGCAAAAACCTAATCGATTGGGAGTTGCTTGGCGAGCTGGATTATACTACAGAAGAAATGGGGTTTATGGTCGAATGTCCTAATCTGGTCTTTCTTCATAATCAGCCCGTGTTCTTATTCTGTCCACAGGGATTAGACAAAAATATTTCATCCTACGAAAATATCTACCCTAATATGTACGTTATTGGTTCATCATTTGATAAAGAGACCGTTTCTATTGAAAATCCATCTGGTTTAGTCAATCTCGATGAAGGATTTGATGTCTATGCGACACAAGCATTTAATGCACCGGATGGTCGTGCTCTCAGTGTCAGCTGGGTTGGATTGCCTGAGATAGATTATCCAAGTTTTACAGAAGGTTGGGCACATTGTTTGAGTATCGTAAAAGAACTTACCATGAAAGAGCAGCACTTGTATCAAAATCCTGTGGCTGAAATGCAAGAATTACGTCAGAATCATAAAGTACTACAAGGTGTTGTACAAGAAGAGGATAAGTTATTACATACTCCTGAAAAAAATGTGTATGAGTTAAAGCTTGAATTAGATGCCAGTGTCTCAGGTGCACTATATCTATTCGCTGATAAGCAGAACAAAGACAGTCTGAAGATTTCATTTGACGCAAAACATGATACAATAAGCATGGATCGCAGTAAGGTTGGTATCTCTTTTGGGGAATCCTATGGTTCAATCAGAACAGCTGCACTAAAAAGCCAGGACAAACTGACATTGCATATTTTTGCAGATCGTTCTGTCTGCGAAGTTTTTGTTAATGATGGTTATCGTGTCATGACCAGCCGAATCTTCGTGAAGAACCCTCAGCAGACTGGCATTTTTCTTCAGGGATTTACAGGTAATTATAATGGAGATTTCTGGACCTTGCGTGAAGTGAATGAGTAATAAGTAAAGGGTGAGAGCATCATGGGAGTTAAATTGACAGATGTAGCGAAAAAGGCAGGCGTTTCTGCAACGACGGTTTCACGGGTGATTAATCACTATGGCTACCTTAGTCAGAAAACCATTGATAAGGTGCATAAAGCCATGGAAGAACTAAACTATCAGCCTAATTCAATGGCCCGTTCGCTGCAAGGAAAAGATACACAATTAATCGGTCTGATATTCCCCACTGTATCTCACCCCTTTTTTGGCGAATTAGCATCGAAAATAGAGACAAAACTATTCGAAAAAGGTTATAAAACGATTCTTTGTGACAGTGCCGACAACAAAGAAAAAGAACGGGACTACTTGAAGATGCTCGCTGCAAACAAAGTAGATGGTATTATTGCAGGAGCGCATAATCTGGGAATTCCAGAATATCAAAATGTGGAATTGCCTATTATCTCGTTTGACCGTTATC
This sequence comes from Oceanobacillus locisalsi, assembly GCF_042675985.1. Classification (NCBI taxonomy): domain Bacteria; kingdom Bacillati; phylum Bacillota; class Bacilli; order Caryophanales; family Bacillaceae; genus Oceanobacillus; species Oceanobacillus locisalsi. Next base: position 339,074 of record NZ_JBHTKK010000001.1, read on the forward strand.
TGGCAGAAGGCATTCCCATTGTCTCCAGTGACAGCTATCAAGGCGGGCGGCTGGCAACCGAGCACCTCTATCAAAGAGGCGGAAGAAAGATTGCTATACTCACAGGGACGAACGAATCGAATTCCCCGACCAATCAAAGGCTGGAAGGCTATCTCTCTGTCTTAAAAGAGCGTGATTTAGAACCTATCGTTTATCATTTTCCTCCTGATCATTCTCCTTTTCTGAAATCTACGGAAATCCGGCAGATTTTGTCCAGAAAAGATATAGACAGTATATTTTGCACAGACGATTTAACAGCTATTTTAGTGCTCAATAAAGCACAGGAATTAGGGCTTGAGATTCCTGGAGATTTAAAAGTAATTGGGTATGATGGTACTACATTTATCCAAAACTATTTTCCGCAGCTTTCGACCGTCCTGCAGCCAATGGATCAATTTGTCGACCTTTTAATTGATTTGCTGATGAAACGGATAAATCATGCAAATGCAGAATTGGATAAGCTTTATCAATTACCTGTTAAATTTGTTCAGGGACAGACCAGTTAATGGTTTATTGCAGGAGACCACTCTAGCTAATTTTTTAAATAAAACATAGTCGATATAATTTAACTTGCAGTTTCTATCCGCTGATGATGTTTGCATTCCAAACAAGTTGAATCAATCGACTATTTTTTTTACGCACATTTTACTTTATACTAAAAATCCCCCCTTCCTCCCTCACGTTGAAACACCATCTTTTATAAAACAAAATCACATGCAGTGAAGGGTTTCGACGCTTTTTCTGTGAAAACATCTCCTTATGACATTTTCTGTTCATACTGTGTTCATATTCCCACGATATACTTCTGAATATAAGAAAGATGCAGGAGGGAAAACAAAATGAATATGGCATGGAAAGAAATGAAGAAAAATAAATTACGTTACACCATCCTCGGCTCCATTATTTTTCTAATCAGTTTATTAACCTTTATTATATCCGGACTGGCAAACGGACTTTCACAAGATAATGCCTCGCTGATTAAAAATTTGCCGGATGGCACGTTTTATATGGAAGAAGATGCCGATGAAACATATAACTTCTCCAGTCTGTCAGAAGAGCAGCAGCAAGAAATAACAGAAGCACAGCCTGAAGCAGCTTTCTTCTCCATTCAAATGGGGAACTTTATCGACACATCTGATAAACAGCGCAGCGTTGCTTATGTAGCGTCAACAGACAATATGGACTTACCAGAAGTCGACGCTGGCGAAGTGATGTTAGATGCTTCGCTTGAAGAAGAAGGAGTAGCGGTCGGCGATGAAATCACCAATGAACAATGGGAGCAGCCATTGACTGTAGCCGGATTTGTCGATCATGAAAAATTCAGTCACTCAGCTGCGGCATTTATTAACCCGAATAATTTTAGTACCTTTTTCCATACGGATACGATGCAAATGGCTTTTATCGCAGATTCCGATATACAAGGCGCAAATGAAGCACCAGCCTTTGAAGAGCTGCAAGCTTTTTCAAATAGCGATTTTTTAAATACAATTCCAAGCTATAGTGCGGAACAGATGTCACTCGATATGATTGTTATCTTTCTGCTCGTTATCAGCGGGATGTTATTCGCCATCTTTTTCTACATGATTAATGTGCAAAAACTTGGCATTTATGGGATTTTAAAAGCAATTGGTGTGAAAACAGGCAAACTGTTTCAAATGATGTGGGCACAGATGTTGATTATCTCTGTGATCTCCCTCCTATTATCCATTATCATCAGTCAATCTTTCCAATTGCTGGCGCCAAGCGGGATGCCGTTTCATTTAACCTGGCCGGTAACAGGACTGCTCTCGCTCGTTTTTATCATCATCGGCTTTATCGGCGCAACATTGTCTGGTATCCAAATCAAACGAGTTGAACCAATGCAGGCTATACAGCAAGGAGAGATGTAAAATGGATTTATTTACAATGAAGAACGTAGAAAAAACATTCGTGCATGGAGAAGTAGAAGAAAAGATATTAAAAGGCATTGATATCACACTGCCGGAAGGAAAAATGACTGCTTTAACCGGCGCTTCCGGCTCTGGCAAGAGTACATTGCTGACCATCGCTGCCGGACTGCAGACAGCTTCTGGCGGACAGATTTCCTTCGAGCAGCAGGAGCTGTCTGCCATGCGCAATGAAGAGCTACGTCAAATTCGGGCAAAACAGTTTGGTTTTATTTTTCAATTTGCGCATCTTGTTCCTTTCTTAACCGTGCAGGAACAGCTGGATTTAATGCTGGAGACTGCCGAATCTCCGCTTTCCAAGCAAGCACAGAAAAAAGAAATCAAACAGGTTTTAGAGCTTGTCGATATGTGGAAACGAAAAGACGCTTACCCCGCGTCCTTATCTGGAGGAGAAAAGCAGCGTGTCGCTGTAGCAAGGGCGATTATTCATAGCCCTAGGGTGCTCTTTGCCGATGAACCGACTGCCAGTCTTGATTCGAAACGTTCCGAAGAAGTAATGCAATTGATACAAAAGCTCTCGAAGGAACGCAATATCACTGTTTTAATGGTCACCCATGATACAGATATGCTGGACTTTGTAGATCATGTCGTTGAAATGCGTGATGGAAAAATGGTTCACAATAATACCGCTTGAAAGCAACGAAAATAAGCTATTTTGGTGAAAAATAGCTTATTTTTTCATACTATACTCCCTGACGACCTTCATCATTTCTTCATCTGTCCAAATTGGCTCTACTTGATTTTGCACATCGTGAAAGTTTCGCTCAAAAGCTAAGCTCACCAAATCCTTTTCTTTTTTATCAATTGCTTCCACAATAAGTTCATGATTAGCAAGAATCCGTTCGAAATCTGTTTCATCCGTCATCATTCGATAACGCATCGATAAAATAATCAGACACTCCAGCACAGGCTTTAAGTTATTCCACAGCATCATAATATGGTGATGATTGATGGATTTGATGATGGTTTCATGAAAGGCGATATCCAGCGAGGAAAACTCATCGACATCTTGATATTTAATCGCAATCTTCATCATTTCCAGCATCTTTTTCAACTCTTGAACCAATGCATCCGTCTGCATTTTCAAAAGACGTTCAAACGTAAACGATTCTACCATTAAACGAACATCATAAATTTCTTCAATATTTTTCTCAGAGATACCTACAACAAAAGCGCCCATCCGCTCCGGGCGGACAAGATTTTCACTGGCCAAGACACGCAGCGCTTCACGAACCGGAGAACGGCTAACCTCAAATAAAGCTCCCAATTGATTCTCAGAAAGAACCGTTCCTGCTTTTACTTCACGCGAGATAATTCGCATCCTAAGCTCTGCCAGGACTTGCTCGCCTTTCGATTCTTTACTCAGTTGCTTATTCGGATAAAATGTTTTCATGCTGCATATCTCCTTTATGTATCGATGAATACTTGTATACTAACATAGTGACATAACCTCCGTGTTTTGTAAACGTTTCCCGCAAAGTACGTTCCTGTTTAGATCTATTACTAATCGAAACAAATAGACCTGCTTTCGTTTTAACTATATTATTTCCGGGGAAATAGTATAATAGAGTTGGAACAATGTCCACGCTATAGTAATAACAACAATAAATCATTGGAAAGGCAGGATTGACAATGTCTATCACACTACAACGTATTTATGAAAAATCCGGCGAGGAAGGATATCGTGTATTAGTTGATTTAGTATGGCCTCGCGGGATATCCAAAAAAGATGCCAACTTAGATGAATGGGCAAAAGAAATAACTCCTACGCCCTCATTGCGAAAATGGTTTAACCATGATCCTGAAAAATTTCCAGATTTTAAAGCAGCTTACAAAGAGGAATTGCTGCATGATGACGAAAAATTAAAGAAGTTAGCTGAACTTCAAGCGTTGCAGAAAGACCAGCACCTTATCTTACTATATGCCGCCAAGGATAAAGAACATAATCACGCGCTTGTTTTAAAAGAAGTACTTGAAAGCAAACTCCCCGAATGATTGTTTTCTACTCGGGGTAAAGAAAGCAAAGCGTACCTAAACAACGCAGGATGCGCTTCTTTTCGTCTCTATCATTTTATGTATGGAAAAAAAGGCAATGAACCGTAGAAGCAGCTCATTGCCTTTTTCATTATCTAGGAAATCATAAAATTAATTGCTTGTGGATAACTGGTTACAGATAAACGGCCACGTCCAGCTCCAAGCGCCAAAAACTAGGAGCCAACACGTGAGTGCCCTACGATAAAGAAGACTTAGCGATTGGCAAGCCGATAGGCGCAGACAGAGCTAAAGTCGCACTTTCATCGACTAAGAACGGTCACGTCCTGTGACCAACGTCGATACTAGGACGTCGTGTCCGTCGTGCCCCGCGGGTGAAGGTCATCATCGGTTCGTCACCTCACCGTGATTCCTTTATCTCAGTTACGCCGCTCCAGTCTCTACGTTTTTAAGCAGGCGCTTTGCGCTTTTGTTCTTTACTCTTTCGCCATCGCATATTCATGCTGATCTATTTTCTGCTCTTTATCATTGTTATTCAATGCAAAAATCGAGAAGATAACAAATATGACAACAATGGAACCTAAGATATAAAAGGTCGTTTCATAGTTGGTCAAATCATAAATCCAGCCGACAAATGCAGAGAAGATAATAACACCGATTTCACTGGAAACTTTAAAACCGATGAGATAAACGGTTGCCGATAGCCGTACATCAAAGTTTGCAGCTATATATTTAAACACGGCAATTAATAAAATCGGTAATTCGACTGCGTGCAGCATTTTCATAAAGGAAATACCAAATCCACCTGTTACCATCGCAGAACCAATGATGCGGAAAGCCATGATACTTCCTGCCAATACAAGCGAACGTTTAATCCCGACTTTGTTTACAATAAACGGCGCCAGGAATAAGAAAATCGCTTCGACAAATACCTGCACAGAGTTCAGAATACCATAAACCGTATTCCCGTCTGCCTCTGCTCCAGAGAACAGGTCAACAAAGTACACTGGGAACAGCTGCTGATCGTACACTGTATAAATACAGACTGTTCCGAACAGATAAATAATTAAAAACCAAAAGACTTTATTCGAAAACAGAAAGCGGATATCTTTCATCGATATATTGGAAACGCTTTTTTCTTCTGTCTGAGAAACTTCTACTTTGAAAAATACATTAATCAGAAGAAAGATAATTCCTGTTCCGGATGCAATCCAGAAGTTAATATGCGGATTAATACTCATTAACGCCCCTGCACCAATTGCGGAAACGGCATAACCTAACGAGCCCCACATACGTGCTTTCCCAAATTCAAAATCATATTTTCGGCTGAGTTTTTCTGTAAAGGATTCCAAAAATCCTGCTCCGGCAATAAAACCGGCACCTAAGTAAATAGCACCGAGGATTGCTCCTACGTAAAAGTGATTTAATAGTAATGGTTCATACACATAAATAACGAATGGTGCAATCAGAACCAGAACAACACTTTGTAACCAGACAAGATTTTTCTTCGTTCCCAGTTTATCCTGTGCATATCCATATAGTATCATGAAAAACAGTGAAAAGAAGGAATTAAAGGAATAAATGGTTCCGACCTGCGTTCCCGTTAATCCAAGACTGTTATTCAACCAAATCGCATAAAATGACCACCAGATAGACCACGTGATAAAGAAGAAAAATAGATACCCCGATGAAAACCAATATTTACTATTCTTTAAAAAATCCATGTTTATAAGACCCTTTCTTTATACCTGTATAAAAATCTTTTAAACGTGCGGGGAGCTTATCCACCCCCGCACAACTAATTATTACCAAATAGAATGTAATTTTGACCATGTGATATTTTCTACCTGCACTGCTTCATTCACTGCGAATAATTCCAGTTGTGTTATCGTACCTTCTGGATAAATCGTATTCGTCGCTGTAAATAAACCATCATTTAAAAAGATTTCGATAGAAGATTTGTCAACAATTGCTTTCAAGGTTTTCACTTCTTTTTTATGCAGACTTCCTTTCACTTCTGCCGGAAAATCTTCCGAGAAGTCAGTGATGCCTTGATTCCGATAGAATGTATAAGCATTGGACTGTTGGTCTATCTCCAACCGAAAAGCTTCGCCCTGATCTGTCGTAAATGTCACGCCCCATTCGCTGCTGCCTGTCGTTTTTGCAAGTTGCAAATCTATCTCAGCTGTATCACTAATTGCATAGCTTTCTTTCTCGCCAGATGCAATCGTCGCGCCTGGGAAGGAAATAGCTTCTTCGTTGCCCTCTGCCGTAATTACTTCCTGTCTTAATAGTAGGTCGCCATCTTTTTCATATAATGACAGTTTCCGGGCCAGGCTCATAGCACTGCGCCAAGGAGATACCGGAGAAACGCCTGCATACTGCCAATTATTCATCCAGCCAATCCAGTATGTATCTTCTGTATTATCCCAGGTGACAGCGGCGTAAAAATCTTTTCCGGCATCAGCCCATTTTAATGCATCTTCCGGCTTTTCATTTGGATGAAATTCCTTGCCGTCAAAGTTTCCTGTAAAATAGTAAACTGCTGAACCGCCATTTGGCCCGTCTGCATTGATGCTTACAATAAGTACCCATTCTTTTTTTGAACGGTTCTCCACTGGTAAATAAAGCAAATCAGGACATTCCCAAACGCCAATATGGGAAGGATATTCTTTCCCAAATGAGGATAGGTAAGTCCAATCAATTAAATTCGGTGAACCATAAAATTGCATATGATCTCCGCATGCTAATACCATCACCCACTGCTTGCTGTCCTCATGCCAGGACACTTTTGGGTCACGGAAATCTTTTATTTTTGTATTCGGAATTACTGGATTCCCTTCATATTTTGTCCATGTTCTTCCTTTATCTGTACTATAGGCAATACTTTGCTGCTGACTTTTGCCATCCTGTGTATAAATAGCAACCAATCCGCCGGTATCGCTTTCAAACAAGCCACTGGTATTATGTTTATCGGCTACTGCCGATCCGGAAAAAATCGTTCCTAATTCATCCGGAGCTATCGCAACGCCAAGTTCCTCCCAGTGATACAAGTCTGTACTTGTGGCATGCCCCCAATTCATATTGGCATGATCACTGCCATGCGGATTGTATTGATAAAATAAATGATACTCTCCTTCGTAATAAACAAGACCATTCGGATCATTGATCCAATTCTCTTTTGGTGTAAAATGCAGTTGCGGCCGGTGTTTTTCCTGATATAACATGATAATCTTCCTTTCTTTTCAATTAATATATATTTATGAAAACCAATGAAAACGGTGTCAGCAATTTCTTACGTATAATCATCCTATATTTTTATCGATATGTCAACCGGTTGACATTAATTTTCATAATTTGCTTTTAGGCCATAAAAAGAGATGAATAAAAGGCGGTCTCTACAACCATTTATCCATCTCGATAATCATTTATGATTTTGCTGCTAAAGCAATACAGCCCTTCACACCTTGCTCATCATTTAACGCCGGAGCGACAATTAGCGCCTCTACATCCTCTACTTCGATGTAATCATTCAACAGTTCCATAAACTTTTCACGAATCATCGGATACAGTTTTTCCTGTTTCATGACACCGCCGCCAAGAATGATTTTTTCTGGAGAAAGAATCACAAAATAATCCATGATTGCTTGCGCCAGATAATATGCCTCCAATTCCCAAACATGGTCTTCATCCGCTAATTCTGCCCCTTTTATTCCATAGCGTGCTTCAATGGCCGGACCGGCAGCCAGTCCTTCCAAACAAGAGCCGTGGCTCGGGCATGCTCCTTCAAATGCATCATCCGGATGTTTTTGTAATAAAACATGTCCCATTTCCGAATGGTTTCTTCCTTGAAAGGCTTTACCATCCTGGACAAGTCCTGCCCCGATTCCGGTACCTACTGTTATGTAAAGACAACTTGCGGCATGCTTGCCGATTCCATATTCATATTCGCCCATGCTCGCAACAACAACGTCTGTTTGTATGGCCACGGGAACACTTAAACGTTTTTCAAGTTCTTCCATCAGCGGATAATAACGCCACGGAATCTTAGGGGTCTTTTCAATCATACCATAATTTTCACTGCCGGCTCGTAAATTAATTGGTCCAAATGCACCTACTCCCAATTTTTCAATCGGATGTTTTGCAAAAAATGCTTCTACTTTTGCTAATGTGTCATCCGGTGTGGTTGTTGGAAATGCCGTGCTATCTATGATCGTACCGTCCGGGTTCCCCACTGCGCACACAAACTTTGTCCCGCCCGCTTCAATTGCTCCTATCATCTTGGATACACTCCTTATTTCTTCTGTTGTTTAATTATTATAGCAGATTTTCATTCTATATAAATTGAATTAATAAACTTGTTTTTTTCTTTACTCAACTTACGCACTTTAAAAAGTAACTCCCATTCCATAGGAACGAGGGTAGATCGTTTCTTCCACACATCTGCTGATAAAGATGAGAAGGTAAGGTGTAAGGCGACCGCTGCGGCGGACCGTTTTGCTTTCCTAGGGGCACGCTCTTCAGCTAACTTTTGCCAAGAAGAGCACTTGGCAAAAGTGGATCTTCAGAGGGTGCTGATCCCTCAGGAGTCAAAACGGTCCGCCTCCGCTAGTAAGATATTATTTCTTTCATGCGCTGCAGCATCCTACTAGAGCGCAGGCCAACCACGGAGACTCCTATGGGAACAGGGCGAGCTGAAGATCCACTTGAAAAGCGGTTTTCTTTTCAAGTTAGCTGAAGCCGTCCCCATGGAAAGCGGAGTGGTTGGCCGGAGCGAACGCCAGAAGGTAAAATATTAATTTCAAGTTATATAAGTTACGATTTCACCTTTTTTCTACAATAGGGAAAGAAGCATTTTTTCACGTGAAACTTCCTGTTGTTTCCCCTTTCCAAAGCGAAACTGGAAATGTTTTTTCTTTCCTGTCATCCGATGTATTATCAATCTCCTGAATTAATGTTTGTACAGCATCATCAGCTATTTGATAGATTGGCTGAATAATTGTGGTGAGATTCGGATAAAGCGACCGTATGAGACTGGTTCCATCATAGCCGACAATCTTCAAATCTTCCGGCACCTTGTATCCTAAATGTTCGGCATATTGCAAAGTACGTATAGCCAGTAAATCGTCACTTGCAAAAATGCCATCTACATCCGGATGCTCCTCGAAAAGCTGCTGAATAGTACCAATATTACTTTCTAAGAAGGCAGCATCGGAAACAACATGATACGTTTCTGGTGTCCTGCCTGCTTCTTTCATTACTCTTTCATAGGCATATTGCCTGTTATTGGCCGGTGTTTCCAAATTGGCATCTCCATTGATATGAATGATCTTTTTGCAACCTGTTTCTAGCAGCTCCCTGCTCGCTAGTTCCCCGCCTTGGAAATTATCGGAGCTGACAACATGAATATGTTCAGATAAATAATGGTCAATGGCAACCGCAGGAAATTGCTGTTCCTTGTCTACCAGTCCACGGTTATAGGTAACGACGATCACCCCATCCACCTGATTCCGGCGCAGCATTTCCCAATATTTTTTTTCCTTGTCTGCTTCATGAAGACTATTACAAAGGAGCACCTTATACCCTTTTTCATCACAAATACTCTCAATATAAGCAACCAATTCTCCAAAGAATGGGTTGCCGGTAGAAGGAACAATCACACCAATCAAGTAACTGCGCTTGTTATACAACGAACGCGCAAGGTCATTGGGCACATAGTTAATTTCTTCCATTGCTGCATATACTTTATCTTTTGTTTTGCCGCTGATATATCCTCTGTCGTTTAGTACCCGGGAAACGGTTGTCGGGGATACACCCGCGACCTTCGCAACATCCTCGATTTTGGGTTTCATACAAAATCTTCTCCTTTAATCCCGCATTCATTATTCACATATATTCTTCATCATATCGGGTTTCTCTCATGACGTAAAGAACCATATGCTAAACGATTCAAAAAGCCATATAAGATCCAACCAATTTGTTGGGTCTTATATGGCTCCCTTCTGCCAAACTACAGTGCTTCTTCCACCGCAGCCGGCAATTCCTCTTCACTTACCTCATCATACGAAGAAACTTCATTATCATCATCCACGTAAAGCATGAGATAGGCTCCCTGCCGCAAATCCTTTTGCGCAGAAAATGTTACTTCAATTTCATCCCCATCTTCTGTATAAGCCGGCTGCTCATACCAATAAGTAGTCGCTATTTCGCCCGTGTCCAGTTTATCCTCTTCTGTACTTGCCGGTTCGTCCACTTGAATGTAAACATTATCTTTTCCTGCCCGATTAAAATCTACGGTCAGTAAAACAACAATGGCTGCTACAAATAAAACGACACCAAACAGTATAAAAATGAATTTTTTCATTCTAACCCTCCTGTACAATATTTCGTGTGATTGTTTTATTAAATCCTCTGACTGTCACCGCATAATATAAAATATAAATCACCGTATAAGCTGCCATCCAAATAATAACGGGCTCCAGCAAATTCGCTTGCAGCAGACTGGAAAATGCCATCAGTGCCACAGCTCCATGCATTAAACCCAACACCAGCGGCGCCAGGAAAATCAGGCCGACCTGATAACGGACCGTTTTTTTCATTTCTTTTTTGGAGACACCGATTTTATATAGTACGGTATATTTATCCTTATCCTCTTCTGCTTCTGTCATCATTTTAAAGAAAATGATGCTGCCAGTAGCCACTAAAAATACCAATCCTAAAAAGCTGCCGACGAATAACATCGCCCCAGAAGATGCAATCGCATCTTGATAGCTTTGTCCTGCACTGGAGAATCTCTCTGTATCAGTATTTGCTTCCAATTCCTTCGATAGATCTAAATGGTTTTTCTCATCAGCAATCTGCACTGCTTGATAAGTGGCATTTTCTCCATCTAGTTCTTGAAATGACGCATCATCCAATACCAAAGTTGGTCCGGGCAATGTCGGCGTATTTACAATCGGGTCTTGATAAAACTGATTGATTTTTTTCTCCTCGCCCTCGATAGCAACAGTTTCTTCTCTACCCTGCTGCATCTGTTCATCATAGAAAGGATCAACCATCATCACTTCATCTCTGCCCAGTTCGTGATCATCGATATCCCAACCGAGCGCTTCTGTTAATTTCATAAATGTTTCTTCATCAATAACATAATAGGACTGATCATATTGTTCTCCCGGTACAGTGATATCCTTCGCCTCAAAGCCGACAGCATCCTCTACCAGATCAGCATCCATATCCTGCTTCTCCCCTTCCCACATAAACGAGAAAGGCGCCACTGCTTCTACACTTTTATCCGTATTATAATACGTTCCGAATATTGCTCCGCCCGCTGTAATCGTTGTTGCGCTCAACGTCGCAATAATGGTTAATGTTTTTGCGTTTCCGCGAATCCGGTAAAGAAGCTGGGAGGATGTCATGAGATGAAGCCCTTTCCAAGCCCATTTCTTCCTTCTTTTCAAGATATTTAAAATATAAACAAGGACACTATTAAATAAGAGATATGATCCTAAAATCGTTAATCCAATGATTATCAGCGGCATCGCCAAGCCTAAAACCCGCCAAGCCGATGAAGTCATTAAATCCTGCAGCGCCAGCCAGTAAGCTAAAACTAACGACAGAACACCAACCAAAGCTGAAATCATCCGTGCTTTTGGTTGTTCTTCTCCTTTTTTCTCAGCATGGAATAATTCAATCAGCTTAAATTGATAAATCACACGATACCCCATTAAAGAAGTCACTAAGAAAATCAGGAAAAAGACCAGTACTGTCTCGATAACTGCCTGCATGGAAAATGCAAAACCGACAGAAAGCGATAAGCCCATCAGTTTTAATAAAAGCGATAGTAAAGCCTGTGACAGAAAGAATCCCAACCCGACACCAATGACCAGCGAAATGATTCCAATCACGATATTCTCAAAAAATAATAGAAAACCAATAGCTCGTTTACGTACTCCCAACAAGGAATATAAAGCAACTTCTTTCTTCCTTCTTTTCATAAAAAAGGAATTCGAATATAGAATAAAAATAGCTACAAAAATCATTAATACAAAAGCTGAAGAACTCATAATGCCCTGCATCTGCTTGGAAGTTTCCGCTAAACCGCTGATATCATCACTATGCTTCAACGTGGCAAAGGTAAAATAAATGATAATCGAGAAAATGGTGGCGCCGATATATAAACCATAGCTTTTCATATTTCTGCGAATATTTTTTAAAGCTAAATCAAACAACGTCATTCCCATCACCGCCTAATTCTGCCAACTCATCTAATATCATCTGGAAAAATTCCTTTCTTGTACATGTTCCACGGACCAGTTCATCCGATAAAGCACCATCTTTGATAAACAGAATGCGCCTGCAGAAACTAGCTGCATATGCATCATGTGTTACGAGCATAACTGTCGTTTCATGCGTTTCATTCAGATTGCTCAAGCTCTCTAACAAATCGGTAGCTGATTTGGAATCAAGTGCACCCGTAGGTTCATCTGCAAAAATAAGCTTTGGATCGGATATAATAGCGCGGCAGGAAGCTGTACGCTGTTTTTGTCCGCCTGAAATCTGATATGGGTACTTATTCAATATTTCCTCTATTCCAAATGAACGGGAAATAGCTTGGACCTTTGCTTCAATTTCCTTTGCCGGTTTTTTAGCAACAGCAAGCGGAAGCAAAATATTTTCCCGCACTGTTAACGAATCCAGCAAATTATAGTCCTGAAAAATAAAGCCTAAGTGGTCCCGACGAAAATCGGCCAATTTATTTTCCTTCATCTTGGCGATATTGTCTTCCTCTACATAAATATCACCGTTTGTCGGTGCATCAATCGTCGCCAGTACATTGAGAAGCGTGGATTTCCCTGCTCCAGACGGCCCCATCACGCCTACAAATTCGCCATGCTCGATGGTAAAAGAAATATTCTTTAACGCTTGAAATGTATTTGCGCCTTTTCCATATATTTTTTCGACATTATCTACTTTTAATAAATGCTCCATATTATTGCACCTCTTTTGAATTACTTTATCTTTACTATAGCCCCTCATCCTTAAACAGCCATCAATGTAACCTTACAAAATGTTTAAATCTGTCTCATACTTGAACAATTCCTGTTAAGATAGTAATAATTCAACTTTTTCGTAAATAATAAACACATACTGATTTGATATAGAAATAAAGAAAGGCGGGAACTTCATATGGATAAACCGAAGATTTTAATTGTGGATGATGAACAGGACCTGTGTCAGCTCATGAAAACGGCGCTTCAAAAAGAAGGAATGACGGAAGTTGCTACAGCGGGGTCTATCAAAGAAGGATGGAAGCAATTCACCAGTTTTGAACCGGATTTGGCTATATTAGATATCATGCTTCCGGACGGGGAAGGCTATGATTTATGCCGGAAAATCCGGGAAGTATCACGTATTCCGATTCTATTTTTATCCGCAAAGTCGGATGAAATCGATAAAATACTTGGACTGGCTATTGGCGGAGATGACTATATAACGAAGCCGTTCAGTCCAAAAGAAATGGCTTACCGTGTCAAAGCACAGCTGCGCCGGGCAGGAGTATATACCATGGAAGCTGTCAGTTCCCACGCACCAACTCAAGCAGACAAAAATATTGGTGTTTTTACCATGAATGGGGATGAAACGGAAATAAGCAAAGATGGCGAAATTCTAGAGTTAACCGCTAAAGAAGTCGGTTTAATGGCATGCTTTCTGCGCAATCCAAAACATATTTTAAGCAAGGAAACCTTATTCGAAACCGTATGGGGCGAAGAATTTTATGGAGCAGATAACACGTTAATGGTGCATATTCGCAGGCTGCGGGAAAAAATTGAAGAGAACCCGTCAGAACCTGCTTATATTGTGACAGTAAAAGGTTTGGGGTATCGTTTTAATCCATAACGGTTCATGTAAACATCCCGTCAGCAATTTTGAATTCGAAAAAGGAGTAAATGCATCATGAAATGGAAACTCACCATTCGCTATCTTATTTCCATTCTTAGTATTGTCTTTATCGTCAGCATTGTGAATAGTATTATACTTATTGCATTATTATTTTCGCAACGGAATGAAAACCCGGAAGATATTACACATGATACCGGAGAAAACTTCACCCGCAGCTTCTCTGAATATTTATCAATGGAAAATGGTACGCCGACTGTCTCAGAGGAAGGGAGAAATGCGCTGGCCCGTTTTGGCGCCTGGCTGCAAATACTGGATGACGGCGGGAATGTTATATCCGATGAATACGCACCGGATAGTGCTGCTACACACTATACACCGCTTGAATTAGTTCATAAATATAAATACATGGATGATGATATGAACACCTACTTTATCAGTGAATTTGAGGGATACAGCTATATCGTCGGTGTCCCGGAGTCCCAGCAGCAACGAACGATTATTATGGCTGATCCGCAACAGGTTTTCAAGTATGCTTCCCAGTTCTTAGGAGCTATTATTGTGGTTGACTTAATTATCGCTGGTATTGTCGGATTTCTGTTCAGTACGGTGTTAGCCAAACCTGTTTCACGCATTATCGAACGGATTAGTGAATTAAAAGAAAGAAAATTTGAGCCGAAAAAAATGAAGCGTCCAGGAGTATTTAAACGCGTGTTTGCCAATTTAAACGACGTATCTGAAACCTTGCAGGCACATGAAAATGAACGGCAAAAACTGGAGAAGATGCGTAATGAATGGGTCAGTAATGTGTCGCATGATATTAAAACACCACTCGCATCCATCCGCGGTTATGCAGAATTACTGAGCAATGCGGATGTCTCTGCAGAAGAGCGTATGGAGTATGCGGAAGTTATTGAACGGCAATCTATCTATATGAAAGAGCTGCTCGATGATTTTAACTTAACGATGCGCCTCCGGAATCAGGAAATGGAACTTCATCTGCAAGACATACGAGTAGAAGGTTTTGTTCGAAAAATTATTATTGATTTATTGAATGACCCGCAATTCCAGGCACATGATATTGACTTTAGCAGCAATGCGCCTGCATTAACCTGGAATATTGATCAGCATCTAATGAAGCGGGCGTTACTCAACTTTATTATCAATGCATTAATTCACAATAATGAAGACGTGAAAGTCACTGTAGAAGTACAAGAAGATGGGATTATTATCCGTGATAACGGCAAAGGGATTAAACCAGAGGAACAGGCCCAGATTTTTGACCGTTATTATCGCGGCACGAGTACCACGTCACGCGGCACCGGACTTGGGCTGGCCATTTCAAGAGATATTATTCAGGCACATGGCGGGGATGTAGAAATGGAAAGTGAAGTCGGGGAAGGAACGATGTTTAAGATTCGGATGGATTAATGTTTGGAGCAGTAAGAAACTGCTGTCGCTTCATTATTTCTTGAAAATATATAAATAAGGGCATAAATAAGGGTATAACGGGAATAATATAATAGAACCTTTATTTTAAATGAGGGAGTATCATCCTATTGACAGGGGACTTCGTTTGGATTAAAATAAAGGTGTAAACAAATATACGTGTCACATTCCCTGCTTACGGGAAAGTGTGAAAAAGAGCTGACTGACTATCGGCTCTTTTTTATGAAAAAAACGCCATGTGAAATCACATGACGGAAGAAAATTAAGAAAACCAGTCTTTGATGTGGGATATGATTTTACAAAGGTTGACTAGACCTTCAATCATATTCTTTTTCCTGTGATAATTTTCTCGAAGTTTTTCTTTTCTACGTGTCTTTCTGCTCACGGGAAAGCGCACCTCCTTTCAAGGAGGATTTTACGCATACAGCAGATTTTCTGCCGCATACGTTCTATTTTACCATAGATTAGTATGAAACCGGTATCAATACTCCAAAACTTATTACAACGCGTCTAGTGAATGGTATTATTCCCTGGATAGTAACCATTGAACAAACAGCTAGAAAGACTTTCGTAAACTGTATGAACGATGCAAGGTCTGCTGTTATAATTTCTTCTTGTTCAAAATAACGATAGACAAGTAAATAAATAGCAAAGATAAAAAAATAGAAACAAGCATCGCAGGCAGGTAGTCTCCTAAACTGGAAGCACCCTGCAAGAAGTTCATATTTTCACGAATCAGCGAAATTGGATTATAACGCTCGAGTTGTTCAAAAATAGTCAACATAAATAAAATAACCACGAATCCTCCTGTAAGCAGCAAGCCTTCATAACTGTTTCTGGAGATGGTTGAAGATAAGAGAATCACCGTTACCAGCAACATTCCAAACAACCATAAAGGAAAAGCTGCCATGTGCTATTACATGGCAGCAAACATTTATTTCATCAACGAAAATATAATGGACACAAAAAAGCTGTTGCATAACCCATTCACGGATTATGCAACAGCTTCTTTTTCACCCTCTTTAATGACTCACTCCACTGCTCTTATACCCTGTATTCGCCTTTACCTTCACTTCTGCATAACGTCTCCTATCCGTTTCCTTCGATAGCATCGTACCTAAAAATCCTCCCAGGAAACCAAGCGGAACCGAAACAAGCGCCGGGTTTGTCAGCGGGAAGATTGGCTCTCCTACAAATAATGCCGCTCCCTCAACCGGAGAGAATACACTCGGGCTGAGCGACACTAAAATTAATGCGGAGAGTAAACCAGTCAGCATAGCTGTCACAGCCCCTGCTGTATTGAATCTTTTCCAATAGATGGTGTAAAGAATAACCGGTAAATTGGCGCTTGCCGCAATACAGAAGGCTAATGAAACAAGGAACGCAACATTTAAATATTGCGCAAATAAAGCTAAAACAATGGACAGAACAGATACAGCCAAAGAAGCATAACGTGCAGCTAACACTTGCTCTTTTTCTGTCGTCTTCCCTTTTCTAATAATCTGTCCGTATAAATCATGGGCAAAAGCGGAGGCTCCAGAAAGCACTAGTCCTGCCACGACGGCTAAAATCGTCGCAAAAGCAACTGCTGATATAAAAGCAAACAGAATGTCGCCGCCTATGACTTGCGCCAGTAAAGGAGCTGCCATATTGCCTCCCGGATTTGCTGCTAAAATATTTTCAAACCCGACAAAGGCTGCTGCACCAAAACCTAAGAATAATGTCAGTACATAGAAAATACCGATAACCCATGTGGCAATAACCACGGAACTTCTTGCCGTCGGAGCGTCACGAACGGTAAAGAACCGCATGAGAATATGAGGCAATCCCGCCGTCCCCAATACTAATGCCAGCATAAGCGAGATGGTGCTGAGCGGCTCAGTATATTGCAAACCAGGCATTAAATACGCTTCCCCATGCGCTGTCACAGACTTTACGTCAGTAAACATCTGTCCAATATTAAAATTAAATTTTAATAAAACTAGAAACGCCATGACGACCATTCCAGCCATCAACAGAACAGCTTTGACAATTTGCACCCAGCTCGTCGCAATCATACCGCCAAATAATACGTAAATCGTCATCATGACACCAACAATCAGAACAGCTATCCAATAATCAATACCAAAAAGGAGCTGTATTAAAGCGCCAGCACCTACGAGCTGTGCAATCATATAAAACGTACTGATTGTAATGGTATTCAGTGCTGCTGCTCCCCGAACTTTCTTTGCATCAAAACGGGAATTAATCATGTCTGCCAAGGTATATTTCCCAAGATTACGCAATGGCTCTGCAACCAGGAAGAGCACTACTAAATACGCAATTAAGAAACCAATACTGTAGAAAAATCCATCAAAACCGTATAATGCAATCGCTCCGGCAATTCCTAAAAAAGATGCGGCTGATAAATAATCGCCCGCAATAGCCAAACCATTTTGCATTCCGGTAAGTCCTCCGCCGGCAGTATAAAAATCTCCGGCCGTTTGTGTTTTTCTTGCAGCAAAAAATGTGATAACCAGTGTCAGCAGAACAATAGCAAGAAAAAGGATTATAACCGTTGCACTCATTGTTCCTCTCCTCCTTTTTCTATCTCTCGTATAATTTCATTTGCCTGCTTATCAAAGGTAGCTGCTTTCTTGACGTAAACAGTGCACAGAACCCACGTCATGACGAACTGCGCTAAAGCAAACAGCCAAACCCAGGAAATATCACCAATTGCCGGTGTGTTTAAAAAAGTTGTATAAGACGTTAAAATTGGAAGTAAGAAATAAAATACCAGGAAAAAGATTGTTAAAGGGATAATAAATTTTTTTCGATCGTGCATCAATTTTTTAAAAGACGCGCTTTCGGTTACTTGTACATAATCAACTTCTTTTGCAGGGTCCTGCTTATATTCTTTTTCTGCACCCATCTGCATCCTCCTCGAAAATCGGAACGAAAGGTTTCCAGGCTGCCAGCTCTTCATGTAGAAAAAGTTCCCCCTGATTCCAAGTCTTAGATGCACGCCCCACGCTTGCATCTGCACATGATGAATAGCTTCTTCCCTGCGTGCCGAAAACCTTTCATCTCCTTTGAGTCATTCATCAGCTTCTCTCTTTCAATGACCATTTTTTCCTTCTAATTGACCCTCAACAGCTGCATTTGTCATCTTAAACCAGCATTCCCCCTCGCCTTTTTTTATCCTTTTTGTAAACGCTTTCTTCATTATAAAGGATGATGCTTATGCTCGTATGGATATTTGCTTCAACGGTTCAAATGAAAGCATGAATGGTTGTCATCCCGGGATGAGCGGTTGACACCTTCGCAAGCTCAATTATTGTTGCCGTGTTTTAAGCAAAAACCTTCATTACACTTTGGCAGCTAAGAATGGATATCCGCTTTCTTAGCTGCCAAATAAATCAAATAGATGCTTTCTGGCTGTCCGGCTAACGGGAATTTTAGTCTGCTTTTCATCCTTTAAAGTGATATTGCTTGCTCCGTTAAACCATGGCGTAATCTCCTGGATATGATTTAAATTCACCAGATAACTGCGATGAGTTCTGAAAAAAGCGTGTCCTTGCAATTTCTTTTCCAGCTCTTGCAGTGTCATTTTGCTATAAATTATCCTGTCCTCGGTATGAATTTCCAGCATCCGTTTGTGCGGAACAGCATAATAGATGGCATCCGGAGATAAGACAATCGTTCGGTCTTCATCATCAACCAAAAGTTTTGCAGACGAAGCCATATGTTGATTGGCATCCATTCCTTTACTGCTGACTGATTGCTGCATTCGTTTGCGGAGGCGATGCATAGCTGTTTGAAATCTGGCTGTATCATAAGGCTTCAGCATATAATCCACCGCTTCTATTTCAAAAGCTTCTACCGCATAGTCGTCGTAAGCCGTTGTAAAAATAAATAATGGCGGTTTAATATAAGCAAGTTCCATAATTTTCTTTGCAGCGGCTACACCGCGTATGCCCGGCATATGCACATCCAAAAAAATCACATCTGGATCATGTTCTTTATACAGTTCAACCAACTGATCCCCTGTTTCTGCACTGGGCAAAAGTTTGACGTCTTTTTCCCTTTCCAATAAATAGACTAATTCTTCCCGTGCTAATTGCTCATCTTCCGCAATCATGATATGCATTTTCATCAGAAAAACCTTCCTTTCTATTATTCATGGCAGGGAATACTGAAATAAACCTCACTCCCGCCCGCAGATAAATTCTGCACATGCAGACGCGCCTCTTCACCGAGTAAATTCATTAAACGCTGGTTCACATTATATAAACCTGTTCCGCCATGCTGCTTCTCCGTCAACACTGCTTCTCCAGCCTGCTGTAATACAGATTCCGGAAATCCCTGTCCATTATCCCGGACGCTTATCAGAACCCGCCCGTCTTTCCTTTCCATCTCTACTACTACTTTTCCTCCCTCTGAAACATGCTCTAACCCATGTCTGACACTGTTTTCCACCAACGGCTGAATCGTTGACGGCGGAATTAACAAGTGGGCAGTTTCTTCCGGCTGTAGAAAATGAATGTGCATCCTGCCCGTAAAGCGCGTCTGAATAATCGCAATATATGCTTTGACATGTTCTGTTTCCTTTTCTAACGGAACCAAATGAGTAGATACCAGTTTGAGATTAAATCGCATAAAGTTTGCTAATTGTATCGTGATATCTCTCGCTTTTTCAGGATCTTTCCGAAACAAAGCAGCAATCATATGCAACGTATTAAATAAAAAATGCGGATTAATCTGAGCTTGTAAATTACTTAATTCTGCATCACGGGTATGCAGTTCAAGCCGTTCTGCTTTCATCGTTTTTAATTGATTTGCAATTAATTGGAAAAGCCCTTCCGCCAGCATGACCTCCACCGGACGAATATGCTGCGGTTTACGAAAATATAATTTAATCAGGCCGATAGTTTGCTGCGCTTCTATCATCGGGATAATAATCACCGATTCCAACGGACAATTTTTATGCGTACATTGAATCTCTGTTTTTGAATAAGCGACCAATATGTTTTGTGATGTCAACGCCCGCTGAGAAAGAGATGTTCTTAACGGATTTCCAATATGATGATGGTCTCCCCCCATTCCCTTATGCGCCATCACTTCTTTTTCATTTGTCACCGTCACCGCAGCCAACTTCAAGCGGGCGTAAAACAAATCAGCGATTCCTTCCGCTTTCTTTTGAAATGTTTCCTCTTTCAAAAAAGGCAAAGCTTCTTCCACAATAGTTAAAGCCTGTCTTGTTGCAAATGCCGCTTCATTTTCCTGTTCCCTGAGCACAATGGCTATCATGGCAGTAAAAATAGCAATGGCAATACTGTTTGACAATACAACAGGCAATCCAATCGTATTAACCAGCTCAATCATTGCTCTGTCCTGCGAATCAAAAATAAGTAATAAGTGCATTAATAAAATAGGCGGAAATATACCGATAAAAAGAGCTTTGACCGGTGATATAACACGTTCCTGCGAAAAAAATCGAGCAGTAAACCCAGCAAGCAGTCCAGTCAGCGGATTAACAAGACTATTGGCCAGAAAACCGATGCCGCCGAGAAAAAATAAATGCGTACCAGCAATAATTCCAGCTCCCAGGCCAACAACCGGCCCTCCTAACAGCCCGGCAATGACGATAGCAACCAGACTGGAACTGACCACCATCTGATCTGCTTCCACATGCCAGACAAAGGTATTGATCACCGTAAAATCACTGTCGATAACAACGCCTGTTAATGTCCCGGCAATGCCAAACAAACCAAAAACGCATGCGTGCAGCCCTGCCATTTTAAAACGGAATTCACGGTAAAGCAACGACCGGAAACCCGGAATGCGAGTTAAAACAAATGCAATCACCAGTAATAAACCCAAACGTTCAAATAAAACAATGGTCAAATGCATCACGGGCGCTCTCTCCTTATACCGGCACCTGTTTGTGCTTGCAGATAAAATGCAGAAAACGACACAGCACTTTCCTTATCCCGTGAAAGCACGGCCCCCAGATATGCACCCAAAAATCCAGCAGGAATAGCAATAATCCCCGGATTATAAAGGGGGATCAGCGGATCGACGGCAATCCATCCGCCATCCGGGTTCATCACATGCGGCCCCAAAAATAAAAGCACCAGCGACACGATTAAACCAGACAGCATCCCGGTGATAGCGCCGGTTTGGTTGAACCGTCGCCAGTAAATGGTAAATAAAAGCACAGGCAGATTACTGGATGCCGCTACAATGAATGTTAAAGAAACCAGAAATGTGACATTCATATTCCGTAACCCAAGCGCAAACAAGGTAGAAAGCAGACCAATGAAAAATGCTGTCCAGCGTGCTGCACGTACACGTTTTTTTTCCGAAACATTTTCTTTTTTAATAAGGTGAAAATAAATATCATGAGAAAAAGCCGTTGTTGCAGAGATAACCAAACCAGCTACAACAGCAACAATCGTTGTAAACGCAATCGCTGCGATAAAAGCCATTAAGAAATCTCCTCCCAGCGTCTCTGCTAATAATGGCGCAGCTAAATTTCCAAACGGATCCAGCATCATCAGCTCCTCAAACCCTACCAAAGCAACCGTACCTAACCCTAAGACAAGCGCAATCAAATAAAATGCACCGATAATCCAGCTTGCTGTTAGCAGGGATTTACGTACTTCCACAGTATTCCGTACCGTAAATAAACGGATTAAAATATGCGGAAGTCCCGCAGTGCCTAAAACTAACGCAAGATGAAGTGAAATCGTTTCCAAAGGATTGTTAAATAAATGCCCCGGAAATGAAAATTGATTGCCTAAGGGGGACCGCAATGTAACCTGTTCCAAGAGGTTGGGAACACTCCAGTTAAACCGCGCAAGTACAATGAGTGCAAGCAAAAATGTACCGGATAGAAGCAGCACTGTTTTGACAATCTGTACCCAGCTTGTTGCAAACATCCCGCCAAACACAACATAAATGGTCATCAATATCCCGATAATTAAAACCGAAGCAGAGTAATTGATATTCAGCAGTAAACGAATTAACAGCCCGGCAGCAACCAATTGCGGAATCATATAAAAGACAGAAATAATTAAAGCTCCTACCGCCATCGTTCCCCGCATTTTGTAGCTTGGAAAACGTGCACAAATCACATCGCCTAATGAATACCTCCCTAAACGATGTACCGGCTCCGCAATAAAGAATAAGACAATTAAATAAGAAACTAAAAATCCAATAGCATATAAAAATCCATCAAAACCATTGATTGCAATCGTACCGACAATGCCTAAAAAGGAAGCTGCACTAATATAATCCCCTGAAATCGCCATCCCGTTTTGCAAGCCTGTTAAACTCCCGGAAGCAATATAAAACTGATTCGTTGTTTTACTTTGTCTCGCCGCCCAATAAGTTATTATCAGCGTACAAATGACTATACAGAGAAAAAAGAGCAGGTAGGTAATGTTCATAAATACCCCCTCACCTTCAAAGTATTTTTTATTCCAAAAGCCTTGTGCACTATTGCTGAACATTTATAGATATCTAAAATATGTAAAAATTGCTTAAATTGCATTTTTTATTTACTATAAATTGTATATTACTCGTGATAATAAGTAAAGATATGCTTTATCAGCAAAATAATAATCCCTATTTTAATAATTGAATAGAATGAAAACTATCTTTCCTCTACGCAAAATACTATAATCTATTATTATTTAGTGCTACAATAGAAGGTGGAGTTACTTCAAACAGTTTCACAAGCCGATATATCGGCTCAATACAAAAAGGAGTGAAAGTGATGCAGGAAAATCAATTAGAAAAAGTAAAACATGGACAAGGATTTATCGCAGCACTGGATCAAAGTGGCGGAAGTACACCAAAAGCTTTAGCTGCTTATGGTATCCCTGAACACACTTATGATGGTGAAGAAGAAATGTTTGATTTAGTCCACGAAATGCGGACAAGAATCATTACGTCACCTTCCTTTAACTCTGATCAAATTATTGGCGCTATTCTTTTTGAACAAACCATGGATCGGAAAATTGAAGGGAAATATACAGGAGATTACCTTGCAGAAGACAAAGGAATCGTTCCATTCTTAAAAGTGGACAAAGGACTGGCAGAAGAAGCAGACGGCGTTCAACTTATGAAACCAATTGATGATTTACAAGAAACATTAGACCGCGCTAATGAACGCAATATTTTCGGCACAAAAATGCGCTCTGTTATAAATGAGGACAACAGAGAAGGCATTAAAAAAGTGGTAGACCAGCAATTTGAAATCGGAAAACAAATCATCGCTTCCGGACTGGTACCAATTATTGAGCCGGAAGTAGATATTAACAGTCCTTCTAAAGAAGATAGTGAAGAAATTCTGAAAGCAAATATTCTGGAACATTTAAATCAGTTGAACTCCGATCAACTAGTTATGCTGAAATTATCTATTCCAACGCAAGATAATTTATATAGAGAATTAATTGACCACCCGAACGTAATTCGTGTTGTTGCACTATCCGGCGGTTATTCCACAGATGATGCCAATACGAAATTGAAAGATAACAAAGGACTTATTGCCAGCTTCTCCAGAGCACTGAGCCAGGATTTAAATGTGCATCAGTCTCAGGAAGAATTTGATGCAGTGCTGAAACAAGCTGTCGATTCTATCTATGAAGCTTCTATTTCCTAATGCTTCAAAAAAGGTTATGTACAGACATTTTATTCTGTCTGCACATAACCTTTCTTTTTTTATGCTATCCAAATGAACATATGAACGATGGTAAGAATAATTCCGCCTACAAGATAAGACAGGAGAATCAACGGAATAACCCAGCGGAACCAGGTTGTCCATGGAATTTTAGCAATTGCCAACGAAGCCATAAGCACCCCAGCTGTAGGTGTAATGGAGTTAGATATACCATCCCCCAGTTGGAAAGCCAGCACTGCTGTTTGTCTGCTTACTCCTGTAAGGTCAGATAATGGTGTCATAATCGGCATTGTTAAAGCAGCCTGTCCACTTCCAGATGGCACCAGAAAGTTCAGTATACTCTGAAACACATACATGCCAATCGCTGAAAAAGCTGTAGGAAGCTGACTTACCAGATTCGATGCCGCGAATAAAATCGTATCAATTGTATTGCTTTCTTCTAAAACAACCAGAATCCCGTAAGCGAATCCGACAACTAATGCTCCGACAATCAAATCCTTACAGCCTTCAATAAAGGACTCTGCAATCTGATTCACACGCAGATTGCCAACAAAACCAGCAATCACTCCCATGATTAAGAAGAGAGAAGCTATCTCCAAAATGAACCAATCAAAATAAATGACACCGACTGCCAAAATAATAACTGTAGCGACTAATAAGCCAATAATAATGCTTTGTCTCCCTGTCAGTTTATTATACTGGCTGCTTAAATTATCTAGTTTTCTATCACTATCAATCTTGTACATCAAGCTCTTTTCCGGATTCTTCTTCACTTTTCTCGCATAAAGCATTACAAACGTAATATTGATTGTGACAAAGATAATCCACATCACAAGACGGATAGCCATTCCCGAGAATGTAGGAAGTTCAGCAATTCCTTGCGCTACCCCGACTGTAAATGGGTTCATAAAGGATGCAGTAAATCCTGCACCAGAACCGATGATTACCATTGCAGCACCGGTTAAAGAATCAAAGCCTAATTTAATGGCTAAAGGAACCAGAATCATAATAAACGGAATCGTTTCTTCTGACATTCCGAACGTCCCGCCCCCCAATGCAAACAGGGACATAATAACAGGAATCAGATAAATTTCTTTATCTGCCATCTTCATCGATAAATTGGCGAGTCCTGTTTCAATCGCTTTCGTTGCATTTAAAATACCAAAAGCTCCGCCGACAATAAAAATAAAGAAAATAATATCTGCACTTTGCGTCATCCCTTTATGAACGGTCTGAAAGACTTCAAAAAATCCAGTAGGGCTTCCTTCTGCTTCTTGGTATGTATCATTAATAACAACGGTTCTTTCTGTACCATTCACATTGGTTGTTTCCCGCTCATATTCTCCAGCCGGAATAAAATAGGTTAGTACTGCTGTAATAATAATCAGTCCAAACATAAGCGCAAAAACATGGGGGAATTCCCATTTTTTCTTCGGTTTCTGTGCATTTCCACCCGCCGTACTTACATTTTCACTCATGGCAAGCGCTCCTTTTTTCTAAGTTGATAAATAAAAAACAGGCAGTTTACTGCTTTTAGAAAGAAATAAACTACCTGTTCCAGTGAGATATAAACCGACGTCACCCTTATCGATTTTCAAATTCTTCTTGAATCGCATGTAGTAAATCTTTGTTGACGATAATATCGTATCCAGTATGTGCCAATGCTAGAACAGCATCATGAATCGCCGCTTCCCCATCCGGCGTGATCGTTTTGTCCGCAAATTCCTTCGTATGGAACACAAGTCCCGGTTCATTTAATCCGGCAAAGGGATGAATCGACGGAACAACCTGACTGACATTCCCCATATCTGCTGACCCTGTTGCCGGAACAGCCGGATAAACAGGATTGGAGCTATAAGCTTTCATATGCTTTGTAAAGGTTTCTGATAAACTTTGGTTTGTAATCATATTATCGTAGCTCAGCTCATAGTTGGAAATTTCTACAGAAGCCCCTGTCATCAAGCAAGCCCCCTCTGCAATATTCCGCACTTTTTCTCCAAGCCCGTCCACTAGTTTCCGTTCATTGGCACGAATATAAAATTGTGCAGTAGCTTCAGCCGGGACAATGCCCGCCGCTTCTCCTCCTTTTGTGATAATACCATGTATCCGCACATCATCCGGAACATGTTCACGAAGCGCGTTTATCCCGTTAAATAATTGAATTACCGCATCCAGCGCATTAATCCCTTGCTCTGGGGAAGCCGCTGCATGTGCTGCTTTTCCTGTAAAATCAAACTGCAGTGCATCCATCGCCAGCATCGGACCGCTCTCGGAAGATACATCCGCCCCGTGCACCATCATGGCAACATCAATATCATCAAATGTTCCCTGTTCACTCATCGGTACTTTTGCTCCGCTTGTTTCTTCTGCAGGTGTACCTAAAACCACCACCTTGCCGCCGATTTCATCTGCCTGCTGACGAAGGATAACTCCTGCTCCGACAGCAAATGTAGCAATTAAATTATGACCGCATCCATGTCCGATTCCAGGAAGCGCATCATATTCTGCTAAATAAGCAATCGTCGGTCCGGGTTTACCGCTTGTATATTCTGCGCGGAAAGCAGTCGGACGGTCAACAACCCCTGTTTCCACTTCAAAATCATGGCTTTTTAAATAAGCAACCAGTAACTTCATAGATTCAAATTCTTCATCTCCGAGCTCTGGGTTTTCATATAATTGATTACTGATATGAATCAGTTCATTTTGGATTGATTCGTAATTTTTTTCTAATGACATTTGATGATAAGCCTCCTAAATCTAAAAATTTATTATATCACAAATGTATTTTCATGCAAAATTATGTGTTGATATGCATTATAACATACATCAAAAGAGAATAGTAAAAAAATCAGGAAACGGACACATGAAAACACAGAACATCTTTTATTTTTGAACAGGGTATGGTGTATAGCTTCCGCTCCGGCCAAGCCCTCTGCTTTCCGACATACAACGATCCGTCGCAGCGGTAGCTTGACACCTTACCTTCTATTCTTTGTCAAGGGAGTTAACAAAGGAACGATCAACTCCTGTTTCACTGGAAATGAAGCTACTTTTTAAGGTGCGAAAGTTGAGAAAATAAGCAATATACATGTTGTATTCTTTGATCTGAACTATGTATAATAAACCTTAATCTGAATCGATTATGGAGGAGTTATACATCTATGCCTATTTTTCCTTTTCTTACTTTTGTTTTTGTCAGCAGCTTTACACCCGGGCCAAATAATTTTATGGCTATCTCTTTTGCAAACCGCTATGGGTTTAGAAATACTCTCTCTTTTTGTATAGGCGTAGGGGCAGGCTTCTTTCTCATTGCCTTAATTTGCAGCTTTTTCAACCGTGCCCTTATTGAAATTCTCCCTGTTATTGAAACGCCATTAAAATTCGCAGGTGTTTCTTATATGCTTTATCTGGCTTATAAAACATTTACCAGTTCAGGAAGCGGCGAAGCATCTTCCGAAAAAGCGCAGAAAAATTTATTTGTAATCGGCACGTTGATGCAATTCATTAATCCGAAGGCGATTCTCTATGGGATTACAGTTGTGGCTACCTTTCTTTTACCTTATTATCAGTCCTATATAAGCTATGTTCTGTTCTGTCTTTTCCTCGGTCTCATCGGTATATGCAGTTCGATTACTTGGAGCCTATTCGGATCGGTGCTTCAAAATTTCTTATCTCGCTATCACAAGACTTTTAATGTGGTAATGGGTCTCTTGCTTGTATATAGTGCTTTTGCTATTTTAATGGGATAAACTCTGCTAAACCGTTACGATCCTTGCATCATCCGCCTTCTTTAGTACAATAACAGTAAGACAGTACATCAGAGTGAGGAGAATCATGATGAAAAGAGGTATCCGGTTTATTATTGGCTTCCTGCTTGGGGCCTTCATTTACTTTTTATTTATTCATTAAAACTGCTGTTTTTGATGAAAAGCCAAGTCCTTGTAAACAGACTTGGCTTTTTCATTGTTATTTATTTGACAGCTCCTAAAACATCTAACAGATTCTTCTTAAACCGCGCACGATCCACTGCTTCACAAACACGGACATTAGGCTCTTGCTCCAGGCGATTATTGATATCCACCAGACTATATCCTCTGGTAAGCTCCCCTTTTGTTTCCACATCCACATAATAATCCTGCGCCCCTGTCATAATACGCTCATCTGCCGCAATCGCTACTAACAGCGTATCGGGATGTGTCGTCCCATTCAGACGATGTACAGACTTATTAAATTGCATCACAACTTTATTAATATCTATAAAAAATTGAGAGCCTGCTGTTTCCAAATCAGCAATTTCCGCATGGTCGTTATCATCCATGATAGAATAATCGATACACATATCCCAGCCAACCATGGTAATCGGAATGCCGGAATGCAGGACGAGCTTTGCAGCTTCCGGATCCACATAGAAATTATACTCCGCTGCAGGTGTAATATTCCCTAATGTATTATTCGTCCCGCCCATGATATAAATATGCGGAATATCCTTGATAATAGAGGGATCCTTCTTGATTGCCATCGCAATATTCGTCAACGGCGCAATCGCTAATAAGCTCACTTCTCCTGGATATTCTTTTACTTTCTCAATAATAAAATCAACTGCATGTCCTTCTTCCGGGCGCTGTTCCGCCTTTGGAAAATGCGCGCCGCCCATGCCATCATCGCCATGCACGTCTTCTACTGTCCGGTGTTTTTCCTGTCCTGTTACAAGCAGCGGACGCTCAAGACCTTTATAAACTGGAACTTTCTCTTCCGGATGAGCGACTTGAATCGTATACAGGGCATTTTCCACCTCTTGATGAAAATCCACATTCCCGCCGGTAATCGTTACCCCTTCTACTTTAAAATGGTGCATGGCTGTTAAAAGGGCAATTGTATCGTCCCCGGCTGTATCGGTATCAATAATAACTCTTCTCATCTTATTTCTCCTGTCTCGCTAACCCTGTAATATAATCAAAGAACGCATCCCGTTTCACTTCATACACAAACTGAACAGGGCGTCCATCTTCTGAGATCTCGGTTTTCCCTTGACTCGCGCCATTCGGATAAACGATGCTTTTCACTTCTTTTTTCTTTACCAAATCGGGTTTGCCAATCGTTGCTGTTGTTAAAACATCCCATAAGAAATAAGTGGAATTGGTTTGAAAATGAACAAGCGGCGGCACCATTGCATAGCACTGACCAAGGAAATCAATACCGATATCTTTCCGTTCAGCAGCCCACCTATCTCTGACATCTGGCGTCAATGGAACCATATTCGTGCTTTCTAAAGCGATAAGGTCAATCTCGATGGCACTGTCCCATACTTTTTTCACCGCTTCCGGATCCCAGAAAGCATTCCATTCTGCGGTCCCATCATGTTCCGGTTCTTCTACATTCCCGTTTTCTAAGAAAGTTCCGCCCATCCAGACGAGTTTGTCAATTTTCTCCTCAATATCCGGAGCGATTTCCAAAGCTCTGGCTAAATCGGTCAGCGGGCCAACAAACACAAGCGTCACTTTCTCCTCACTCTTACGAAGCACATGAACCAAATGCTCGTGTGCTTCTGCTTCCGCAAGCTTGGCTTCTATCTTCCCGGACTCATTTAGTATCGGTAAAGCATCTACAAAGAATGCATGCATACGCCAATCTTTTGGAAATGGGTTTTTGCCGCGGGAACTGGATGCCGCTACTTCGACATTCTGTCCCTTTCCAAAACGATCAATAATTTTACGGCTTGCATACACAGCCGGTTCCAAATAACAATCTGCCGGAGTAACGCCGACGCCGGTCAATTCCACATCTTCCATCTGCAGTAATAAAAACAGCGAGATTAAATCATCTACACCGCCATCATGATTCAAGTAAACTTTCTTTTGCATGAATACATCCCTCTTTCTTCATACTCACCTAAAAATGAATACATAATTATATTGCTACATTACCACAAAACGAAACTTCATTCAGCAGGAGGTTTTGCTTTTTCATCTGCAATTGGTAAACTATACGATAATACCGTTTTTAGAACGACATTTTTTGTTTTGGCACCATCATCTCGATTATTTTCATAGTCGTTTCTATCTTTTCTGTACCAATCAAAAACCAAAATGAAACGAGGGCTTACTATATGGCACAACACAAAACACACTCTGAACAGCTTGCTCGCGCTAATCAGGCAGTGACAGATACCAAACATGCACAGAAGGATGCTTCTTATCGGCTCCACTATCATTTTATGGCCCCGACAGGCTGGTTAAATGATCCAAATGGTCTTATCCAGTACAATGGCATATACCATTTATTTTATCAATTTAATCCGTACAGTTATGATTGGGGGCCCATGCATTGGGGACATGCGACAAGCACTGATCTTGTGCACTGGAAACATCAACCGGTTGCTTTAGCACCTTCTGAACCCTATGAATATGACGAAAAAAAGAGTGAAATGGGCTGTTTCTCCGGATCAGCTGTTATGAACGGAGATATCATGACACTGTTTTATACGGGGCATTTAGAAGGACATGACCCAAAAGAAGTACAAGCTATTGCAACATCGACAGACGGCATACATTTTACCAAACATCCCGCAAATCCCATTATCAATGGAAGCCCGGAAGGAATAAGCGATGAATTCCGCGATCCAAAAGTATGGAAACACGGTGAACTTTGGTATATGGTTGTGGGAACAGCTGTAGGTGGCGCTGGCGCCATAGCATTATATAAGTCCAGCAATCTAATAGATTGGGAGTATGCAGGTATTGCTGCCAAAAGTGATGGCACACAAGGCAATATGTGGGAATGTCCAGATTTATTCCCGTTAGGAGACAAGTATGTTTTGATTACCTCTCCTATGAATACAGATCGCGGTAAAAGTACAGTCATGGTCGGCAGCATGGATTATGACAAAGGTATCTTCATTCCAGAATCACAGCGCGAAATCGACTACGGAATCGATTTTTATGCTGCCCAGACTTTTAAAGATGCGAAAGGGAGGCGTATTCTTATCGCCTGGATGGACTTTCCCTTCACCGAATTTCCGTCCAAGACCGACAAATGGTCCGGAGCTATGACAATTCCTCGCGAACTCTCTCTTGGCAAGGATGGCTATGTACGTTCTCAGCCGGTTCCAGAGCTGACTGCACTTCGGGATAAGCATACGCACTTTGATAAACAGATATTATCAGAAGATGAAACATATCCGCTTTATACCGATCAGCTTTTGCAGCATAGCTATGAATTAACATGCAAATGGACATTACCTAAACATAAAGATCATGGAAAAGCTGGTTTACACTTACGCCGATCCACAGATGGTTCAGAGCGGATAACTGTTTCCTACGACTTGGCAACAAATGAAATCATCGTCGATACAACACATGCAGGCGAACTTTCTCACAAAGCGGTTAATAAAGCCCGTTTGTTGCATAAAAACGACGAGGTAACATTTCATATATTTGTCGATACCTGCTCTGTCGAAGTGTTCGTAAATGATGGTGAGGCAGTGCTCTCCACACGAATTTATCCGGATCTTGCAAGCAACGGGATCGCATTATATACAGAAGGAATCGAAGCAGCCACAGCATGTATGGATATTTGGAATCTTAAGAGCGCAGAAATATCATAACGGGACAAGCTATGTTTAGCATTTATGAAAAATGGAGCTTCCATGAAACACAGGGCCATGTCGCACCTGCTGGCGGAAGCTCCATATTATTTAGAAAGCCACATTTTCTCTTCGAAGCGCCTTTTTTTAATCCTTTTGCTTCGTAGTAGCATACCTTGCTTTCCGCACATTTTTCACCCAAGCTCTATCCTCATCCATCATTTTCTTAGCCGCAAAGACCGTCAGAATTTGAATAATAATAATCGGTATGCCCATTAATCCCGAGAGCACTTCCAGCGGAGATAAGCCGCCTACACTCATCAGTGTTAAAGCAAGAACCGTAATCAATCCTGCGACCAGGATGCGTAATGATTTATACGGGCTCGATTTGGACATATCCTGATTGGACATATAGGTTGCCACGGTATAGGTTGTTGAATCCAATGTAGTGATTAAGAAAATCGTTGCAATTACCGTAAACAAGATAAGAATAAAAGCAGACATCGGCAGAGAGCTCAAAACAGCCGGGATAGATGCTTCAATCCCTTGATTTTGAACAATATCCAGGACGGGTATGGTATCCGTCACTTGCCTGTGAACACTTAATCCGCCAAGAATGCCTGTTGCAATCCAAGACAACAGCATCGGCGCCATCAAGTACGTTAATATCATTTCTTTAATAGTTCTGCCTTTGGATACAATGGCAGCAAAAACGCCATGAAGCATAGCCCAGGTTGCGTTATAAGCGAACCAAAAGACCGTATGGCTTTCAATATGCGTCCCGCCCTCTAAGTTCAGAGAGTTGGTATACAGGGAAAAGTTGATATAATTAGAGAATAAATGACGTAAGGAATCTGAAAAGAAATTCATGATAAAGATTCCAGGACCGATAATAAGCACAAGGATAGCGAACGCTCCTGCAAGATACATATTCCATGTACTCAATCGTTTGATTCCTTTATCAATGCCTACATAAGCACTGATGGAAAAGCCTAAAACCCATACCAATGTAACAATGAGTGTGAAAGGAAAGGTAACTTCTATATTTAACAATTCTGCCAGATTATACGTGACAATCGGTGTACCTAGACCTAATGTTACTGCCCCTCCTGCTAAAATACTGACTAAAAAAAGGACATCAAGAATGATTCCGCCAATGCCGTCTGTAAATTTATCACCGAATATGGTACGACTTGCTTCAGAAATGCGCATTCTTGGCTTCTTCCTGACGTATAAAAGGTACCCCATTGCCGGTGCTACCATAACAAAGACAGCAAAGGTCTGGAAGGTCCATAAAAACATACTGTAAGAATTCCCGGCAAGAATCGCTTCCATGGATCCAGCATCAAGTCCGAACGGCGGATCATTCGCAACCTCGCTCCATTGCGTCAATCCTGTCCGCATGACAGTTGAACCGAGACCCATGGCGATTAAAATAGATGCATATTCAAATAAGTTATATCTTGGTTTCCTGGAAGGATCACCTAAAACAACCCTTCCATATTTAGAAAATGCAAAGAACAGAGCAGCTATAACAATAAGAAATGCATACCACAAATACCCCCATTTAAAGGTATCCACTAATGTATTAAAAATATTATCCAATAATTCCATGGATTCGCTGGTATACAGAGCAAATAAAAAGCTGATCATCGTTATAATAACAATAGAAGGAATAACAATCTTTTTTTCTACCAAGCTTTTTTTCTTCTGATGTTCCGGCGCGTCCATTTTGTTTCTCCTCTCCTTTTTATTGTTTGATTAAGAGCATCAATAGGAAGATGCCGCCTATTTATCATGTCTTACTAATACCACGGAGAAAAAATAACAAAACATAGAAATATAAAATTTCCATTTTTTTATTCTTTCTTTTTTCACGCGCCTCTTTGCCTCACTCTTTCATCTCACTCGCCAGTAATAAACTGTACACCGTATCTAAACAAGGTGTATCTAAGTTGTATGCTTTACTTTTTTGATATAAATAGCCTTGAATATAAGCAACTTCCATTTCCTGCTCGTTTATCATATCGTAATACATACTTGTCCCCATATAAGGCGGGTACCCTGCATAGATATGCATGATTTCATCTGTAATTTCCGTCCAAAAATAAACGCCCTCTGCTGCAGCAATATCGATGCCTTCGCGGATTAATCTTTTACACAACTTCTGTATTTTTTCGTCCTGTAAAATAAGCGCCGTATTCCTGCTGAGTGCGGTGACGGAGTTAATCGCGACATTAACGAGCAGTTTATACCAAACTTCGTAACGATAATCAGAGCTTAATTGAAGTTCCAGATTACTTGCTGCAATACTTTCTTTTAATTTTTTCGTTCCTGCATTCTCAGGCAGAATCAAAATACGATCACGAAAATGCGTAACCACATTCCCTTTCTTCTGTCCGCTAATATAGACAATTGCCTGATACGCATTCGGAATGGGAAAGGTATCCAGCTGTCCATAACCATTCTGACAAAGAATACAAACCGTATCTTCATGTGTCAGCTGATCTAAATAGGGCATGATTCCTTCCAATTGTGATCCTTTCATTGTGATAAATACATAATCAAAGGCTTTCTTCACTTCTGAAACAGCTTCGACAGGAAAAGCAGCAGTTTCCTGCATGTCCGCTCTTTCTACAAAAACTTCCCCCGCACTTCTGCCAAGAAAAGTCACTTGATAACCGCTGTTATGCAACGATTCGCCGATGACAGAACCGACAGCACCGGGGCCAATCACTCCAAATGTATCCATTTTTATTCCCCACCTTTTTTCTCAGACAAATAACTTGCCATTGTGAAACGTTATAGATAATTTTATAATAAGAAGAACAATAAAAATAGTAGGTGATTTAAAAGTGAACTTCCTTCATGATTTCATGAACATGAAACGGAACGGGGAAAAAATGACAATGCTTACAGCGTACGACTATCCAAGTGCAAAGCAGGCAGAGCAGGCAGGAATAGAGAGTATTCTTGTCGGAGACTCTCTTGGCATGACGGTTCTTGGCTATGAAAGCACCGTGCAGGTTACGTTGCAGGATATGAAGCACCACGCAAAAGCGGTACGCCGGGGAGCAGCAGATACATTTATGGTCGTTGATATGCCATTTGGAACAGTTGGCATCGATGATAAAACAGATATGGAAAACGCGGTTGCTCTATACCAAGAAACCAACGCCAACGCTTTGAAAATGGAAGGTGCGCATGCTGCCTCATTGATTAAAAGATGCACACAAAGCGGTATTCCCATTGTTGCCCACCTTGGACTGACACCGCAAAGTTTCGGTGTTACCGGCTATAAACTTCAGGCAGCATCAAAAGAAGCCGCCGAGACTTTAATAGAAGATGCCAAGCTGATAGAACAAAGCGGTGCTGTGATGCTGGTGTTAGAAGCCATTCCAAGTGATTTGGCAGCAACGATTACCAAACAATTATCCATCCCTGTTATCGGCATTGGCGCCGGCGCAGATACAGATGGCCAGGTTCTTGTTTATCATGATGTGTTAAACTATGGCGTTGACCGCAAACCAAAGTTTGTCAAACGCTACGGAGACTTTACGACAGGGGTAGATGCATTAACAACCTATCGCGAAGAAGTAAAGACCGGCATATTCCCATCACCCGAATTTACGTACAAGAAACAAATTATGGATGAGGTAGACCCATGACGCAACGTATCACAACCATACAAGAAATGAAAACTATCCTGCGAACATTCAAACAAGCACAAAAGCAGGTCGGCCTGGTGCCTACGATGGGGGCTTTACATGATGGTCATTTAACGATGGTTAATGCCTCCTTGAAAGACAATGATATTACCGTCGTCAGTGTATTTGTGAACCCGCTGCAATTTGGTCCAAATGAAGATTTCGATGCTTATCCCAGAGATATCGACAGCGATCAGGCAAAGTTAGAACCGCTTGGCGTTGATTATATTTTCTACCCTAGCGTAGAAGAAATGTACCCGGATCCATTAGCGATTTCTTTAAAGGTCAACCGTATGGCTGACGTACTGGAAGGCGCAAAACGTCCCGGCCATTTTGACGGCGTTGTAACAGTAGTTAATAAACTGTTCAATATCATCCGTCCCGATTTCGCTTATTTTGGTAAGAAAGATGCGCAACAGCTGGCGATTATTGAAAAAATGGTTGCTGATTTTAATCATCCCGTCAGCATTATCGGTGTGGATACCATCCGGGAATCCGACGGCCTTGCCAAAAGTTCCCGCAATGTCTATTTAACTGAAAAAGAACGCCAGGAAGCTGTTCATTTATACCAAAGTTTGATAACAGCCAAGGCGAGATATGATGCCGGAGAAAGAAACAGTGCCGTTTTAATGAACACGATCAATACGCACCTTACGGAAAACATCTCTGGAGAAGTCGAGGATATTGCTGTCTACAGTTATCCGGAATTAGTAGAACAGCCGCAGATTACCGGCCAGATTTTTATATCCCTGGCTGTAAAATTTTCCAAAGCCAGGTTGATTGATAATATTATCATTAAAGGAGATAGCTATGATTCGAACAATGATGAACGGTAAGATTCATCGTGCACGAGTAACCGAAGCCAACTTGAATTATGTCGGCAGCATCACCATTGATGCTGATATTTTAGATGCTGTCGATATCCTGCCAAATGAAAAAGTCGCTATCGTTAATAATAACAATGGAGCACGCTTGGAAACCTATGTTATCGCCGGCGAACGTGGAAGCGGAAAAATCTGTTTGAACGGTGCAGCAGCCCGTCTTGTACAGATTGATGATGTGATTATTATTATTTCTTATGTGCAGTTAAACCAGGAAGAGCTGAAAGAACATACACCCAAAGTTGCCGTAATGAATGAGAAAAATGACATCGCGGAATTGATTCAGGAAACAGAAAATCAAGCCGTTTTATAAAGCGAAACTTCATTCAGCGGGAGTTTTACGGGCGGTTCTCCGTGATAAACACTATTTGAAAAGGCTTTGCCCTATGGCAAGGCCTTGTTTCTTTTTCTAATATTCTGCTTGCAATCTACACAAATTAGTCATTTTATGCACCTTCACAGACAGCTATTCTATTGTAAAATAGAAGTGGTTTCTTAGGGAAAGGCATATAAACTGCTGCTTTAAGCAGTATTTTATTCCAAGCGAAGGCAGGTGTTACGATGAAAAAGGCATTTTTAGTCAGCTGTGGCTCCTTATCGCTGGGTCTGGGGATCATTGGTATTATTTTACCGCTGTTACCGACGACGCCCTTTTTATTATTGTCAGCGGCATGCTACGCCAAAAGTTCGGAAAGACTGTATCATTGGCTGCTTGAAAATAGATATTTCGGCTCTTATATTAAGAATTACCGGGCAGGAAAGGGCATTCCATTGAAAGCAAAAATCACCGCTGTAACAGTTTTATGGTTATCTTTATCGTTTACCATCATTTTTGTAATTCCCCTGATTGCCGTAAAAATCCTGCTCGCATTAATAGGCGCGTACATTACAGGTTTTATTCTAAAACAAAAAACACTTCAAAAGCATGCTTTCTAAAACGGCTCTGCTGTTGCCATTGATGAACGCGTGCTATTTGTATTTGGAGGTGGCTCGCACGAATGACATTTTATGACGTTCTCGTATTTATACATATATTTTCTGCCATTTTAGGGATGGGGCCTGGTTTTGTCATGACCCCCATTGCTAAAAAAGCTTCTAACATGACCGAACTGCGGCATGCGTATGCCATTCGCAATAAACTGCATCAATTCGTTATGATTGGAGGCACCTTGTTACTTATTACAGGATTAGGCATGGGATTTTTGAATTCATACCTTTTCCAGCAAGGATGGTTTTGGACCAGTCTGGTTCTTTTTTTACTTGCGCTAGCTTCCGGTCCAACTGTATTAGTTTCCAGCTCTAAGCCGATCAAAGCATTGTTGAATAATCATAAGGGAGAAGCCATTCCTGCAGAATATACCGCGCTCTCTAAGCGATTATTTTTCTATGAACATCTGATCAATACACTGTTTTTGATTATTATTGCTTTAATGATTACCAAGCCGTTTTAAGCGCTATTCGAAAGCGTATGGAACGGTAAAAGGAAATTGCTATCAACACTCCATATACAAGATAGCATGGAGTCTCTCACATCCTGCAGACTTATATTTTCATTACAAAACCGCTGTTACGGTATGGAAAATGTATCAGAAACCCGTTCCACCATTGGCTCATACTCTTCTTGTAAGTCTGCTGGATATTCAATGACAAGATTCGCTATATAGTCATCGCCCAAAATCGATTTTTTATAAATATGATTTGTTCCATCATTATAAGAAACAACGTACCAATCATCTTCCTGTCTTTGATAACTGATGGATTCCCCTTCCTCTTCTGCCTCTGCCAGTTCTCCCTCATAATAAGGCTCAATTGATTCTACCTCATTCACAAAAGCAGTGCCTTCTTCCGTTATACTAGCATGACTTCCCGATGCAATAATTGTGGCCGTATCATCATTTACTTCGATTCCGTCATTGTTTTCCGGCATATAATCTGCTTCAAACGTAGATGGATATTCAACAGAAAATCCGAATCTTCCATTTTCATAGGAGTCATAAGCATCCTCCTCTGCTTCTGTATCTTCTTTCACTTCCGTATCTCCATCTGTTTCCGAATCATTCGTGCTATCGGAAGGGTTATTTGAAGTGTTTTCATCAGCTTCTTCTGAATTACGATCGTTTTCATTTATATTATCTTGATTATCGTTGGTTTGATTACCATTTTCATTTTGTGCATCCTCATTGTTTTCTTCCATATTTTCCTGGTCATTGTTCGTTTGATTATCAGCTGTATCTTCGTCGTCAGTACATGCTATGAGTGTGACACTGCATATCAGAATAAGGGTTATCGATATCATATATTTCTTCATCATTATTCTCTCCAAACATTCATTCCATTTTCTCTAAGATCCGACCGTGCGTCCTCTTTTGCTCTTCTAACCAATCATATGTCATCCTCTGCTTTTCTATCCATCCAAATATCCAGCTGGCTCCTTTTGATATTAGGATACCTGTTATTGACAAAACAATGGCTCTATACGTTATCGCTCCTGCCATTAAATAATCAAAAACAAAAAAGTAAATAACCAAGAAAACTGCGCCAACTGTAGCTAACTTGATAAGGTTCACATATTTCATTTTCACCATCTCCTTACAGAAAAGGAGCTATAGCTACAAATATGGCTCCTATTAATGTAATAAATCCCGATATCCTCGTTACCATTGCATTTCTTTTTCTTCCATCTATCAAGGCCTCTATAAATGAGAGGAAAAAGAAAGTTGGAATATCTCCCTTGAAATATTACGGTCCGCCTCCACCTGAACTTCTTATCACTTTTTTCTCGTAACCGCATCGTTGACAGCGATAAATCAGACGAAATGGAACGTCATCATCCCAGCCGACATGTTCAAATTTATGGAATCCAATCCGGCAAAGCAGGCTCTTTTCTTTTCTGGTTGTTAGATAATATGTCAAAAGAATAACGACACCAACAATGATGAATACATAATGAAAATAATACATATGAAATAGGGCACTCGTATCCACTACAATGAAAGCAACTCCAAGAAAAAT
This sequence comes from Oceanobacillus locisalsi, assembly GCF_042675985.1. Classification (NCBI taxonomy): domain Bacteria; kingdom Bacillati; phylum Bacillota; class Bacilli; order Caryophanales; family Bacillaceae; genus Oceanobacillus; species Oceanobacillus locisalsi. The sequence continues at coordinate 378,247 of NZ_JBHTKK010000001.1, forward strand.
GAGCGAATAACCGATGAAGGGAGCATTCTTTTTCATAGGGCACCTCGTAAAATATGATTGTATTATAAAAATTTTATCAACATTTATTCGTTATATTATTCAGAATATAATTTAATTAACAAGGAGTAAGGAATTTAGATCTTTTTCGTGAAATTAACTGTACCAAGACAATATAAGATACATATAATTCCATCCCTCGCATTTGCGACTATGTTCAGTTCATTTCGCCTCTAAATATCACAACAAGCATACTAATAGGTGCGATAATCAAAGTAATAAGGCTTCATGTGACTATTGCTTCTAAGAAATAACACATACAAACCCTTATCACAGACCATATCGCTTTAGGTTTCATTTAATTCCAATTTTAATCGTGAATCTCCCTGATGCCCCGGGATGTTAATTATATATTTCCGTTAATGTAATAACCTAAACTAAAAAATCTACAACATACGGGAAAAGAAATTATACATTACTTCCTTTTCTTTGCATTTTCATACGCCCCTTTAATAAAGAGAAATAAATTCAAAACAAAACATACTTTTAAAATTTCACAAAATATTTTTCAGTCTTCAAAGCCTATCTATTTAGTTTTTATCTTCAATTAACAATATATTTATAATGCAACTCTTGAAAAACAGGAACATTTGTTCTATTATGGTTGTTAAAGAAGATCGTTTTTTCTCTTTAACTATTATAAGAACTTTATGGGAGGGATAAATCTATGGTGAAAGAAGATAAGGAAGATAAAATAATGGAAACGTTTTTAAATGAATATGCACACGTGTTTAACAATCCAATATTAAACAAATTTATCCAAGATGAGAATAATTATGACCTTTTAAAGCAATCTATTTTATATCCTACTGCTGTTAATAAAGAAAAAGTTAATAAAGCTTTTAAAAACTATTATAAGCATATCCAAAAGGAAGCTTATATCAACAAACTGATTAAATTTTTTAGCATTGATTACGATAAGAAAATGCGAAAAATACAGGATCGATACCCTGTTGTACTCGATAATGACATTCATGATCAAGAAGGAACAACAATGAAAGATCTTATAGAATCCACACCACAGAATATTGCCGAGCAATCATATGGATATGAAATAAGAAATCACATTGAAGATGAGAAACTCCACAACGCACTAACATTACTTTCATACAAGCAGCTGGCCATACTAGATAAATTATATCTTAAAAATATGACGATGAAAGAAATTGCCGAATCTGTTAATACGACTCCGCAAAATATCTCTAAGCAACATAAAAGCATATTAAAAAAACTAAAGAAAACGATTCAAACTAAAGAGGAGGGGTAGTATGATAAATCTGAATTATTTGGCTCCAGACCAAACAGAGGATATAGAACAATTATTAAATCATTTTGATTCTAAAATTAAGCAAACTTCCCGAAATGCTTCTTATCATAACCGCCATGACTTAGAACAAGAATTACGGTTAAAAATTATTGAAAAGCTACTGGAAGTAGAGTTTAGAGAAGCCCCTGAATTCTGGTGGTTTTTCCAAGATTGCTCTTAGGCGTTATCAACACCAGATTATTTATAAATGGAAAAAAGGAGATTTTCTATGAACACTGATATTTTAATGAAATGTTATTGTAAATCGCGGGAAATGACAAGCTACTATAGCAATCTACTGAACAATGACAGCCTCAACAATATGGAAAAAGATATCATTTATGACCTGCTTTTAAATAATGTAAATGCTTCTGTAACCATCAAAAAAATATTTGATCACACAGATGAAACAGAAAGCATGCTGGAAAAGAATTGTTCCAGCTAATAATAATTAAAATAAATTTTTCTCCTTAAAAGTTGTTTTTTTCCATAGAAAAACCTCTTTTTCTATCAAAGGAGGAATAATTTATGGATAACTTACCAGATTGGGCAATACTGTTAGGCAATTTTGGATTTCCAACACTGGTTGCTGTTTATTTGCTTATCCGATTTGAAAAGCGCATTCATAATTTAACAGAAGCCATCAGGGAATTAGAACGTACTACACTGCATAAGCAAGGAGGAACAAATAATGATTGATATAAAACAAGATATTATTCCAGTATCAAACTCCAACCGACCACAAACAAGTCTCAATCCTTCTCATATCACGGTGCATGAAACTGCTAATGTTTCTATCGGAGCAGATGCAGAAATGCATGCATCGTATGTAAAAGGAGAAAACGCTCAAGCGCAACAAGTATCCTGGCACATCACTGTAGATGACAGCCAAGCTATACAACATTTACCGTTTAACGAAGTCGGATGGCATGCTGGTCAAGAAGGAAATCACACTTCTATAGGGATTGAAATTTGCGTCAATCAAGATGGAGATTTTTCAGAAGCTCAAGGAAACGCAATTACTTTAATCCAACAGCTAATGGATGATTTATCTATTTCAATTAATAACATCGTCACACATCAATATTGGACAGGGAAGAACTGCCCGGCAAATCTATTAAACTCTTGGGAAGCTTTTATAAACGAGATTCAAAATAATGGAACGCCCCCGCCGGCAGAAGGACAACAACTACGTGTTGTAGCAGAAAGCTTATGGGTTTATGATAAACCGGATTGGAATGCGAGATATGCTACCGTCAGCAAAGGAGAAGTTTTTACCATTGTGGAGGAATTAACCGTTAATGGATCGTTGATGTATCGTTTGAAAAGCGGGCTTTATATTACTGGGAACACACAATATGTAGAGCTGGTTTAGTTTGAAGGAAAAATAAATTTCCTCTGTTTGTGGATACTTTACTATACGTTTTAATTATTTTTCAAAAGAGGTTGTTTTTCTTCATTTCCATCTGTAGTAACGAAAACCTTGGCCATCTCTTAATCTTGCATCAGAGCCATTCGAGAGAACGACTATCATTGCAATTGCAGTTTCGAGTTTATATTACTACTATGGTTAACTTAAAATCAATTTTCAATAAAAGGAACTGTTGCACATTCAGTTATATGATTGTGCGACAGTTTTTTGTTTTCTTAAAAAATAAACTATCAATCCCTCTATCCGCGTCTGTAATTACCAGACAGTTCAATCAACTTGAGAAATAGAGACATTACCTGCACAAAATCACCTTCCTTTTTAGCGAATTCTACTCCTTCAACTACTATTTCCCGAGAAAATTTAAAAAATTAGAAATGTAGGTTTACTTTTTAAATGTATTTTTCACTTTATATAGTAAGCATCTCATCTCAAATTACTAATAAAAAAGTGGCGTATACCACACTCAAAAATTTTTAAAGTAACTGCCATTTAAAAAGAATGAAAAATTTTTGAGGTCGAGGTTTAATTTTTTATATTTTATTTCTCTTTATATAGTGAAAGCCTCAAATTTCTAAATGAATGATGAAAGAGAAGATTACCAAAAATTCGATATAAAAGCCTTTAAGGGGGGTGATAACAATGGTGTAACGCTTTCAGAAAAGAACATTGTTGCAGATAGTATATTTTGTACTTTATTAGAAATCTCAAAAATAAAACTAAAAAAAGAGGAGAATGAAAAATGACAATTGATAACAGAGTAGTACAGGCTGGTTCGCCAAGAAGGTTTATCACCACATTGCAAAGACAATTAGTTCGAGAAAACCCGAGTGCTCTGCCGCAACATGGAATTGATGGAACTTATGGTGCAGAAACGATGGATTGGGTGAGCCGTTTCCAAGAAAGAAAAGGATTAACAGTAGACGGCATTGCAGGACCGGAAACGCTAGGACAATTAAGAGCAGATATTATTTATCGTCCAGGTGATTCAGGTAATGGCGTAGAATTATTACAGGAAGATCTAATGTATTTCACAGTAGATTTATCCCCATACGGTGCTGATGGGGATTATGGTGCAACCACTGAACAAGGAGTACGTGACTTTCAATATTTTAACTTTATGACGGTAGACGGGATTGCCGGACCAGATACGTTTTATAAAATTGATGAATTATATGAAACGATTTTAATTCAAGAAGGAGATGAAGGAGCGCATGTCCGCCGTATTCAGGAGCAGTTAAATGAGCAGGAAGAAGTTAACCTCTCTATTAGTGTGGATGGTGGTTATGGGACGGAGACGGTTGATGCCGTGGAGCAGTTTCAGGAAGCATCTGACCTCAATATAGATGGAATAGTTGGACCTTATACTATGGTGGCGTTGGATATAGAAGCAACGCAGACTTTAAATTATGAAGAAATACAAGCAGCTTTAGATGCTTTCGGTTCAGAATCGGCTGTATTAAATAATAGCAAAGTGAATGATTTAATAGAAATTTTAGAGAGTAATAATGCTTATAGGAACACAACCAGCTATTCTCTTAATAATGAAGAAACTGCTGGAGTTTCATTTTCATATGATGATTCAGAAGATGAAATATATTTAATTTCAGGAGTAGCTCAAAACAATGAATTATTAGGCATATACGCTTATTTTGATCAAACTGGAGAAGAATTGCTAGGGTACGGAACAATTGAATTTAGCGGTTTATTATATTCTGACGAGGTAACAGTTAACATCTATGATGTGGACGGAGAACTATTAGAGACTGTAGAGGATACACGAGTTGAATTAGATAATGTGAGTTTAATCATTGCGCAAGAAGTAAGCGAAGCCTACCGAGAATTGCAAAGTAACCTATTGAAAGCAGAAGTTACAAATATTGACTTAGATGACTTAAACTATGCAGGCTGTCGTCTATTGTGGTATGGTAACTCAATCTTGCTTAGTCGGTTTGCTGTAGTTGCATTTAGTTTAGGAGGGTTAAAAGCCGCCCTAGTAAGGGTGGGGATCAGCCGACTTGTTCAGTATGCCGGTGAACAACTTTGTGAAAAATACAAACCATAAAGCCAAATTTTATTCTATGGAAGCTATTTGGGTAGACTATTATAATAAAACTATGTCTTGGCTGAAAAGCCAAGACATAGTTTTATTATAATTTAGATATTTGAAAATGACCTGAAATTAATGATAAAATATATTTAATAAAGACCATTAGGGTGGTGAATATTTATTAAAAAATATTTACGTACTTTCTCAAAATATCTTTTAGTTTCTATTCCAGGAGGTATAGTGCTTCTAGCACTAATAAGAGTGATTACTGGGGACTGGAATGGAATTTCTGGTACCATCTCTATTACTTTAATAACAGTTTTCCTAATGACTTATGAAGACCATAGAAAGAAGAAAAAAGGATATTATAAAAAGTAAATTATTTATGATTAAACTTTATGATTCTAATTAAGGGCTGTTGCGCAATCAGATAACCGATTATGCAACAGCCCTCACTATTTTAATCATCATATAACTCTTTGTGTAAACGAGCACATTATCTCCTCTAAAAAAGCCGTATAATTTTCAAATTCCTCCAGACTTATCTTTGGACATCTCTGAAGAAATGTACTAAATTCTTCGCAAATTACTTCGGGGGTAGTTGGATGATCATATCCTATGATTTTCAAATCAGCTTAGAAGAATATGCCGACAGAGGAAAAGAAAATGATTTTCCCTTATTTGATCAATGTCCTCATTGTCATTGTCCAGGTGGAGGAAATGTTTATCGGCACGGTTTTTATTGGAGAAATGGAGTATATAAGATTGAATGCTGTGGGGCGTAAAGATACTAACTTATTGACAGTACCGAACTTATAAGTATAGATATGTCATTTAACATAGAATTTTTATAAGAGCTATAATCACGGGAATTAAAATTCATAATTTCAAGAAAATATTAGCGTTTAATGTGAAAAATAACAGGGTAAACTTTACTGTAATTTTATTACGTGGGAGGGATATAATGAAAAAGTTTCTTGAGTCTTATGAAAACTTCTGGAGATATTTATTTCAGTTGAAACCAAGAAATGAAAGGAAAACCATTTTTAAGGTATTGGATGCAATTATCTTAATTTTAGCAGGTTTAATTATTTTATATGCTTTATTAGTTGACCAGCCTCTGGCAATTTTCATTGTTTCCTTCATGTATCTTATTCCGCTTTTCTTTGCTGTATCTTTTGTAGAAGGTCTTATGGATAAAAGAAAAAGAAATGCGATAGTAACGGGCATATCTACCTTTTTAACATTAATTGCAGCTATAATAATAACACTTGCTGTATATACGTGAAGAATAAAAAAAGATATGAGAATAATCAGCCAATAAATTCTTTGAGTCTAACTATTTCCTATAGCAGAAATTTATAGAATTTATAACTCAACTTTCGCACACTGAAATAGACATATAACCCTTGATATAGTTAGGTAAACCTGCCACCCACTGCTGTACTTGATTTTTGATTAATTTTTGTATTGCTTTATTGGTATGCTGGATGGAATCATCAAGAATCTCGATTAATTGCTGTAAAACGACAACCCAATCCAGTTCATCAATTTCATCACATAATTCATAGAGTAAGCCGCCCAGCGTTCGGTTATCCGTGTTACAACGGTTTTGCCAGGAAAACACAATATACCTTGCAAATACAATGGTTGTATGGCTAATCAGGGCATCATAAGACCGACTTTGGAACTCTTTTTGTAGATTTAAAAGGGATTTGGTTGTTTTGGAAAAACTTCAATATCCCAGCGCATTCCATAAATACGAATGATTTCTTAATCGCCAAGCGTGCAATCCGTGCTCAAAATAGCGAGCCAATCGCTCTTTTTATTACGATTACGCACAAATACGGCTTTGACAGGCACACCATTGGCTTGGGTTGTTTGAATAAAACGAAGGATGTCTTTCTTGCCAGCTGCCGGTTTCGCCAGACGATAAAGTTCTTTTAAACTGACATGTTTGCCATCTACCTGATAACGCTGCTTTAAATTTTTAACCATCCCAATCACATCAAGTCCTTGTTCAGCGTTTGAAAGTTCATTTTGATAGGCCCACTTTGGTTTATAATGCTTCCAAATTAGCTGCGGATCCAAGCTAAGCTTATTCAGCAACAACAAGCTGCATAATTTGGGTTTTTAAAAAATACACTTTCGAAAATTCCGCTCGTCTTTGTATTTTAAAAAAAGCAATTATAAAATTTATTCGATTATTAAATGCAAATAAAATGCATAAAATTAATTTAAATCAAAATTAGTTTTATGCATTTGTAATACAAACTTATTAACTGTATCTACTAATTGAAATAAAATTATAATTCTATATTCTCGTTTAGTAATTGTAAATGAAGGCAAGCGAATTATAAGAAAAAGACTTGAAGTAAATCTGGAGGGATTTATTATTAAAAATTCTTGGATAGATTTTTTACGAATTAAAACCAAGAAGCGAACGTAAAACTGTTTTTAAAATTTTAGAAGCAATTGTCGGCATAGTTGCTGTAGCTCTCATTATATATACAGCTATTATTGATAATCCACAGCCAGTAGTACTTCCTATATTTTTGTTTCTTATTCCACTTTTCTTTTTTATATCATTTGTAGAGGCACTAATGGACGGACGAAAAAGGAACGCTCTTATAACTGGTATCAGCGGTTTCATAACTTTATCCGGAGCTATTTTTGTGGCAATAGCGCCATTCTTATAAGTGCCAAAATCAGTTTATCTCTTTATTATTCCAAGTAAAAAATATGATTGTTGATGGAAATTATATTTTTTTGTGTAGTGTTATGTATGTAAGCGTAAAATAGTCCATACCTTTTCATAGGTGTGGACTATTTTTACGCTTGTATTCCAAAAACTGTAAATTTAACTTTATTTACATCTATCTGTTTTAGATTACCAACCATTAAATTTTCAAAAATTAAGAAGGGACTATTACACAACCGGTTATTCTAATTATGCAAAAGCCCCTTCTTAATTGCGTAAAATATACTTCCCATCGTTTTTTCATTTTCTTATGATACTAATCCGCCATCAATTCGATATTGCGATCCGGTAATAAATTCGCTATCATCCGATGCCAGGAATAAAGCTAATTTAGCAACTTCTTCTGGTTTAGCATATCTGCCCATTGGGATGGCTGCTTGAAGGTCTGATTTTACGCTTTCCGTATCTTCCGCATTAATTCCAGATTCTACGTCTTTCACCATATCCGTATCCACTTGAGAAGGGTGTATAGAATTCACTCTGACACCATATTTCGCAACATCTTTTGCAGCATTTTTAGTGAGACCGTTTACCGCATGTTTGGATGTATCGTATGGAGCAAAACCATTGGTTGCTATCAGACCAGAAATGGACGATGTATTGATAACACTTCCTGATTTTTGTTCTGCCATGACTGGAAGCACATTTAATAAACCAAGTGCACTTCCTCTTACATTAACCGAAAGAACCTGATCAAAATTATCAATGGTTTGTTCTAAGAAAGGCTTCACTTCTCCTAAAATTCCTGCATTATTAAATAAAATATCAATCCGGCCAAATTTATCCATTACCGTATTCACATAATTTTTAACATCTGCTTCTTTTGAGACATCGGCTTGAACTGTCACCAGATTGTCTTCAGAATGGACTTCTTTTTCAAGTTCTTTCAATTTTTCTTCATTAATATCTACGGCGGCTACTTTAGCCCCTTCTTTTAAAAATAATTCTACAGTTGCTTTACCAATTCCGCCAGTTCCCCCAGTTACAATAGCAATTTTTCCTTCTAGCTTGCCACTCATTAGCAAAAACCTCCTGTGAAAATATTCTCCCCTTGACCGTAACACTTTATGAATACTGCTACAAATATAACGGAAAAACCTGAAGGCAGATACTTCTGTATTTATATACTGACTTATTTAAAATATTTGCATAAACATTATAAATTTACAAAGCATATTCACAGGTATACAATTAAAGGTAGGAAAGCACTTAACATCTTGCATAAAGATTTAATTCATTACTTGAATAGGAGAGGATTTCTCATGAAGTCTACTTCTGAAAATAAATTAAGAGGAATCAATAATCGCTCGTCTTTGTTTTATTTTATTATAACGGGATTTATAACCATCATCTCATCTTTCTTTTTTATGGGAAGAGCTATTGCTGATGGGGGCAGTGATTCTTCTGGTCTGGACTTCTTTTTACTTATTGCTGTCTGGGCTTTGGGAGCAACTTTATACTATTTATTTCGGTTAAAAAAAATTGGCATCGTTATTTCGATCCTTCCCCTCGTGTTTTATATAGTCAGGTTCATACTATCTTTTTTCATGTAAATAAGATGCTGCCCTTCAACCGATATCTTACAAGTAAAAGCAGCGTAATCCCAGCAGGGAGTTACGCTGCTTTTCCATAATATTCCTCTTGAAACAGGCCACTGAAGAAAGTTCCGCTTTTCCCATCCATTCACTTGCTTGTTATTTTCCGTTTTTCTCTTTCCGATAAAATATAAGCACATGCTGCATCTCCAGTGATATTCAGAGATGTTCTCAACATATCCAGAATACGATCGATACCGATAATTAATGCAATCCCTTCAACAGGCAGACCGACCTGATTCAGCACCATTGCCAGCATGATTAATCCAACTCCAGGCACCCCAGCTGTACCGACGCTCGCAAGGGTGGCAACAAGCACTATCATTAAAAGTTCTGTCATTGTCAGCGGCAGATTATATACCTGGGCGATAAATACCGTTGCAACAGCCTGCATAATTGCCGTGCCATCCATATTGATTGTTGCGCCGAGCGGCTGCACAAAACTGCTGATCTCTTTCTTTACTCCAAGGGTATCTTGTGCGGTTTTCATCGATACCGGAAGTGCTGCATTCGAACTGGAGGTACTGAATGCCACCGTCATCGCAGGGAAGAAACCTTTATAAAATGTGATTGGATTTCCACGTCCTAATAGCCAGATAGCCAATGAATAAATAATAAAAGCATGCAGAATCAGCCCCGCAATAACCGTTAATAAATAACTTAACATCGAACCAACCGCATCCAATCCAGCACTGGCGATTGCTGATGCAATTAACGCAAACGCCCCATATGGAGCAAATCGCATCACTAACATCACAAGCCATCCTAAGATATCATTTGCCTGTTCAAATAAGTTATAAATGCCTTTTGTCTTATTGTTCAAATAAGCTAAAGCAATCCCGATAAAGATGGCAAACGCAATAATTTGCAGCATTTCTCCAGCAGACAATGCCGCGATTGGATTCTCCGGAATGATATTGATAAGGGTCTCCATGATAGGTGGTGCTTCACTTGGGGTGTAATCACCAAGATTAGATGTATCAAAAATCCCCGCTTTCCCCGGTTTCACCAGATAAGCTAAGGTTAGTCCTAATGTAATTGCAATTGCCGTCGTTGCTAAAAAGAAACTAATTGTAGATATACCAATTTTCCCTAACTTTGCTGGATCACCAAGCCCTGCTGTTCCTAAAACAATAGATACAAACACTAAAGGCACAACTAACATCATAATGAGATTAATAAATATCTGACCAACCGGGTCTAATACGTATTTATCCAGTGGACCAAAAAAGCTTTCAGGAGCAAATGTCAAAGCCATACCGACAACAGCACCAGCTACCAATGCAATAAGGATATTTCTGGTCAGGTTTTTAGCTTTCATTCGAAATGACACCCTCTCTGTTCAAATGTAATCCATGCCATTCACCACTAAAAGAAAGCGCTAACAAAATAAGGAGTCAAAAACATCCATTAAAAATCTTCTCATCTGAAGCGGGTGCTGCTGCGTTTAAATAGGTTCTTTATGCATAAACCATACATGTTGCCATGCAAAAAAAGATGTAGACCCACTCTTGATGAAATGTGTCTCTACATCTTTATGATGTTGGTATGTGATATATTCCAGTTTGGGTGTGAGTATTTAGAAAATAATATATGAAACATCTCCTCCATTTTTTCATCGATGTAATAAAACATGACCTTTACGCTTTTTATATCAAATGAAAACCATTCATCTTCCTCTTTCTACTTCTTATGGATAGTATGTTATCATTCATTTTGTAACATCCTAATTGATGAGATGATATTATAATATGCATATGAAAAAAGAAGAGATGCTCTGTATAATCTCTCCTTCTCTTGATGCGTCATTATAATGGAACTCTTTTTGAACTTTCCAATTCATAAGGAGCGGAATCCATGCCCAAAAAATACATTATTTTCAGCAGTATCCTAGCTGCTGCAATCGTTACCCTGCTTATACTTATTTTCTACTTTAAAATTTCCTTCACCTCTGTGCCAACAAATCTTCCCATTGTTTTAACAGACGAATTAACCGTGGAAGGGGAACGGAGACATGTGGAATCCATCACGATTACCGAATCAGATGCCAGCCATTTAAATAGCGATAAGCCCGTACAATCAGAAAATGAAGAGGAAATTGTATTGGATCAATCCAATGCGATTACCAGAACGCTTATTGAAGATGTACGCATTTATGATGGCGGACGAATTACCGATAACGATAACAGCCCGGAATATACTGCAGAAATGCACCTTTCTGATGAAAATAGTCTGTACCTCTATCTTACCAACGAATATATCCGAGTGGTCCCACCGGAGAAAGATGGAACATTATTTAAAGTATTAGATGAAGAAAATACGGTTTATGCATATTTTCAATCTCTATTTGAAGAAGAAAGTAATTAGTATTTTTCTTTCTCATAATAGCAAAAAAGGCTTGTGATAAAAGATGTCTTCATTTATCACAAGCCTTCTTTCATTCCTAACCTAAACACCTGAAAACGCCATAAAACCACCATCTACAGGAACAGTAATACCTGTGACAAATCCAGACGTATTATTATCTGCTAGCCATAGTAGTGTTCCTAATAAATCTTCCGGTTTTCCAAAGCGACTTTGTGGTGTGTGGCTAATAATTTTTTCTGCACGCTCCGACAAAGAACCGTCTTCATTCAGAAGAAGCCCTCGATTTTGTTCTGTTAAAAAGAAGCCTGGTGCAATGGCATTAATACGAATGCCCGCTTCAGCAAAATGGACGGATAACCATTTGGTCAAGTTATCAATTCCTGATTTTGCAGCACTGTAAGCCGGCACTTTGGTCATCGGAGCCGGTGCCGCCATGGAAGAAATATTAATGATATTCCCTCCCCGTTCTGTCATTTCTTTCGCAAATACTTGCGTAGGGATTAATGAACCCACTAAATTCAGACGAAAAACATGATCAAAACCGTTCAATTGCAAATCAAAAAATGATTTTATCGTGCTGTCTTCTATATCTCCTGCTTCAAATGTTTCCTTATCTGTAATTGCATCTGGATGGTTGCCGCCAGCTCCATTAATAAGCAGATCACATTCCCCTAATTCCTGTTTCACAACTTCATATGCTTCCCTGACATTGTCTTCATTTAATACGTCACAAGCGACTGCAATTGCCGTGCCACCTTGTTCTTTAATTTCATCGACAATCTTTTGGCCATTTTCTACATTCCGGTTCAAAATAGCCACTTTCATACCTTGACGCGCAAGCTCTTTCGCCATTGCTTGACAAAGAACTCCGCTGCCGCCCGTGACAACAGCTGTCTTATCAGTTAATCCTTCATATGTTGGTAACAAGATGATTCACACTCCTTTTCTTTCTTCATTAGTTCGTAAGCATCCCATAGTCCCCATAAGTGCATGATACCTAAAGCCCGATCGTATAATCCATAACCCGGACGACATTCTTCTTCCCATAAGTGTCTGCCATGATCTGGACGGGCATAGCCTTGAAAGCCTGTCTCATGATAAGCTTTGACAATATCATCAATGGGGACAGACCCATCCTGTGTCCGATGCGATGTTTCAATAAAGTCTCCATTTTCATACGTGCGTACATTGCGGATATGCGCAAACGCAATACGCTCATGAAATTTTCGAATGATAGCCGGAATATCATTATTTGGATTTGCTCCCAATGAACCACTGCAAAGCGTCAAACAATGCGAAGGACTATCTGAAATAGCTAGATACCTTTCCAAAGCCTGTTCACTTGTTATAAGCCGAGGAAGATTAAACACTGGCCAAGGTGGATCATCCGGATGGATAGCCAACTTGACGCCTTCCTCCTCCGCAACAGGAAGAACTTCTTCTAAAAAGTACTCCAGATTCTTCCATAATTGTTCCTCGTCCACTTCTTCATATGCTTGAAAGGATTCTTTTATCGTCTTTAAACGCTCTGGCTCCCATCCAGGCATCGTATAGCCTGAATCCGTGATTTGTTCAATCAAATCGTTCGGATCCATATTGTCTACCTTTGACGTTTCATAAAACAAAGCAGTGGAACCGTCTTCTAATTCTTTATATAAGTCTGTACGGGTCCAATCAAAAACCGGCATAAAGTTAAAACAAACTACCTTTGCCCCGACCTTAGCAACGTTACGTAAACTTGTTTTATAGTTTTCAATATATTTATCTCTTGTCTGTCTTCCTAATTTAATGTCTTCATGCACATTAATGCTTTCTACAACATCTAAATGAAAACCGTAAGCATCCGCCTGCTTTTTTACTTCTTTTATTTCTTCCTCCGGCCAAACTTCTCCTGCCGCACGATGATGTAATGCCCAAACAAGACCTTCTACACCAGGAATTTGTTTAATTTGCGCCAGGGAAACAGAATCATTATTTTCACCGTACCACCTAAATGTCATTCTCATTTTCCATCAACTCCTGCTGCTAAAATGTTAGTACAATTTTCCTTACTGCTTCCGGATTGTTCTCCAGTAGTTCAAAGGCATCCTTGATTTGCTCCATCGGATAACGGTGTGAAACAATCTGGCTTGGATCCAGATTTCCGTTTTCCACTTTTTCAATTACACCTTTAAATTGATGTGTCTGCAATCGCGATCCAACTACTTTTAGTTCCTTTTTGGTTAAAAGTAAAGAAGGAATAGAAGATGGATTTTCATTAAAACCTAATGTAACCACTGTCCCTGCAATCGATGCTGATTCAACAGCTTGTTGGAACGTTTGAGGAAGTCCGACTGCATCAATTACAACATTCGCCAGTTCGCCATCTGTCAATCTCGCAATCTCATCTGCTACCTCCACCTCTTTGGGCTGAATGGTGACATCTGCACCGATGAAAGCAGCGTAATCTAATCTCGTCTGATTAAAATCCGAAATAAACACCTTGGCTCCTCGCTCCTTGGCTAATAAAAGACAAGCAATCCCTGTTGGGCCTGCGCCAATAATAAAGACCGTCTCTCCTTCTTTTACCTCTCCTCTAAAAGTAGCCTGCGCACCAATAGTTAATGGTTCAATGAGCGCTGCAGCTTCTTCGGAAACCTGGTTGGAAACTTTATGCCAATTCTTTTCCCCTGCTTTAAGCCATTCGCTCATTCCGCCGTCCCGGTGAACACCAAATACTTCTAGTGATTCACAAACATTCGGCTGCCCTTTCCGGCAAGCATAACATTCTCCACAGTAAACAATTGGCTCTAAAGCAACCAGATCCCCTACTCGCAAGGACGTTACTTCTTCTCCGATTTCTTCTACAATGCCAGAAACTTCATGACCTATAATTCTCGGATAAACCGTAAACGGGTTACTGCCATGATAAATGTGAACATCTGAACCACATATACCAACATTCTTCACGTTGACGATAACATCATGTGCATCCTCCAATACCGGCTTATCCACTTCTACAATATCTAACTGACCGGGTTTTTCAACTTGTATTGCTTTCATATTTCAACACATCCTTTATTCAAATAAACTTGGTAAGAACAATGATAGAGAAGGTACAAATGCAACTATAATCAACACAAGCATTGCCACACCAAAGAAAGGTAATAATTCTTTTACTGTTCTGGTGATTGGTATTTTAGCAAATGTGGAAGCTACAAATAAACAAACACCTAAAGGCGGTGTGGACAGGCCAATCATCAATGCCAGTACCATAACAACTCCAAAATGAATTGGATCCATTCCAATACTTTCTGCAACAGGCAGCAGTACCGGGAACAAAATCACAAGTGCTGCGATTGTCTCCATAAACATTCCGACAATAAGCAGTAATAAAATAATTAATAGAATCACCATAATCGGATTGTCCGTCAGTGATAAAATGCCATTTGCAATTTGCAGAGGTACGCCTTCACTTACTAAAACCCATCCAAATGTATTGGCAAATCCAACAAGTAACAAAATGGAGGCAGTAGAGCGTAACGTGCTTAGTAAAATGCTTGGAATTTCTTTTAACTTTAATTCTTTATAAACAAATTTCCCTACAACAAATGCATAAACTACGCAAACAACAGCTGCTTCTGTAGGCGTAAAATAACCTCCAAGTATCCCCCAGAGAATAATGACAACCATTAATAGCGCCCAAAACGCACCAAAAAATGTTTTTCCAATCACGGAAAAAGATTGTTTTTCTCCCTTTGGATACTGTCGTTTGACAGAAATAGCATATGTAGCAATTAAAAATCCAAAAGCTAAAAGGACTCCTGGAATAGCTCCGGCTAAGAATAAATCTCCAATAGAAATACCTGCAAGTGTACCTATAATAATCATCGGTAAAGACGGCGGTAACATTGGGCCCACCGTTGAAGAAATGGAAGTTACTGCTGCAGAAAAACCTGCTCCATAACCTTGTTTCTTCATGGCAGGTATCATAACAGACCCGATACTAGCTGTATCTGATAAAGCTGTTCCAGAAATACCTGCAAACCCTAACGATGAAGCTACATTTGTTAATCCTAAACCGCCTCGGATATGCCCAACAACAGCGTTTGCGAAATCAATAATCCGATTCGTAATCCCGCCAGCATTCATTAAATTACCTGCCAGAATAAAAGCAGGAATGGCTAACATCACAAAAGAATCTAATCCAGCAAACATCGTTTGAGGAATAACCGTAAACGGAACGCCGGCAACGATTAAATAAACGAGTGAAGATATGCTTAAACTGAATGCAATGGGAACGCCAACAGCAATTAATAAAAAGAATAGCCCAAAAAGCAATAATGCCATCATAACTGCTCCTCCTTCTCTTTCTGTGGCTCATCACGAAACTGATCGATAATAGACACCACCGAATAAATCATTAACAAAATGGCCAGTAACGGAACTGACGCATAGGCATATGCCATTGAAAAACCTAAGGTAGGAGCATAAAAATCGGTTCCTAGATTGGTAAACTGAACTGCATAAATAAATAACACGAGGGAAAAGACAAAAATCAAAACACCGACAACGCTTTCATATACTTTCCTAACATGCGCTGGTAACTTCTCAATAAGTAAATCTACTCTTATAAACTCTTGCTTTCTCAATGCTAGCGGTGCAGATGTCACAATCGAATATACAAATAGATAACGGGAAAGCTCCTCTGTCCATATAAAATCATACGGAAAATATCGACTTAAAATCTGTATAATAACGACAAGTAATAAAGCTGTAAACAGCAACATCGATACGATACCAAGTACCTTGTCAACTTTTTGCATCAGATTCATTCCTCTTCACCCCCGTTATCGTCAGCAGCATCTAAAATCTCCTGATACAATTCAAGCTGTTCTTCATCAAAATATTCTTCTAACGCAGGTAGCATTGCCTCACGAAAAGCTTCTTGATCAACATCTTCGTTAATTTCCATGCCATTATCGATCAGACTTTGTCGAACTATTTCCATTTCTTCTTCAAATAATTCTTGTGAATATTGTTCTGCTTCTGCTGCCGCCTCTTTCACAGCTTCCTGCTGATCTTCAGGCAGCGCTTCCATCTGTTCTGTACCGGCTACAACATAAATCCAGGAACGAACATGTTCGGTAGTGTTTAAATAGTTTTGAACTTCATAAAAACCATTACTTTCAATTAAATCATTCGGATTTTCTTGTCCATCAATCACACTCTGCTGCAACCCTGTAAATACCTCACTTAAGCTGATTACCTGCGGCTGTGCGCCAGCTGATGACCAAGAATCTAAAAATAATGGCACATTCGGCACACGCATACTAAATCCTTGTAAATCTTCCGGTGTAGAAATCGGATAATTAGAGGTCAAATTTCTTGGAGCGCGTTCCATATAAAACAATGGCGTTAATCCAACATCTTTTTCAATATCTTCTTCAATTTGTTCTCCAATATCTCCTTCAATAACATTCCGCATATGCTCTTGACTTTCAAATGCATATGGCATCGCTAACATAATAGCGTTTGGAGTCCACACTTCCAATGTCTCTCCCGTGATGGTTACATCCGTTGCCCCATAGCGGATGGAATTGATATTATCTACCTCACTGCCCAATTGACTATTTGGAAAAATATCAATCACGACTTTTCCATCTGTTTTTTCTTCTACTAAATCGGCAAATTTTACAGCTGTGCGATGCCAAAGATGACTTTCATCGGAAATATGTGTCATCTTCCAATGTGTCACATCATCTTCTTGAGCAGCACTCTCCTTTATTGATGAGCACCCGCTGAGAACAAGGATAGTAAGCAAGCTGAATACAAACAATCTCTTTAACATAGACGTGTAACCCCTTTATATTTTTTAGTTAACTGAAATAATCTGGATATCTATCTTTTAATGCTTTTTGATCATATATCAGCATTGTCAGATGTTCCCGAATTAGACCTTCTCCCTTTTCCGGATCTTTTTCCTTGATTGCTTCCACCATTGCCTCGTGTTGGCCAACTAGTTTCTTCCAATTCAATTTTAATTCAATACTTAATTTCCGGAGGCGCATTGAATGCGTATCCATCTTTTGAATGGTTTTCCATACTCGGTGCTTATCTGTTCCTTCTGCAAGTAATCTATGGAATTCTTTATCAAGAATGTATAAGGTATTTTCATCATCATTATCTCTAGCTTTCTTCTGTTCTCCTAAATTCATTTCTAATTTATTCAGATATTCGTCAGGAAATATGTCACAAGCTAAACGTATAATTCCTGCTTCTGCTTGTTCCCGCAGAAACCGTGCTTCTTCTACATGGTCTAAGTTAATTAAAGCCACAAATGATCCCCGTTGTGGAAGTACCGTTAAAAGCTCATCTTCCTTTAATCTCAGGAAAGCTTCTCTCACAGGTGTACGACTGACCTCTAGTTCTTCTGAAATCTCTTTTTCAGAAATCGCTGTACCCGGCGGCAAATCCAAATCCATAATGGATTCTCTTAAAGAATCATAAACAAAATCCCTTGTCGAATGCTTAAATGGAGTCCGATTTAACATTTTCCCTCTCCTTTCTGAAATTTATTCTACCACACTACCATACAAGTATGCTAGTATAAATTTAAGCGTTTCCAGAACAGAAAGGAGAAATTTTTATGATTTTAAGTAACGAACTGCAACATACAACGAAGCAAATATTTTTAAAACACGGGGTAACAGAAGAAGCTGCTGAGGCAATTGCTGATGTATTAGTTCACGCAAATTTAAGGGGTGTTGATTCCCATGGTGTTTTACGCGTTGAACACTATATTAAGCGCATTCAATCCGGCGGTATTAACCCAACTGCTCAATTGCAAGCAACAAAAACATCACCGTCTACCAGTATTTTAGATGGCGACAATGGATTCGGACACTATATCTCGAAAACAGCAATGGATATAGCAATAAAACAAGCTAAAGAAGCTGGAACGGGTGCAGTAGCAGTTAAAAACAGCAGCCATTGCGGTGCTCTCTCCTATTTTGTTGAACAGGCAGCACAAAGTAACTTAATCGGCATAGCCATGACGCACACAGATAAAGTAGTTGTTCCCTTTGGCGGAGCAGAACCCTTTTTCGGTACAAATCCAATTGCGTTTGGTTTCCCGGCAAATGAGGAGGAACCTGTGATATTAGACTTTGCTACAAGCACCGTAGCTTTAGGAAAAATCTTAAATGCAAAAGAAAAAGGAGAGAATATTCCTCATGGTTGGGGAGTCGACAACGACGGGGAAGCTACCCATGATCCAAGTAAAGTTGTTGCATTATCTCCTTTTGGCGGTCCAAAGGGGTATGGGCTGGCAATGGTTGTGGAAATATTCACTGCTATGCTTACTGGCGCTGCTTTTGGCCCGCATGTTTCTAAAATGTATGGGGAATATGATAAAAACAGGGAATTAGGACATTTCTTTATGGCAATTGATCCATCTAAATTTGTGTCCGCCGATATCTTTACTTCCCGTCTGGACCAAATGATTGAGGAGTTAAGAAGAACTGCTCCTTCTTCCAATACGGATAGAGTTTATGTTCCTGGTGAAATAGAGACATATACTGCTCAAAAAAGAGAACAGGAAGGTATTCCATTACCAGATTCCGTTCTGGCATTTTTGCAAAAGGAACTTGAAAAATAAGTGGATAGATTGTTCGCTTGTTATGTTTTCCTTATTCCTACTCTTCAGGTGCTTTAGAAGTTTAATAATATTATAGATGTTCCTATTCAAATATCAAGGGCTATATAAAAACGTCATGTAAGGCAGACATTTCTGCCCTTACATGACGTTTTTCAAATATGGAATATATTTTATTAATCATCTACATCAGCTACAACCGTTTGCTGATAATCAATTAAGATAACAGAGCGTACACCTGCTTCTTCTGCACCTCCTTTTTCAATCGGACTGACATAGTGCGAAACGGCCGAATCTTCCACGCCGTAGGACTCCAAAGGTTTTGTAATCTCAAACACTTCTATCACATCATCCTGATTAACTGTATCAAACGTTTCTCCTGCTGCTTTCGGAACACCAATCGCATTTGTACCGCCTTGGACATTTTCCCGTTTGATTAAATGGGCAAAAGTAAACGGCTCCCCATCCTGGTGAAAACAGTTTGGAGAAGAAACAGCTTTATCCGAATCATTCTCTACATACAATTTTACAAAATGCACGCCAACATGAATCGGCATAATGCGGTCTTCTTCTTTCCAGAATGTTTCATGGTAATCAAACAGAATAATTTTTTCTAACAGTTTATTTGCTTGTATTTCCTCATCTATACATGGAAACTCTCGATATGATCCCGTATACTCCGGATTAAATTTCCCCTGAAAGTACGCGGAATATTCTTCTCCGTTTTTCGTTAGTGTCGGAAGCCATTCAATCTGGCCAGATGTCGGCAGCACAAGGGCACGAGAATATCTTCTGTAACGATTTAATCCTTTTGCATATTCATCGACAGGAAGGTCCTCGAAATAATCTAATAAAGCTTGGTAATCTGCTTCGATTCCTTCATAGTCTAATTGCTGCATTAAATCATACCGCGCATAGCCTTTATTTTTTAAATGACTCATCTATAATTACTCCTTTTATCACCATCGTTTTGCTTTTAAAGAATATGGAATCCAAGTTATCATTTTAGATGATTTGGATGGAAAAGACAAATAGGGGGATATTGTTGCAGCAGTACAGCATTAAGAAATTGGTACATTCATACACCGTACATGAAGAAGATTTTAATATACGTACATCTTTTACAATCTTTTTTAAAAAGGAGCCTTTTGATTTCACATCAATAAGCTCCCTCTCACATATTAATTATTAACATACAAATTCAATCCCCGCTCCTTTGAGAGCGCTCTCTTATCATTGGAAATGAAAGTTAGACTCTTTCCTTGGTATTTTTAGATATTATTATTCTTAAACTGTGCTGAGTTGTCTATCACAACTATTATAACTTTTATGGATTAGATAATGTAATATCATGATTCCCAACATTACGTAAAACAATATAATCAGGGTTCTGATAATGAAAAGTCATACGTATCCCCATTGTTGGTGAAGCTTCAAAAACAAATTGATGGCCTTTCATCTTTTTTACTCTCAAAGATTTAGGATACGGACGACCTTTCATTAATATTTTAATTGCATCATCAACATTATTCTTTGCAGTATTGTCTAATTTTTTATAGGCACGTTTAAATCGATTCGTAATATCTAGCTGATACATGATTAATCCTCATCATCTCGTAAATATGCAATTGCATCATCTGCATTATCAAACGTTTTGACGCGTCCGTGTTTTATATCTTCGTCAGCTTCTCGTTCTTCTTGTTGCCATTCTGGCGACCAAAACCAAGTTTGATCTTTAGCAATTGTAATAACAGGCTGTATGACAATTTTTCCATCTTCAATTACAGCTTCTAATTGATCATCCTCATGTAAATCTAAACTATCGCGTATACTTTTAGGAATCGTTATTTGTCCCCGTTTTTTCAGTGTTAACTTTTCAGGTTTCATGGTTTCCTCCTTTTGGAGTGTTTTTACCATAATATGATTCCCCCTTTCAAATGTTTCCATACTTCCGAAAGTATGAAAATCCGATTTTCTTACTAAGTATATAATACACTATTTTAATCAAAACAAAAAGCACTTTGTTTTCCAATTTATCTAGTAATACAGTGCATGAGATTTCTTCTATTACAGCAGCAGTAACCTAAAACAACTCCATCTGCTCCGTATCATTTTCTCCATCCTTCATTACTCTATATCCAAGATCCCGATAACCTTTAGCCCGATTTTGATACATATTTTTTAACAATGGCTCATGATAATCAATATAATCATATACCTTCACTTCTGTTTTATCTTGATGAAGCCGGTGAAGACGCCCTACATATTGCTGCAATATTCCTTTGTATGAAAAAGGATACACAAGAAATAAACAATCCAGCCGATCGTTATCAAAACCTTCACCAATATACTTTCCGGTAGCGATAATCAATGTCTCTTCATTTACCAGCTCATTTAACCTTTCCAGCTGTTTCCGTTTTTCTTTGTCCGATAAATTTCCATTCAAAATAACAATGTTTTTCACAAATCCAGAAAACATCTTCTCCAGCATCTCTACATGTTCAATTCTTTCTGTGAGAATAATTGGTGTGGAGCGCTTATCAAGTTCTTTCAATACATCATCAAAAATCATTTCATTCCTTTTTGCATCCTTCACCAGTTCTGTACCAAGATTTACGGTATTTTTATCTGCTTCTTTTATCGCACTTTTAAATTTTGTATATCTTGGTATTAAAATATGACGAAATGGACGGACCTTTGCCTGTTTCTTTGCACTAACTTTATAAATGATCGATCCACATTGCATACTCATGATTGGATGCAAACCATCTTTTCGGGCAGGTGTTGCTGTCAATCCATAGACATACTTCGCTGTAACCTGTCTTAATACATCCTCAAAGGTTACCGCTGAAATATGATGACATTCATCCACAATGACTTGACCATACTTATTCAAATTTTCTTTCGCTTTTTCATTTTTATTTAAACTCTGGATCATTGCAATATCTATATAGTGAGAAGGTTTATTTTTACCGCCGCCAATTTGACCAATCTGCTTCTTATTGATATTTAGAAAGACTGCTAATTTCTCCTTCCATTGTTCAACCAATTGTTTTCTATTCACGATAATTAACGTATTAACTCCTCGTTGTGCCATTAATGACGCAGCTAATACGGTTTTCCCAAATCCTGTCGTTGCAGCTATGATCCCATTGTTACTTCCCATTAATTCTTGTGTAGCCTCTTCTTGCTGGAAAGTCATTTGACCTTGAAAATCACAAGAAACAGGCTTCCCTTGATCACATTGGTCACTAATCGATAATCTAATTGACTTCTTTTCCAGTAAATCTTTTAAAGAATGGAGGCACCCTCTTGGAATAATGATATTTTCTCCATCTTGCCATGAACAATCAATGATTTTAGGTGTATCATGTGTGGATAAACGTTTCGCCCGCTTTTTATAGTATTCAGGATTATTAAACGCGGCTAAACCTATTATTTCATTCATTAACCGCTCAGGCTTATTATCTTTCCTTATATAAATGCCATTCTTTAAAGATACTTGTATTCTTTCTGGGTCAACCTCTATTTTTGCAGGCTTTTCCTTTACCCAAGAGGTATCACTATCTTCTAAAATATCGTCTATAGCTGATTCACCTAATTTATGCAAACCGCTTAAAAAATGCCACTGATCAGAAATAACATTCAAATTTTGATCGATAAAAACACTATTTCCTTCTTCTCTCGCCTGTTTTTGTAATGGTAACGCTATTAAATTTCCAAGCCCTTTTCCCTTGTGACTATCCTGTGTTGGAAACATGCGATCAAAGGAATTTAGCTGCTGCCAATGATTACGTTTCAATGTCTCTCTCAGCAGGAAATACCCGAGATTACGAGCTTTCACAGCAGATATTTGCTCACTAAAGAATATCCAAATATGGCATCCCTTTCCTGACCTTGAACGTTCTCTTGCAGCGGGAATATGATAGAAGTGGCATATCGACATCACTGCCTGCGATTCTTTTTCCCAATTATTTTTATCGAAATCCAACGCCAGGAACCAGCACGTATTATTACGTAAAAGTGGGTAGATTCCTACTACCTCTTCACCGCTAAGATGGCTATATATAACTTGATTTGTCAGACGTTTATACGTATTTTTAACACCCTTAGACTCCGCATGTCCGTAAACAAATGATACCTCCTTTTTCTCATAGACAGGGCTATATTTCGCTCCACCATCAGGTTCTTCCTGGCGATGAGCATAAACATCTTGACGACCGATAAATATGCTATTAAATATTTCAATTCTTCGTTTGATTTCCTGATCTTTGTATGGGTGTTCGTTCTCATTTTGTTCAAAGGGGATTTGATGTTTTTTTAATAAGTCTTTCAGTCGTTGGTTTTCCTTCTCTAATCGCTCATATTTTACCTTCATATCCGAGAGTTGCTGCCAAAGGTTTTTATTCATCCGAAACCCTCTCTTTTTATGGATTATTTTAGTCAAAACGGATACTGAATATAAGTAATTATAAGTTAAATAGGGCTAAATTGTACAATATTGGTATTGAGAACAATATGAAATAGTATCCATTTTGGTGATTATGAATAAATAGGAACTAAACAGTATATATTAATATATACTATTTCAAAAGGAGATAATATAATGAGTACAAACAAGCATAAAGGAGAGATAATCATGTCTACAACAGCACAAAAGTGGGGCGGCAGCATTGGTGTAAGAATACCACAAAAAATAGCTAAGAAGCATGGGGTTGAAAACGGAACACAAATAAATATAACCGAGGATGGGAACAAAATTATTTTAGAACCGATTAAAAACAAGCCAACATTAGAAGACCTTATTCAACATTGCTCTCCTGAAAACAGTCATGAAGAGATTGATTTTGGTGGACCAGCAGGAAGGGAACTGTTTTAATATGTCTAAAGATGATCAGAGAAAACAACAAGACTTTGAAAAAGTGGATAGAGGAGACATCGTTCTAATCAATTTTGAACCGCAATCGGGGAAAGAAATAAAAGGTAATCGTTACGCTTTAATTCTTTCCCCGAATCTTTTTAATGCAAATACTGGATTTGTCTCTTTATGCCCAATAACGAATACAAAACGAGGATTTGGTTATGAAATAGAAATTCCTGAATCAATGGTTTCTATACAGAAAAAAGACGGAGAAGAATATTTAACAGGTGTTATACTAACACATCAATTAAAAAATTTAGATGCTCGATCAAAACGGTTAATGATTGTCGGAAAGATGCAGGAAGATATTATGGATACGTGTCTAGATTATGTGAATACATACTTGTCTTCATAAGGGTGTCAAAATATTCCACGGAAACTGATACATTTTATTAACTATGTTGTATAAATGGCGTCCTTCCATACACCGAAAAAAACCCTCTACAAATTCATGTAGAAGGTTTCACGTATCAAGCTATATAGTCTCCTTTTTCAATATCATGCGCTTCTTTTTTAATATAGTATTTTCCTTTCGTTATCATGGCGATAACAACAGTTAAGATAGAAGCAAGTACTGCAGCGAAAAATGCTGCCGTGCTTTGCAGAAATTCCCCCATAAAACCTAATGCAGCAACTGTTCCGAGACCACTTGCGATGACAAGTGAAGCCACACCAACTGGATTCCATTTATGAAGATTCTCTTGTCTCGCCTCATAATATCCAGGACCAATTTTTAAAATTCGCTTCACAAATACAGCATCTGTCACAATAACTGCCGCCCAAGATAATAAGAAAACACCTTGGAATGTCATAGCTGTATCAAGGTGGTTTACAATTTTTGCGAGCATCAAAACCATTGCTGCTACACCTGTTACAACAACCCAAAAACGTCTACCTGGTTTAAAGTGAAAGATATTTTCAAAGAAACTGGATAATGATAGTGATCCACTATAAATATTTGTCACATTAATTCTAACTTGGGTAATCATTGTGAATAACGCTCCCCAAACCCCAAGAAGTGTAACAATATATACACCTGGATTCGGTTCTCCTAAACGAACACCAAACCAAATTCCCAATCCGCCCATCACACCAAAACAGAAAATTTGCGGAATAAATCCGATAGCAAATATACCAATTTTTCGGTCCTTTGGTTTAAGAAAACGGGCATAATCAGAAGCTAGAAGTGGTGTTAGTCCCATAATACCATGCTGCATTCCGATGCAGAGCAGTAAGGCTGTTCCACCAACCTGCACATTTTCCGGCATATATGTCCAAAAACTACCCTCATAAAGAGATGGTTTCATTGCTGCTACAATAATAGCAGCCAGTAAAAATATAAAAAATAATGGCAACGACCATTTTTGTAATTTATCTAATTGCTTAATGCCAAACCAATTCAAAGGAATAACAAGTGTGCCGAAGAAAAGAATCAGAGCCCATTCCGGGATAACAGGAAAGAATTCGTGTACAGCTGCAACTAGAATCAATCCCTCAAGTGCGCAATACATAATAAAATTAGTAGCATAAATAAAAGAGGTCAAGGATGCGCCGATATAGCCAAAACCGCCGCCCCTTGATAATAAGTTTACATTCATACCAGACTTAGCAGATAGATATGCAATGAATGTTCCAAGGATACCAGCAACAACAATGGCATATGTGGCAGATATAATAGCATTAATTGCGCCAAATTGAAGGGCCATCACACTTCCCATTTGAAAATAGAAAATAGCTGTTGCAATTCCAAATGTAATATTCGTAATACTTAACCAGCCCATGTTTCTTTTGTGAACAGGGACTCTGCCCAATGAGTAATCATCGCTTGATCCTTGGTTCTGATTTTGATCTGACGAAATCTCAGATCTCATATGATCATCTCCTTTTGTACATTTTTTCACATATTCTGTGCCTCATATGCTTTACTTAAGAAAAAGCATATTTTCTCAGTCGAACTTTTACATACTATCAATTAATTAGGAGATGAACAAACCCCATTATGGCGCATATTCCCCTGTAAAATACAGTTATTCTTCTTCTATCTGCTTAACGCCCCGTTTATCTTAGTCATAGGGTTGATTATCTGGTTTTTGTAGTGATTTCATCTTTACATATACATAAAATGCCCCCATAAACGGCAGTCCTTTCTGTCCGCTTATGGGGGCCTCTTTTCAACTACCTATTGCTTCTCAATCACAATCGTACTTCCAGGCTTCACATCAACAATCTCTTTATCCTCCAAATAAAGCGATCCAGACTGTCCTGGCTCCGTACTTCCGTCAAATTTTAATGTAATATGTCCTAAATCATTTAAGTTCTTTCTTACCGCGTCACCAACACTGGTGATTTGATAAGAAACATCATCTAATTTCAACGTATCTCCTGCTGTAACCTCTTCCTCAACAGATACTAAATCAATCACATAACAAAAATCTGCTAATTCACTTGGTGCATTATCCCCAAATAAAATCATCATTTTTTCTGCTTCAAATGCTTTTGCGTCATTTCCAATACTTTTAATAGTTGTTTGATACATAATGGAACACTCCTAAATCTATTAATCTACTTATTTATACAGGCCAAAGCTTGCCAGCCACGCGACAAACACCCTTGGCACACCGTTTAAGAATCTGGAATATAAGACAGATGGTACGCCGACTTCAATTGTTTTTGTCTCTGCTTCTGCAAGACCCAGCCCAACAGGGATAAAGTCCGCAGCATTTTGCGTATTAATGGCAAATAATGCTGGTAATGCTAAATTGGGAGGAATATTTCCTTTACTGATTTCAACACCAATTAATGTTCCCAATACTTGTCCTATAACTCCTCCCGGTCCAAGTAACGGGCTTAAAAATGGTAAAGAACAGATTAAACCAATAGCCATCAGGCCCCAGATATTTCCTGCAAGTGGCGACATAATATTTGCAAATAAATCACCAATACCGGAACCTTGAATAATCCCTATTAATAAGGCAACAAATCCCATAAAAGGAATGACGGTCTGCAGCATCGTTTCTACAGCATCACGAGCAGCTTGATAGAATGTATTAATAACTTTTCCTGCAGCTAAACCTATTTTAGTAAGCAAACTCTTATTGTCTTGTTCTGCTTTTGTTTCCATTATTTTTTTATCTTTTGAATAAGTTGTTTCTTGCTCTGTCTCTTCCTCTTTTTCCGTTTCATCCGAAGAATCTTGTTGAACTGTATTCGAAGCGCTCTCTTTTTCGCTAGTTGTACTTACTTGGTCTACCCCTACACTCGATACATAAATATCTTCTGTAATGTATTGTCTTAATGGACCACTTTTCCCTGTAGCCATAATATTAATAGTCGGGATTCCCTTTTGAGGATAGATGCCGCACCGTAATGTACCGCCGCAATCAATAATAGCTGCCATGATCTCGTCTTCTGGTACAGATGTTTCAAAACCATTTACCGGTGTAGCTCCAGTAATTTCAGCGATTTTATCGACAATATCCGGTTTGTGGCCGCCTGTTACATACATTAATTTGTCTTTTTTCCCACTTACACCAATGACTAAAGGGCCGCCATAACCACCAGGACCTTTAACTATTTTTACGTTTTCACTCATGGTCTGCACCTACCCTTCTATATTCACTTTTTTGCTGAGTTTTACTTTTTGTTGTTTTTCTACATAACTTGTTGTAAAGTCTGTTATCCATCCGCCGATAAAGTTCATTACTAAACCTACTAATAAATAACGGATAGCCAAATCTGCCATAGGCAAGCCAAGTTGTTGAACCCCATTAGCAATCCCTAAGAAAATAAATAACTCTGCCGGGTTGATATGAGGGAAAATCCCATTACTAGTATGGGCAAACTGACCTGCAGCTGCGAAATAACTAGGTTTATATTTCTCAGGCATAAATCTTCCAAGTGAATGCAGCATTGGATTTGCCAGCATAAACGATCCTAAAAACGGAAGCACCATATACCTTAGTAACGGATTTCCTGATGACTTTTGAGCAATTGTATTAATACGGTTTTCTCCAATTAATTGAATTAACGTATTCATTGCGATAAGCAACATTAAAACTAACGGTACGATTGACCCCATCCAGTCAATAAATGTATCCGCCCCTGTTTGGAACAAGTTGATAAATCCTTCAGCGATGTTAACTATGAACTCCATGCTTTTTAACCCCTTTCTTCGTGAACATATTATTTACTCTCTTCATTGCTTTCATCATTGGAGAAGGGATGCGTTCAATCTCTCCACCAGCTTGTACCACGTTAAACGTATGCTTTGCGTCCACAATGGCACCTTTTAAAAGTTTATTGTAATTAGCGAAGTCTTCTTCCTGGAGCTTATTCATCTTCTTACCTTCTAATCCTGCCAATTGCTTGAACCTAGAGAATACAGTCACACCTTGCATATAACGTGCTTCTTCGATCTCATTTTTATTATTTAATTGGAATAATACAAGGGTTCCTGACCTGATAATCGCCGGACGTCTGCCAATTGCTACACGTCCGTTTGCTCTAAGTTCCGTATAATGTTTTGTAAAATGCTTAATTTGGACAAAACCTAGTAAATATTGAACAACAAAACCGACTGCTAAAATAATAATCAACATGATTAAAAACATAGGTTATTTCCTCATTTCTTGATTCAAGATATATGCAAACGACGTATAATCCGTATGGTCTGTCAATTTCTCAAGCAGATAACTATTTGTCGTCATAGCTAAAACCTCTTCATACACTCTGATCAAAATAGCTTCATTTCCAGCTTGATCCGGTGTAGCTAATAAAATAACGATATTGATATTCTGATAATCACGTAACGGTTTATCTAATAGCGCAACTTTCATAAAAATACCGTTTTCATAATGGCTCACATGAGGAAAAGCTAATTTCCCTGTAACCGTCGATTTCATCTGTTCCCGCGCAATAATACGCTCCGTAAATGCGCTGTCGACTGCTCCTTCACGAATTAACTCCTCCGCCAAAAAACGGATAACATCTTCATAATAATCAACCGTATCCCAGTGATAAAAATCTTTTTCTTCAATAAAATCTACAAGCACACTTTGATTGAACAACTTTTTATTCTTCACATCTTTGTAAATCAAGAATTGTTCGATTTTTAATTTCAGCAATTGCGTATCCAGTATATTTTCAATATAAACCACTTTATTAAATAAACGATTTGTCCAAACAGTGGAAACAATTAAATCAAATTGCTTAATATCTTCCTTTTCCAGTGCCTCTTCAGAAAACACCTCAATAGCAATTTGGTTATGAAAGATTTTCTGTAAATTTGTTGCTAATAACTTCGAAGTGCTTAAACCTTGGTTAGTAATGATAGCGACTGATTGAATATCCCTAATTTGTTGCTCCAGCTGTTCAAGATATACACTAAAATATAAGGATAAAAACCCGAGCTCATTGATTGGCACATCCATATTAATTTCTTTTTTAATATTTTCAGCTAAAACCCGTGATAACTCATAAGCAAATGGAAAACGCTGCTGTACATCCTCCATCAAGTTGTTATTTACTTTCACACCAAAAATCAAACGGTTTATTAAATATTTGATATGGAGTTGAATGTCTTTAGTAAACATGGCTTCATCAATTTTAATGGTGAAGTAATAATTAATATCTTTGATTGTATTTTTTATAATACGTTCAAGCATAGAATGCTCATGTTCATTCATTATTTCATCGATTATAGAAGCTCTGCGTCCCAGAAGCTGAAGAACAATAACGAACACTTCTTCATTTGGCTTTTCTAAATGATATTTATCGATGATGACTTCTTTTAGCGTTTTCATGTTTTTAAAATCTGCGGATTCAAACACCTGCTGGTCAATATCCAAGTCTCCTTCGATAAAGCAGCCATTTTCAAGCCGGGCAAGTGTGACTTGTACAGCCAATCTCAACCTGGCATAAGAAGATTCATCTAATCTATATTTCTTTTTCAAATCGAATAAATGCTGTTCAATCTGTTCAGAAATCAGCTGCTCTTGATAACTGTCTGGAAACTGTTCAATAATCACCATACGAATAGAAATTTCATTACCTTCCAGCCGCAGTCCGACATTTTGCGTGCCTTTGATGTCTACGGCATAAGATTGCAGTTTTTCTTTTAACGCAGACACAATATTATTAACAACGCTTTTACTGAGAAACAATTCCTCGGCAATATCGTCGATTGTACTCTTCTGATGATCCAATAGATGGTGGAAAACAGTGTCAAAGCGATCCTTTAATTCGTTCTCATAGCTGTTCATTTCTTGCCGCAGACTATCCAGTCGATCAAAAAATTGATTTTCATCACAGATTAACATGGAAAGAATATGGTGTTCCTTCATAATTTGAGAGGCACCTTCAAAATAATCATTAATTTGTGTCACATAATTGGACAACGTCCGTTGCGATATATCCAGTATATGGGAAAGTTTATCAGTTGAAATATCATCTGAGATAAGCACTTCTACGATTTTTAAATGCTTCTTATTAAGTTCCATAACCTCTCCCCTATTCCAACCGGGGATTAACCTCTTGATTTCCCCCCAGAGATATTAATAGTTGTTCCAGTGATATAGCTTGACTTCTCAGAACCTAGGTAACACGCCAAATCTGCAACTTCATCCAATTGTCCGACCCGGCGAATTGGGATGGACTTCGAATAATCCCCATTTAATTGGTCCACGGTTGTATTTCTTGTATAAGCAAGCGCCTCTTCATATTGCTGTGTTCTTAATCCAGTTTCTTCTAAAATTCCCGGTGCAATCGCAACCACACGGATATTGTGTTTTCCTAATTCCTTTGCCCAGCTTCTTGTAAAGCCAATCAGAGCTGCTTTGGTTGCAGAGTAAACACTTTGCCCCTCAGATCCTTCTTGTCCAGCTTCACTGGAGATATTGATGATAACACCTTTTTGTGCTTTGATAAAATAACGGGATACTTCTTGACTGAAGAGAACCGGTCCCTTTACGTTGACGCCGAGCATGAGGTCAAGGTCCTTCCTGTTTATTTCATATTCCGGCTTTTCTTCTTTAGCATCTACCAATAGTCTTGGTAAATTAATACCTGCATTATTCACCAATACATCAATTTGGGACTGCTCTTCCAAAATAGAAGTGACTGTACTGCGAACCGCTTCTTCATCCGCCACATTCGTTTCTTTAAAATGATAGTGCGAATGATCGATTGAATTATCCTGTAAATCTGCATTATATACAATGGCCTCTTGCTCTAAAAAAGAGTGAACAATTTGTCTGCCAATACCAGATGAACCGCCTGTTACAATAACCACTTTATTCTCTAAATGTAACCAATTATTTGCCATAACGACGCCTCCTTATTTTTCTTCTACCATCATTATATTTCGAATCGCTTTCAAAATTAATTTGTTGTTTTATGCAGATTGATGAAAAAGAGAAAATAATTCATTTTCCGAGCGCCTGTTTTGCCTTGCCTTTAAACACCAGATTCCCCGAAATCAATAAAAAAGCTGAGTGCATTTCCCTTTCCAAAAGGGAAATGCACTCAGCTTGTCTTATACACTATTTTTTATTTGATTCTTTTACCGACAAAATTAACCTAATACACTATTCGCTGCGTCATCTTTCACAATCAGGAATACTTTGCCTTCATCCATATCTTCTTCGTATTCATGAGCATCTTCATTAGAGATTCCCAATTCACGAAGCTTTTCTCTTAACTCGTCACCTTGTTTTTCAAAATCGTCTCCAATGTCCTGCTTGTTATAATCAACACCCGCTGTTGCTGTGTTTTTTGCAATGCGCGCCGTACGATCATCATCGTGGGAGAGGATAAAAATATTATCTGAGTTAATGTTGTTATCTTTCAGCTTATTAACGTCTTTTTCTAACATTTCATCGTTTGTATAAGATTTTACAAATGTCATATCTTATTTGCCTCCTATAAAATGTTGTATCTTTTTGGTTACATATACAGTCTTCCCGTCTCACATAAATCAAAACATCATTGGGATAATTTTTTCCTTTTTACCAAATAACTTTGAGTCAGTAAACATAGGATGCTTAAATAATATCCAGCGGCATCTTTCGTTTCGGCGCAGGAAATTCTTTGTCTATCTGCTGCAGTTCCTCTTCGGAAAAGTTGATTCTTGCAGCATCTATATTTTCCTGAATATGCTTTGGATCACTGGATTGCGGAATCGCCAGAACATCATCATGGCGAATCGTCCACGCCAGCATCACTTGAAATACAGTCGCATTATGCTCTTTGGCGATTTCTTGCAACACTTTGTTTGAGGTTATTTTATCACCTCTTGTGTCTCCCTGGGCAGCAGGGGAATAAGCAATCGTCGGAAGCGCTCTGCTTCTCTGCAGCGGAAGTAAATCATATTCGATTCCTCTGCTGGCTATATTATACAGAACCTGATTCGCAGTAGCATTTTCTCCGCCTCTTACCTCCCACATTCCTTCAATATCTCTGGCATCAAAATTGGAAACACCCCAAGCGCCTATACGTCCTTCTTTCACATATTTTTCTAAAGCTTCAATGGTCTCCGCAAGTGGTGTGCTGCCTTTCCAATGTAGTAAATACAAATCCAGATAGTCCGTTCCTAACCGCTTTAAAGAGTTTTCAAGCGACCTCTCCAACTCTGGCTCCTGTGCATGAAACGGATAAAATTTAGAAATAAGATAAAAATCCTCTCGGTTCACATCTTGAATAGCTTCCCCGATAAGATTTTCCGAATTACCTTCTCCATACATTTCAGCAGTATCAATCACCTCAATACCTTTTTCTAATCCGTATCTGAGCGCTTCTATTTCCTGCTTTCGTTTTGCCGGGCTATCTCCCATATGCCAGGTTCCCATTCCAATGGGAAATAATGATTTGTTTCCTAATTGAACCATTACACAGCACCTCTTTTTAACTATTGTTTCTTTTCCTATTCCCTTGTGGAAATAGAGATAAACGAGAACACTTTCATATTTTACCTGCGTTTAACTGGGGGCAAGGAAATGTCACTTGATATCATGGCTTTATCTTACTCTGCCACTCCCAACGCTTCCTTAGCCATCTGTTCATACTCATCCATACCGGAAATCATAGCAAACTCCGCAATAGCAACTGCATATGCCGCATCCAATTCGATAACATGTTCTTTCATTTTCGGCCAATAAATGCCGCCTGCTTGCTTGTAGTAATGAATCAGTTTTTCCAGTGCCTCTTCGCCAAAAGCTTTATATTGAAATACAAAGTCGTTGGAAACATCGGTTACTTTTGCTTCTGTCCAATCGATTAAACCAATTACCCTCGTGTCTCCATCAATCATCATGTGGCCGGCATGCAGGTCGCCATGCATAAGTCCTGTTTCTTGCGGCCACAATTCCTCATTATGCAGCCACGTCTGCCAGCGATTCCAAAGGCCATCCGCAACGCCAAAACGCTTCTTTACCTTCTCCATCCTTTCTTCCATCAACGCCTTCGCTTCTTTTGCTGTATAGACAGGGACGCCCGCTTTTTCCGCTGCGTTTTTAGGAACCGTATGCAAGGAGGCAAGAACCTCTCCCTGTGTTTGGTGAAATTGTTCCGGAATGTTCTCAATATCCATTTCCCAGACATAATTTTGAATAGTTGGATCAATCGTGCCAGCAGGAACACCATCGAGCTTTTTATAAGCAATCAAGTCTTTTTCATAAATAGTCCAGACAGGAACTTGAAAAGATACATAGTTATAAACAACGGAGAGCACGCTCTGCTCATCCACTGTTCTTCCCATCACGTCATCCCGTCTGGGTATTCTTAAAACCCATTCCATCCCATTTATATCTTCTGCGTAAGCAACTTGAAAATCCAATCCTGATTCATTAAAGCGGATAGTGTCCACTTTTACATCCAATCCATATTTAGAAGTTAATTCTGATACCGTTTGTTTATCCAAATCTGCCACATCCTTTTACCGTTGTTATCGTTAGATTTATCCTAGCAGTATGATATTTGTATTGCAATATCACCTTTGTCCTCCGTATTTTTTACTTCCATCTATCAAGCGTGTATAATTAGCATTAAGAAGACGGGAGGAGATGAAAATGGTCCAGTCTATAAATACAAAAGTCGATTTAGTTATTAATGCAACATCGCATACAGGCATATCTGATTACGGCAAGGTTATGATTGGAGATAAAGGATTTGAATTTTTTAATAAACGGGACGTTCGCAAGTATATTCAAATTCCGTGGGAAGAAGTAGATTACGTCATTGCTTCTGTGATGTTCAAAGGAAAATGGGTTCCACGTTACGCTATTCAGACGAAACAGAGTGGAACATTTTCATTTTCCTCCAAGAACTCCAAAAAAGTCCTGCGCTCCATTCGTGAATACGTTGACCCAACTCGTATGGTGCAATCACTAAGTGCTTTTGACGTCATGAAACGAAATATCAAGCATGTGTTTAAAAAAGGATAATGAGGCGCTCATGGAAACACTTAAACTTAGCCTTTTCAGAACAATTCTATCAAGGTTGTCTGGTAAACTGCTTCAGAGAGAGCACATTAAAAAATTCTTATTGTAAGGGAAATATTGGCGTGTTATAATCTATTTGAGAGTTGAAAAAGTAATTTTTACGTTAAAATGAAGGCGATTTCAAATATAGTGTTTGGATAGCCTTGCAATTATTTTTCGTGCTGCTGACATATTCAGGCATGAGTGAAAGGTTGTGGTTAAACGAAGCATAAAGGGGCTATACTATACCCCTGTCTTCATTTAATCCATTTTCATTCATGCCTTTTGTTATTTTTAATCTTTTTTGAAATCGCTTTCATATTTGTTGAATAATTACTTTTTAAACTCACCAAGGTTATATCATTCTCACAACAAGAGGAGGTAAAAAGATGGTAGGAATTATCATTGCTACGCATGGTGAATTTGCTACCGGCATCTTGCAATCCGCAGCCATGATTTTCGGTGAACAAGAAAATGCTGAAGCCGTTACCTTAATGCCTAGCGAAGGACCTGATGATGTAAGAGCAAAAATGGAAAAAGCAATCGCCTCTTTCGATAATCAAGATGACGTATTATTCTTAGTCGATTTTTGGGGCGGAACTCCTTTCAACCAGGCCAGCAGTTTGCTAGAAGGAAAGGAAGATAAATGGGCTATCGTTGCCGGGTTGAACTTGGCAATGGTGATTGAATCGTATGCATCCCGTTTATCCATGAACACTGCACATGAAATAGCTGCTCATATTATCGGCACAGCGAAAGATGCTGTAAAAGTAAAACCGGAAGCGTTAGAACCGGAAACAGCTGCAGGGCCGGCTGCTGATGCTTCAGGAGCAAGTGCAGGCGCTCCAGGGTCATTCGAATATGTACTAGCACGTATCGACTCTCGTTTACTGCACGGGCAGGTAGCCACCTCCTGGACAAGAAGTACATCACCCACCCGTATTATTGTTGTATCAGACACAGTAGCAAAGGATGAGCTTCGTAAAAAACTGATTCAACAAGCTGCTCCTTCAGGTATAAAAGCACATACGGTTCCGATCCAGAAAATGATTGAACTCGCAAAAGATGATCAGCATTTTGGCGGACAGCGGGCTTTGCTCCTGTTTGAAAATCCGCAAGATGCCCTTCGTGCGGTGGAAGGCGGTGTTCCGCTGGATACGATTAACGTCGGTTCCATGTCGCACTCGACTGGTAAGGTCCAACTGGATAAAGTGCTGGCATTTGATCAGAATGATATCGATGCTTTCAAAAGGCTTAAAGAATTAGGTGTAGAGTTTGATGTACGTAAAGTTCCGGACAACCATGGAGCCAATATGGACGATATTTTGAGGAGAGCTCAATCAGAAATAGACAGACAGAAGTAATCCTGATTATAGGATAAAAAGGAGGATTAACCACCATGGATTTGACGATGATTCAAATCATACTCATTATTATTGTAGCATTTATTGCTGGTATTGAAGGCATCTTGGATGAATTCCAGTTTCACCAGCCGCTTGTTGCTTGTACGTTAATCGGTTTGGTTACCGGCGAAGTAACAGCTTGCGTTATTTTGGGCGGAAGTTTACAGTTTATCGCATTAGGCTGGGCAAATATCGGAGCCGCAGTAGCACCTGATGCAGCCTTGGCCTCCGTTGCATCTGCTATTATCCTCGTTTTAGGGGGACAAGGAACAGCGGGTGTGAATTCTGCTATCGCCATTGCTATTCCATTAGCTGTTGCAGGTCTGTTATTGACCATCATCGTACGAACACTCGCAACCGGTATTGTCCATTTGATGGATGCGGCAGCGAAGGACGGCAACTTTAGAAAAATTGAAATGTGGCATGTGATTGCCATTTGCATGCAAGGGTTACGTATTGCCATTCCGGCAGCGTTAATTGTAGCTATTGGTGCAGCTCCTGTTAGAGATATGCTTCAAGCAATGCCTGACTGGTTAACAGAAGGTTTGGCAGTCGGCGGCGGAATGGTCGTAGCTGTTGGTTACGCCATGGTTATCAATATGATGGCTACTAAAGAAGTATGGCCTTTCTTTGCTATTGGTTTCGTACTGGCAACCATTCCGGATATTACGCTTGTAGGTTTTGGCGGTATTGGTGTCGCACTTGCCCTTATTTATATAGCACTGACAAAACAAGGCGGTTCTGGCGGCAGAGGCGGAAACACCGGTGATCCGCTGGGCGATATCATAGACGATTATTAAAAAGAAGGAGGATTTGAAGATGGCACAAGAAGAAATCAAACTATCCAAAAGAGATCGTATTGCTATTTGGTGGCGTTCCACATTCCTTCAAGGCTCTTGGAACTACGAACGGATGCAAAACGGCGGCTGGGCATTTTCCATGATTCCCGCAATCAAAAGATTATATAAAACAAAAGAAGACCGATCTGCTGCACTCAAACGTCACTTAGAATTTTTTAATACACATCCTTATGTCGCTTCCCCGATTATTGGGGTCACATTAGCGCTGGAAGAAGAGCGCGCAAATGGTGCACCTGTTGAAAACAAGGCCATTCAAGGGGTGAAAGTCGGCATGATGGGTCCTTTAGCCGGTATTGGAGATCCCATTTTCTGGTTTACCCTTCGACCGATTCTCGGTTCCTTAGGGGCTTCTCTCGCAGTATCCGGAAATATTCTTGGACCTATTCTTTTCTTCGTTTTATGGAACGTGGTTCGGATGGGATTCTTATGGTATTCACAGGAACTCGGTTATAAAGCAGGTGAAAAGATCACCGATGACCTTTCAGGCGGATTGCTGCAGGATATTACAAAAGGGGCTTCCATTCTCGGTATGTTCATCCTTGGTGCCTTAGTAAACCGCTGGGTCGATGTAAGTTTTACACCAACCGTATCGGAAGTCCAGCTTGGCGAGGGCGCTTATATTGATTGGGGCAACTTGCCATCAGGGGCAGAAGGCATTCAGTCGGCATTGATACAACAAGATGAGGGCCGGGCATTAACCCAAACAGAAGTTACGACCTTACAAGACAACTTAGACAGTTTAATCCCCGGCCTGGCAGGTTTATTACTGACGCTTCTCTGTATGTGGCTGCTCCGGAAGAGAGTGTCACCAATTACAATGATTCTTGGTTTGTTTGTCGTTGGTATTGTATTCCACGCAATTAACCTGATGTAATCGGCATATGGAACCTATATAAGATGATGCGAAGACCACCAGTATGAGCTGGTGGTCTTTTAAGGATGCGAAACAATCATTTCTGCATCCCCTTCCAAGGAAAATTGCTTGATTGTGTGCGGAATAATAAAATGTGTTCCCTTCTCAATAGAAAATGTTTGATCATCTGTCTGAATGGTCGCTTCCCCTTTTATCACGCTCACCTGCAGAAAATCGCTTTTTCTTTCTATCACAGCCTGTCCTCTCAAATCCCAGTGATAAACTGTAAAATAACTTTCCTCGACCAGTTTTCGGGCTGTCAGATCCTCTATTGTTTCTTGAATGCTTTCGTTTTTCGGATCTTCATGAGGCACATTGGTCACCTCAGCAGCTTGTTCCAGGTGCAGCTTTCTCGCATTCCCATCTTCATCGGTCCGGTCATAATCATAAACGCGGTACGTAATATCGGAACTCTGCTGTGTTTCTAAAATCATAATACCTGCTCCAATGGCATGAATGGTTCCACTGGGGACATAAACAAAGTCTCCTGCAGTGACAGGAACACGTTTTAGCAATGTATCCCACTCCCCATTTGCCATAGTTTGTCTCAATTCTTCATGCGTCCTGGCATGATGGCCGAAGACTATTTCTGCACCTGGTTCCGCATCCAGCACATACCAGCACTCTGTCTTTCCATAGGGAACTCCCTCTTTTTCCATTGCATACGTATCATCGGGATGCACCTGCACGGAGAGATTCTGATTTGCATCCAGAATTTTTACAAGAAGCGGGTACGTTTCGCCGGCAGCTTCGGACCGGTTAAATAAAACTTCATGCTCTTCCCACGCTCCCTGGAGCGTATGCCCCTTCAGCGGACCGTTTTTAATTTTACTAGGTCCATTGGGATGTGCAGAAATCGCCCACGCTTCTCCGGTATGCGAATAAGGTGTTTCGTAGCCAAATTCCGTATGCAGCTTATTACCTCCCCAAATCCGTTCCTGCAATACTGGTTCTAAAAAAATAGGTTCGTTATACATACCAATCCTCCTCAGAAAATTTTTTCTCTTACAATAACTTTACTACAAATCTGGGTTATAACAAAATAAGAAACTTAAAGTTTCCACCCCGTCAATTAGAAATATGTTTTGCAGCCATACGTTCGTTCCGCTCTGTCCTTCAGTAGCGTGATTGTTCTCCTACACTTCACGAACATGACAGAAGCGGACTTGCCTTTGTATATCATACCCCGCTTCTCTCCAAAATGTTTTTTAGTCATTTCTTAAACTTCACTTTAGTACGATAATTCCCTTAAAAATCCTTTGACATTCTAATCATATTGATGTAAATTACTAATAAACAAACATTTAAATGAAATAAATTAAAAAATGTTCGTGTTTTGATTATCCATATAAATTTGGAAATATGGTCCAAAAGTTTCTACCAAACTACCGTAAATGGTTTGACTATGGAAAATCACAATTGATCAATCAGATAAAATGTTATCTTTTCATCTTAACAGGTGTTAGGTGTTTATTGCTGTCAGAAAATTGGATGCTTGTCACGCACTTTTCTGCATATAGAATACATCCTTCTAAGCGCAACTTTTGAAGGGTGCTCGCCTGCCTGTTTACGTTGGTCTTTTTTGTGTTTTTCATATGCCGACCCTGGAAACGCTAGTAGAAGAAACTTACTAGCGTTTTTTATTTGTATCGGCACGCATTTGACAGTACATCTAAGGAGGAAAAACACATTATGGAAAAAGCACAGCAAAAAACTACGATTATAGGACATTTAAAAGAAAACTGGCGGCTATATGCAATTGCATTTGGAATTGTTCTTATCGCCGAACTTATTGGAACGATTGAATTCAGTGTCGGTTCTGCTTTGATTGTGCTTTATCCGATGCTATTTGCCATTATCATCAGTATTATATTCGGAAAAGATGTACTCGGATTCCTTAAAAAGAAAGAAACGAAAAAAGCTTCACAGCTTGTTTTGGTTGCTATTTCCCCGTTCATGGCAAAAATCGGTGTCATGGCAGGATCGAATCTTCCTGAGCTGGTCAATGTCGGCCCAGCACTCGTTTTTCAAGAGTTCGGTACCATTGGAACGATGCTATTTGCGCTGCCAATCGCTTTATTTCTCGGCTTAAAAAGAGAAGCCATCGGCGCAACCAGTTCAACCAACCGCGATAAAGATTATGGACTCATTTGCAGTAAGTACGGAGCGAACTCCGCCGAAGCCCGGGGCTCCCTTTCTATATATATTATCGGTTTTCTGATTGGCACAACGTATCTCGGTTTATTAGCAAGTATTGTGGCATCTTTTGACTTCTTCCATCCGCTGGCTCTGGCAATGGCAAGCGGTGTCGGCAGCGGTGTGATGATGGCGGCTGCTTCCAGTACCTTGGCAACCATTTATCCAGCTTACGCAGACCAAATCGTCATGTTGGCCGGAATGAGTGATATGTTATCAGCAATCACCGGAATTTACTTTACTTTGTTTATTTCACTGCCGCTGGTTAATAAATTATATGGCTGGTTAGAACCGAAAATGAGACGTCAAAATAGCTATAAAAATGCGCCAACAGCAGAAAGCAGGGTATCACAATGAACATGAGCATGAAAGATTGGACGATTTCTCTTTTATTTACATCTGTCCTGACAACGATTATTGCAAACTTTTTTCAAAATGATATTTCGATTGTAGAATCGATCCCTGGTGTACTCATTTTATCCAGCATTGCGTTTATCGGTATATGTATCGCGAAACTCGTTCCGTTAAAAATACCTGCTGTTGTGTACGTTGCTTTAACCGGCTTACTCTTAGCCAGTCCGATTTCACCGATTTCCGAACCGATTATTTACTGGACATCATTGATTTCCTTTACAGCACCAATTACCGTTGTTGGTACACTGGCAGGAATCGGACTTGATTTTAAAGCTTTTATGAGCCAAAGCTGGAAAATGGTCATTATCGCTGTATTTGTATTCACTGGAACATTCCTGCTGCAAGCCGTCTTTGCACAAGCATTTTTAACAGTGACAAACGCTTTTTAAACGGAACAGGCCAAGTTGCCTGGATACTATAATAGAAATAAACTAACTTTTGAAAAAGGCTGATCACACAGTCTTTTTCAATGTGGTTTCAAAGGAGAATGAAAATGAAGACAGATTTACTGATAAAGCATTGCTCGATATTAACCTCTGATTTTGAAATCAAGCACGGGCAAAATATCGTTATTCAAGACCAAAAAATCATAGCGATTGAAGAAGATAACACCACGCAAATATATCAAGCAAAAGAAATCTTAAACGGAAAAGGCAAACTTGTCATGCCCGGCCTTATTGATGCACATACTCACACGAATCAGCATCTGTTGCGCGGACGAATTTCTGATGAATATCCGATGATCTGGACACGGATTATGGTTCCATTTGAAAGTAATCTGCGAGAAGACGATGTAGCCATCAGTGCAGAGTTAAGCTGCTTGGAAATGCTGAAAGCCGGAACAACCGGTTTTATTGATGCAGGCGGAAGTTACATGCATAAGGTTGCTGAAGCCGTAGCATCTTCTGGTTTACGCGGCGCACTTTCCTGTTCAACGATGGATACAGGTGACGCTATCCCTGCATCCATGAAAACAACTATGGAAGAAAATATCCAAAGAAGCAAAAATTTGTTCGACACCTATCACGGCAAGGCAGATGGACGTATCCACGTCTGGTATTCCTTACGTTCGCTTATTACATGCACACCTGAATTGATTCAGAAAGTTTATGAAATGGCAAAGGCAGACGGAACAGGCATGCAGACACATATGAATGAATATCCGAATGAAATCAGCTACTGCTTGGAAAATTTCCAAATGCGCCCATATGAACTTTTAGAATCCTTAGGTGTGCTGGATGAAAACTTCTTAGGTGCGCACAGTATCCTTCTATCCGAACATGAAATGGAGCTTATCCAACAATATAACAGTAAAGTTGTTCATTGCCCAATCAGTAATGCCGGCAAAGGGTTTACGAAATCTCCCGGTCTGATGCAAAAAGGCGTCGGTATCGGTTTAGGAACAGACGGTGCTGCACATTCCGGTTTGAGCTTATTCGATCAAATGAAAGTATTCAAATCGTTAATGCGTGCCTTCTGGGGCGTTCCTATCTTTGATCCAGTCGTCATGCCATCCAAGAATATTTTGGATATGGCAACACTTGGCGGTGCAAAAGCTATGTTGCAGGATGAACAGTTTGGTACGATAGAAGTTGGTAAAAAAGCAGATATGATTTTAATCGATATGTATCAGCCGCATATTGCACCGACACATCAGCTGACAAATACATTAATTGAATCTGCAAACAGTAAAGATGTGGCGGATGTAATTGTGAATGGACAAATATTAATGAAGAACAGAGAAGTACTCACATTGGATGAGGAACGTATTAAATATGAAAGTAAAAAAGCTATGGACGATCTTATCGTTCGTGCTAAAATTTAGTTATCGTGTTTCCAGGGAGTAGAGCGGTTTAACACCATGTTGAAGCGCTCTTCTCCTTGTTTAAACGATTTATAAACTTCCAAGTTTTAAGAGAGTTGAGGTCGCTTCGATGTTAACGTTTTTTATTGTATTTATAGCAAATTTAATTATTGGGATATTGGTGGGATTATCCGGTGTCTCCGGTTTCTTGCTGCCGATTATTTATGTCGGCTTTCTGGGATTGCCCGTTTACGACTCCTTAGCACTCAGCTTTCTGGCATTTCTCGTCGCAGGTGTTATCGGTGCCTATTCCTACTGGAAACTGAAATATATGGATTTCAAATTAGCACTTTATTTAAGCATCGGCAGTCTGCCCGGGGCCTTTCTCGGTGTGCAAGTTAACGTACTGATTTCCGAAACGCTGGCAAAACTGCTGCTTTATTTGTTTGTTCTATTTGCCGGACTTTCGATTATACTTAAGAAAAACAAAGCAGAACCAGATAGGGAAGATGAAAATAGCAAATCATTTATGTTAAAACAACCAGTATGGATTATCTTACTGGGCGTACTGACTGCAGCAATTTGCGCTTTAACAGGTGCAGGCGGTCCGATTTTAGTTGTGCCATTGCTTGCAAGCTTAGGTGTCAATATCCGCACTGCCGTCGGTGTTGGGCTGTTAAACTCTGTTATTATTGCTCTTCCATCTATCTTTGGCTATTTCGCGTATGCGAGTATTGATAATATGCAGGGCTTTATTCTGTTTAGCTTGATTGGGACCACCATTGGGATCGTAACGGGATCACGGATCGCTAATAAAGTGCCGGTGGAGCGGTTAAAGATTTTTATAGCGGTGATTACGATTGTTTCTTCTGTGTATATGCTGGGGAGTTTGGTGTTGGGATATTAAAAAAGCGCACCTTCCGGATTCCGGAGGTTGCGCTTTTTTCATCTATCAAAGTTTACTTCCTCTTCTGCATCATTCAACAAAACGGATGTCTCACTTGGCTTCGTATGAGCGATTCTTTTTCCATTTTTAAAAGAATGGGTCACCACAGCTTGCTTACGAATCACATCGTATTCATTATCTGCGGATAACACAATGAAATTCGCCGGTTTCCCTGCTTCAATGCCATATTCTTCTTCAATATGCAGTGTTTTAGCACTGTTTTTGGTAACCAGGTCAATCGAATTAACAATTTGCTCATAACCCATTAGTTGTGACGCATGGATCCCCATATGCAATACTTGCAGCATATTACC
The DNA here is from genome assembly GCF_042675985.1 of Oceanobacillus locisalsi. NCBI lineage: Bacteria > Bacillati > Bacillota > Bacilli > Caryophanales > Bacillaceae > Oceanobacillus > Oceanobacillus locisalsi. Next base: position 421,691 of record NZ_JBHTKK010000001.1, read on the forward strand.
AGTTCCCAGCGGATACCAAGGATCAAAAATATCATCATGACCAAAGCATATATTCATCCCTGCTTCTTGTATTTCTTTGACCCGCGTTAAACCGCGACGTTTTGGATACGTATCGAAACGTCCTTGAAGATGAATATTGACAAGCGGATTAGATACAAAGTTAATATGAGACATCTTCAGCAAACGGAAGAGTTTTGATGTATACGCATCGTTATACGACCCCATCGCCGTGGTATGACTTGCCGTTGTACGCTCTCCCCAACCACGCTCATAAGCCTCTTTTGCGACCACTTCGACAAATCGGGATTGCTCATCGTCGATTTCATCACAATGAATATCTACTAATTTATCGTATTTCTCCGCAAGATCGAATGCCACTCGCATTGAATCGACACCGTACTCTCTTGTAAATTCAAAATGCGGAATGCCGCCAACCACATCTGCTCCCAATTTCAATGCTTCTTCCAAGAGCTCTTTTCCATTTGGATAGGAGTGAATCCCCTCTTGTGGAAAAGCAACCAATTGTATATCTATATAAGGAGCCATTTCCTGCTTCACTTCCAACATTGCCTTTAAAGCGGTAAGCTCTGGATCGGTCACGTCCACGTGTGTACGAACATACTGAATTCCTTGGGCAATTTGCCATTTCAATGCGGTTTTTGATCGCTTTTTCACATCTTCCATTGTTAATGTTTCTTTGCGTTCAGACCAGCGCTGAATACCCTCAAATAACGTCCCGCTCTGATTCCAAGCAGGATCCCCTGCTGTTAACGTCGTATCTAAATGGATATGCGGTTCAATAAAAGGCGGAAGAACCAGCGAGCCATTTACATCGACAATATCTGTATCTCCAGACTGCGGTAATTCCTCTGTTATCTCGGTAAACTTACCATTTTCTATAACAATATGCCAAATTCCTTCTTTTCCTCTTAGCTTTGCATTTTTTATAATCATTGACTACCTAACCCTTTCTTCTAATGGTGCGATGACCTTTTCTTCTTGTGGCAACAATTTCATTCCAATCACATAAATAACAGAGGTTCCTATTAATGCATTTATCGGCGGGATACCCGGCACAAAGTTAGCAATCGCCACGCCTCCTGCCCAAGCCGCAATCGCGACCCAATTGACAGATTGAAACGTCGTTGTTTCAAAAGGCGTATATTTTCTGCCGCGGACCAAATAATAGTCTGCTAGTATAATCGCCCCGATGGACGGTAATGCAGATCCCAATACATTTAGAAATCCGACAAAATTATTGTATAGCCACATTGTAGCGATGGTCCCGATAATCCCGTTGAACACAACAATTTTCTTTTTAGGAAGCTTCGTAATATTAGCAAACCCTAAACCAGAAGCATACAAGGCACTATCATTCGTCGTCCAAATGTTTAAGCCTAATACGATAATAGCAGGGATCATCAACCCCTGTAAAAACATCACATCCGAAATATCCGCGATACCAAAAGCCATTGCGCCAACTGCACCAAATAAAAACATTAATGAATTTCCCAAGAAGAACGCAATAATATTTGCTGCTACAGCTGATTTTCCTGATTTAGCAAAACGCGCAAAGTCAGGAGTAAGTGTGCCCGCGCTGATAAAGGAACCTACACAAATCGTTAAAGCCAGTCCTATACTGATTGCCTGCGTCGGTTCATAAGCAAATAAACCTTGGATGCCGCCAATTTCATGTGCTGAATCAACCATGGAATAGCTGCCAAAAATAGCAATCGCTGGAACAGCCACAAATCCTAATATAGTTAAAGTTTTCATTCCAAAAATCGCCGAAACTGTCATCAACAGCCCGAAAATACCGATAAGCAGATACACATTCCACCCTGTTGCTGTAGCAACCGGAATAGCAAACATCGCTAATCCCACACCAAACCAACACACTTGCGTAGATGCGAGCAAAAAGGAAGTTAAATAAGAACCCTTCTCCCCAAATGCATAACGTGCTAATAAATGCGTCGACAAACCTGTCTTGGAAGCAATATAAGCAAGCGATCCCGTATAAAGACCAAGAATCAGGTTACCAGCCAACACCACCCAGATGAAATGGGAAAAAGTAAGCCCAGTTCCTAACGTTCCTCCCGACATCATACTTGCTGAGAAGAAACTAAGCGAAAGCATTACCGCTAAAATCTTCCAAAACCCATTCCGATGTGTCTGCGGCACTGCCTCTAATGAAAACTCTCTATCTGTTTGTGACATACCAATTCCTCCAATATATTAAATATAAGAAACTGGTACCGAAAGACTTCGGCAAAAGTCAGATAGAACCAAGAAAAAAGCTCCTTGTCCTATTTCTGACAAGAAGCTTTCTTTAATAATGCATACTTGAATACACCCCTCTCAAAGGGTAGTATCCATACAGTAGTCATTACGTCCGCGCTGTCCTTGTCAGCCTCTCTGGACTGAATTAAAGGTACCAGTATTTCATTAATCTATATTATGGCATAAAATTGCGGTGTTGTCATGTTGGAAATATTGGAAGATAGGATTTATGGATAGATCATTGTTTAGTAACAGCATTTTCAAAGCAGACTGGAATAAAACTACACAATTATCCTATTAGAGCCTGTTCAAAAATCCCTGTATTTCTGATTAAAATAAAAATGCATCTCCAGCGAAATATGGTAAAAAGATTACACAAGTGGTAAAAATCGTCCGCCGTACACTGCAATATCTTTAACGTAGAATTATATACTTTCTCACGTTCATTCTTTTTGACTGAAATTGCTTTTGTTTACCATCATGCTGCTATATAAAAATCCTGATAATTCCCAGGAAAATAATTGATAACCCGGATAATACAAAATTATTTAAGAAGTGAATCAGCAACACATGCCATAAATTCCTTTTCCATAGGTAAATCAGATTCAAAAACAATCCTGCAAACATAAATGGAATTGTATTTATTATACGATTACCAAAATTAGCATAATGTATTGCTCCAAATAGAACACTATTAACCAGAACCAATAAGATATTAAGAATTTTAGAATTACTTAATAATTTCTCTAACAAAGTGTGTTTAAATACCATATCTTCTATCAAAGCCATAGCAATCGGGCCTATGCTGGCAAATAACAAAATGAAATAAAAATTCCAGGAAACTTCTAAGAAGTCATAGTCCCTGCCGGCAACAAGGGCACTCGTCTCTCCTTGCACGGAAGGAAAAATAGATCCTGCCAGTGATATCACAACTTGCAATAGTATTGCACCGATAATGATGATTAGCCATTTCGATTTTCCTTCTTCACAGAATTCTCGCCACTGCGCGCGAAGCAGCTTCCTAAAAGCTATAATCAAACATATAAAAAGTAAAAGCGTTATTACTGAGTATGCCACCTGTATTGTAATAGGATTTGGGAAAAGGACATTTGTCAGATAAATCCCTCCATACAGAATAGGTATACTAATTAAAGAAAACAATTCCTTAAAACCAAATCTTTTTTTCATTTTTTTCCTCCATATCTTATTTTTTACTATTCATTTTATACGATTGTAATTTGAATCTTATATTGATGATTTTCCAGCCTTTCTTATAATAACAGTAACGTAGTATATACGTCCTTTCACAATCCTTAATTTCACCTTACATTATGATAGCCTTATATTTTTCTGATTACTAAAATTAATGTGATCACCATTGGCTATCTTATTATTTGCATGAAATCATAAATTTAGTAAGTAAAGGGGAAATAATATAACGCCATGACAAACTGCTCCAAAGGAGAAAGCTTCAAGGAAAGAGAAACAGATAACCAGGAAAAAAGAACGAACTTACCAAATCCATTTTTAAGTCTCGTTCCTTTATTAGCAGTTCTTATCGTGTCATTTATTTTCCATGATTCCTTAGAACAATCAGCTCTTATTTTGGCTTTGCTTAGCGGTATCATTGTTGCTTGGGTATTGAATCGCAAATACTTTAGAAACTTCTGGTCTGCAGTAGGAGATGATACGACTGGAGCTTTAATCGCTACCGGAAATACTTCTGCAGTGGTTGGTTTTGGCGGGGTTGCACAAGCTACTCCTGCATTCGAATCAGCAGTCAATTTTATGACAGATCTCCCTGGAGATTCTTTAATTGGAGGGGCTGTGGCAGTCGTTGTTATTGCCGGCTTAACAGGCTCATCTTCAGGAGGACAAACGATTGCATTACCAATTTTAGGACCACATTATTTAGATATGGGAGTAGATGCAGAAGCCTTACACAGAACAGTATCTCTTTCATCAGGAACACTTGATTCTTTACCTCATGGCGGATATGCAGTAACAACCATACGTTCCATAGCTGGGGAGACGCATAAAAGTGCTTATCCTGCATTTGGTGCCATGACTGTGCTTGTTCCGCTGGTAGCTGTCTTATTGCTATTATTCTTTTCTCATTAGGGTTGGGAAGTTAAGGCTGTGTAATTAAATATACGAAGAAAATAACGTTAATTTCAAAGAAGATTATGTTGATTGTTAACAAACATAACCTTCTTTATTTTTTCTATATTCTACTATCTTATCAACTGCTATTTTCTATGCAGATACACCCTCAATCTAGAATATCTCTGACAGCTTTTACTTTCATCTTATCAATCCTTTCGTCAAAGGAATGGCTTCTTCTAACCCCGCTTCCAAAATGATATTCATCCGCTTGAATCACGCCATGCAATATTCGAATATTACCTCCATTCAATCCGCTTCCCGGTAAAATAACAGGTCCTTGCAATGTATGCTGTAATTGAACAAGCATACGCAGAGAATTCGCGCCTTCAGCACAATTCTCAGCACCCCCGGAAGTTAAAATTCTTTTGATATTTTTCGGGTAAGCTGTCAAAGTACGGTAAGCTTCTTCTTGATCCCGAATTTCATCAAAAGCACGGTGAAAAGTGACATCCAGGTCGGGAAATACCCTGAATAAATCTTCAAGAAAGGCTGTATCAACGGTTTTATCTTTTGTTAAAGCGCCGATTACAATTCGGTGATGACCTAATTCATCTAAGAAGGAAATATCCTTTTTCATCACTTCTTTATCATCAAAAGTGTATATAAATCCTTCATTATGAGGCCTGACCATTACCTGTACAGGTAGTTCAACACTGTTAAGTACACTTTTGACTGTACTATAAGCAGGCGTCAAGCCACCGAGGCGGATAACTGAAACCAATTCCAATCTGTCCGCTCCCAGGTTTTCAGCGTCCTTTGCGTCTGTTGTATTTTGGACAATACATTCGATCATTTTTAAGCTCCTTCCGATGAACAAAGTTTTCATTTTCAGTCATTAATCTCTAAATTTCTGCTCCCTTTCCATGACCACCGTATAATGGTGCTCTTCATGAATCCTTAAAAGCTTCACTACCTGTACAACATTTGGATATGCCGGCACAGGATCGGGATATCTGATCCAGTAACACTGCTCTTTTGTAAGTTGTGCAACACAACTTTTTAGTTTTTCTGTCTCTTCTTCCAACAGCTCCCGCAGCTCTGCAAGCGTATATTCCCGCTTCATTTTTGGCTTTAAAATAAAGGGTGCTTTCATTGTTTTTTCACGATATATATTGGACATATCCACATTATATCGCTTCACTGTAGGCCGGCAGACCTTCATATAAGCACGAGCCACCGGTAAATAACAAACAGATGTCAGCCGCGTAAGCTTCAACAATAAATAACAATGATAAATGGATTCCGCAACACTCCACTTATCGGGTACAACCCGCTTATGAATCGATGCCTTGAAAATGTCTGTATGAAAATAGGTGTCTCGCATTGCCTGGAGTTCTTCAAAAAGAAGGGAAAGATCGTTCTGCATGATGACCACCTGACTGTTATTATATTTTACACCGAAAATTGAATCTCTATCGATTCTATCATATTCCCCTTTCTTGCTTCTTGTTATCGTTTCACTTTCTTTACTTCCCTCTTTTGTTTTCTCCTGCCTCTTTCAAATAAATATGATTTTCGATAAACAACGTCCAAAATATCATGGCAATCTATTTTACGTATCATCATAATGATGGATGTGCTTTTAAAATGCCCTTTATTTTCAAGTCTTCTTAATTATTAACATTGCTTTGATGTATAAACTCTAATATAATCAATTTCAAGTTTAAGATTTTAAGAGGAGGCGTCTTATGCCGCAACAAGAAAAACAAAAAAAGAAAAAGACATTCCAACTTCCTGATGCATATGTTATCTTATTTGCCATTTTGTTACTCGCAGCAATTCTTACATATATTATACCGGCTGGGAGTTACGAGCGGGAATCAACAGAAGATGGCACGGAAGTCATTGTGCCGGACAGCTATAGTCAAATCGATCAGCAGCCTGTTAATTTTATTGATATTTTCAGTTCCATTCAAGAAGGATTAATTGGCGGGGCCGGTTTGATATTCCTTGTATTGACCATAGGCGGAACGTTTGCTGTTATTGAAAAAACAGGTGCGATTGATAACTTAATCATGAAAACTATTAAACGAACGCAAAATCGGGAATGGCTTTTAATTTTAATGGTCGCCATTCTCTTTTCTATTTTCGGAGGTCTGGGAATTATTGCAAACTCCTCGATTGCTTTTATACCAGTCGGTATCATCTTGGCAAGAGCGATGAGAATGGATGCTATTGTTGGTGTTTCCATTATTTATTTAGGTGCTTACTCCGGCTTTGCAGTCGGGTTTTTAGATCCGCAAACAACCGGATTTGCGCAGGAGATTGCCCAGATTCCTTTATTCTCAGGAATTTCTATGCGTTTAGTGCTGTACGTCATTATTGTCGGTGTAACGATTGCTTACATAACCTGGTATGCTAACCGTGTGAAAAAAGATCCGCAGAAAAGTATTTTACGGGATAATCCATTTCCAAAAGCCGACGATAGAGTCATGGACGAAGTAGATGGAAAGCTGACATCCACGCAGCTTACTGTATTACTCGTGCTTGTAGCCGGTATTGCTTTTTACGTCTATGGCGTTTTCCAATTAGGTTGGGATATCAACGAAATGGCTGGTATTTTCGTTGCCTTAGCAGTACTTACCGCTCTTATTTCAAAAATGGGGTCCAACGAAATGGTAGCAGAATTTATAGACGGGGCGAGGAAAGTATTATACGGGGCGCTCATTATCGGAATGGCCCGTTCGATTGTCGTCATCTTAGAAGATGGGCAAGTACTTGATACCGTCGTGCATGGAATGGCTGTTACTTTAGAGCCCTTTTCCAGTGTCATGGGAGCAATCGCTATGTTTATCGGGAATGGTATTTTCAACCTTATTGTGAGTTCCGGAAGCGGACAGGCAGCAATTGTGATGCCTATTATGACACCACTCGCCGACTTAATGGATATCCCGCGTCAGGTTGCTGTACAAGCTTACACACTCGGGGATGGATTTACGAATATCATCACCCCTTTATCCGGTGTATTAATGGCTAACTTGGCAATAGCCGGTATCCCTTGGACAAAATGGTTGAAATTTGCATTGCCGCTGGTGGGAATCTGGTACATTATCGGCAGTATCTTTATTATGGTCATGGTTCTGATTAATTGGGGACCAGTATGACAGCCAGGATAAACAGGAAGAAATGAATTAACATAATCCCTGTCTATAACATCTAGACAGGGATTATGTTATGTTCGTAAACCAAACTATAATCCACTTTATAAAAAAGAGATCCATCCACGATAATTCATCTTAAAATCCGGCTTCCGTGCTTCCAATCCCCCTTTCCTCGCTCAAAAATTTCATCAGACAGAAGTTCTCTCTTATGTGTAATCCTTTTCAAAACGGGTATATACCATATAGGCACATATTTAGAGTTATACATGCAGATAGATACGTTTATGTGAAAGGAGATATTTAAAAATGGAATTTTCTGCACTGACTTATATTTTGATGGCGTTAAGTGTGCTGATAATAGCGATTATTATCATCCCGCTCGTATTGTTCGGCTACATATATTGGAAGGACAGACGACAGTCACAGCACGCTGTTTTACGAAACTATCCCCTGCTCGGCAAAATAAGGTATACCCTGGAAAAAGCCGGCCCGGAGCTGAGACAATATTTATTTAACGCAGACACTTCCGGCAAACCATTCTCCCGCGATGATTACCGTGACGTGATTATCCCTGCTAAATACCAGAAAAATATGATTGGCTTCGGTTCCCGCCGTGATTTTGAGAAAGCAGATTTTTATATCAAAAATGCCATGTTTCCCAAACAGCAAGAAGAACTGGAAGCAGATAATACAAGAGGCATCGATTCGAAAGTCTATGAAGTGAAAGAAGATAATTTGCTGAGCCGTAAAGAAAAATTAAAGGACCAAAAAATACAGCCATGGCTCTTAAATGATGAACATGCCGTCGTTATTGGTCCTTCCTGCAGGGAGCCATTCCGCGTGAAAGGTCCGGTCGGGATGTCAGCAATGAGCTATGGCGCGTTAGGAGAAAATGCAATTACCGCTCTATCCAAAGGAATTGGTATGGCCGGCGGTTCCTGGATGAACACAGGCGAAGGAGGACTGTCCGACTACCATTTAGCTGGAAACACAGATATCGTTGCTCAAATCGGTCCCGGGCTATTTGGTGTCCGTACAAAATCAGGTTCCTTTGACTGGGATTTATTAAAAGAAAAAAGTGAAATCCCGCAGGTCAAAGCGTTTGAGCTTAAACTCGCACAAGGGGCCAAAACGCGCGGCGGACATGTGGATGCAGAAAAAGTAACAGAAAAAATCGCTGCCATCCGAAATATAACTCCTTATCAGGAAGTAGACAGCCCGAACCGTTTTAACGAGTTTGACGACGTTCCATCGATGTTCTCTTTTATTGAGCAGATTCGAAATCATACCGGACTTCCGGTCGGTATTAAATTGGTCATTGGCAGCTCGCATGATGTAGAAGAGATTGCCGGTTATATGAAAGAAACCGGATCTGGACCGGATTTCATTACGGTAGATGGATCCGAAGGCGGGACAGGCGCGACCTTTCAAGAACTAGCAGACAGCGTAGGCCTCCCTATCAAATCAGCAGTTATTATTACCAATCAAACATTAAAAAAGTATGGCGTTCGCAATCGTGTTAAATTGATTGCCTCAGGAAAACTTTTTACAGCCGATCGGATTGCTGTCATCCTCGGTATGGGAGCCGACCTTGTTCAAGTTGCCCGCGCATTTATGATTACCGTCGGCTGTATTATGGCACAGATTTGCCATACCAATCGTTGTCCTGTCGGCGTAGCAACAACCGATTCTAAGTTACAGAAAGCCCTCGTTGTGGATGAGAAAGCTTATCGGGCACTGAATTTTCTCGTCACCCTTCGTGAAAGTCTGTTCCGTATTTCCGCAGCTGCAGGTGTTACGACGCCAACGGAAATTCGTGCGTCACATATTCAATATAAAGATACGTATCAACGTGTTTATTCGTTGGAGGAATTGGTTGAGGAGGAGTTTGCTTCTGTTTCTTTATAGGACGAGCTGATGACAGAGAGAACAGTCTAAACTGATTTGAAAATAAATAAAGGAGTTGCTCCATAGAAGATTCGTATAGAAATTCAACAAGAAACTTTTAACCATCAAGCTTTGCTGCAATAAATTTATCCTTTTCCTATTTCAGTTAAAGTGAAATGTACGTAGTTCTGTGGTAAAATATACTTGGGTCATCGTGAAATTCTTCCGTATTGTTTTGTGTTTTTATCGACTTTAACTATACGTTTTTTCACGATGACTTTCTATTTTTAACTGTTGTATTTTATTTTACAATGAAACTTTTAAGATTGTATTAAAGTAGGTGTGGAAATGATTAAAGCTTTGTTAATAGCACCATATAACGGACTAGCGCAAGCCATTAAACAATTAGATATTCCGGAAGATTTTGAATTAGAAACGAAAGTAGCAAACTTGGAAGAGGCTATTTATCTTGCTAAAGAAGCCGAAAATCAAGGGTATGATCTAATTATTAGTCGCGGAGGAACAGCAAGTCTAGTAGAGGTTAATATTTCAATTCCTGTCGTACATATTGATATTACGGGGTATGATATGCTGCGCGTTTTCACATTGATACAAGGCGCGCAAAATACCGTCGCTTTTATCGGATTTGAAAATATATGTCGTGGCGCAAGAACGTTAAATGATATCTTGGATTACGATGTTAAAATGTTCACTATCCATCAACGGGATGAAGTTCGGTTATTATTAAATAACTTAAAAAAAGAAAACTATGAGATTGTTATTGGTGATGTAGTAACAGTGGAAGAAGCTCAAAAAGTCGGTTTACGAGGTTTTTTAATTACATCTGGTAAGGAAGCCATTTTTGATGCATTTGATGAGGCAAGAAGAACATATAATATGTTTCAGAAAGTTTCATATAAAACAAACCAATACCTGCAAATTCTTAAATCTATTCCAGCGGATATCGTTATTATTAATCAGCAACATAACATTCTTTTAACAAATCTTTCCTCAGAGAAAGAAAGAATCATTAACAAAATGCTTCGTGATAAGAAACTCGATGAAAACATCCGCGAGGCTCTATTACTAAATAAAAAACGATGGGTAAGTATGAATTGGGAAGATGGCTATTTAGAGTTACAACTGTTCCCTATTGCAGACGGGAATACCAAAATGGTCGGGATACACTTTTGTTCATACAAAAGGCAAGATGAACCCGTCGCTCTTCGCATGATAACAAACATGACCCATCGGCCTATTATCGGTAACAGCGCTTATTCCAAGAATATAAAAAGAAAAATAGATGCATTTTCAAATACTAATGATAACTTGTTTATTTCAGGCGAATATGGCACCGGTAAAATGGCTATTGCTCAATCCATACACTTTCAAAAATTTGAAAACAATTATCCTTTATTTGTTTTGAACTGTGAAATAATGCATTCCAACGATCTTAGCATCTTAAAAGATAGATGGAATACTATTCAAAAAGGAACCATTATTTTTGAACACATTGATAGTTTATCTGCCACAAATCAAAAACTTTTGATTGAGTTGTTTCATCAGAGTCCAGAATCCATCCAACTCATTTTTTTGTCGAAAAGTAAGGCGCCGTCATTATTAGAGGAGAAACATATCCTTCTCTCATTGATTGAGAAAATAGATCCGGTCTTTTTTCATACACAACCATTGCGTAATCGAAAAGAAGATATAGAGGCGTTTATTTCTTATTATTTATCCCAATTCCATACCGAATTTGGTAATGAATCACTGGGAATACGTCCGGATGCTCTCAAAATACTTACTCATTTAGAGTGGCCGGGAAATTTGGTAGAGCTGAAAAAAACAATGCGAGAATTGAGTATTCATGCAGTCGGGTATTACATTGAAACCGAAGATGTGAATGACGTGTTGAACGAAGAAACTATGAAAAAAGAAGACAGCCCCTATGATAAAGGCTTTTATATACCGCCCGGGTTGACTTTGGAAGAAATGGAACAAAAGATGATTCAAAAAGTACTAGAAGAAGAACAGGATAACCAGACACGTACCGCTAAAAGGCTGGGAATGAATCGTACAACTTTATGGAGAAAACTGAATGATAAATAAGTATATTATTTTAACAAGCAACCATACAACGTTCTAATCTTTGTTTATAAACAGATTAGAACGTTGTATGGTTCTTTTTTTAAGAAGCTAAAACAAATATGTTTCATAATGCAACATAAAAAAGCATCATTTCTGCTTTTATTAAAATATCAATAAAAAAGTGTTGCTTTTTTATGCAGTAAGTATTATTATTAATCATGCAAACGCTTCATTTTATTTTTATTGTTTCATATAAAAACAAAAGTATACAGAGGGGGAGGAAGAATGAAGATAAAAGCAACGATTGAAAAGATTCCTGGAGGAATGATGGTTGTACCATTATTAATTGCTGCAACATTAAATACGTTTGCTCCAGATTTATTAAGAATTGGGAACTTTACGCAGGCTTTGTTTGTAGACGGTTCCAGTACCTTAATCGCGTTATTCTTACTATTTACCGGGGCACAAATTAACGTTAAAAATGTAGGGGTTAGCCTGGGTAAAGGGGCAACTTTATTGGCCACAAAATGGGTAGTAGGCGCAATTGTCGGATTGCTTGCATTCTGGATGATGGGAGATAATGGACTATGGCTTGGTTTAGCTCCAATTGCCATTATCGCTGCCATGACAAATAGTAATGGAGGGCTTTACGTTGCACTCGTAGGACAATATGGAGATAAGACAGATCGGGCAGCTTATTCCTTATTGGCTCTAAATGATGGTCCATTTTTAACAATGGTAGCGTTATCGATATTCGGTGTCATGGGCTTTGTTGAAGGGATGTTCTCGTTTGTTTCCTTTTTATCAGTATTGCTGCCTATTCTAGTCGGTATGATTTTAGGGAACTTAGATGAAGAATTGAGAGAATTCTTCCAATCAGGAAGTTCAGTGCTTATTCCATTCTTTGCATTTGCTTTAGGAATGGGAATCGATTTTTCCAGCATCATTGAAGGTGGTTTAGGTGGTGTAATTTTAGGTTTATTAACTGTATTTGTAACTGGTACAGCAGGGTACTTCGTATTTAAAATAATGAAGTGGAATCCAATTGCTGGCGCAGCGGAAGGTTCTACTGCAGGAAATGCGGTAGCTACACCAACAGCGATTGCTTCTGCAAGTCCAGCCTTTGCAACCAATGTAGAATTAGCAACTGTCCAAGTTGCTGCAGCAGTTGTTACAACAGCAATTCTTCTTCCGTTTTATGTAGGTTTTCTAGTGAAACGGCTGGATAAAAAAGGGGTTAAGGTTCCTGACCATTATATAAAAGCAAACCAAAAATGAATCAGATAGTATAAAGTAGGTGTTATAATTGGTAAAACAAATCGCTATAATTGCAGATGATTTAACTGGAGCAAATGATAGCGGCATTCAATTAACAGAAAAAGGGATTAATACTTCTGTTCTATTTGAAATTCCAGAACAAACAAAGCTTCTCAGCGAAGGTATTGTGATAGATACAAACTCAAGAGCCTTATCGAAAGAACAAGCAGTCTCTATTACAAGAAAAGCAACTAATTTTATCAAAAAACTTCATTATAATCATGTCTATAAAAAAATGGACTCAACTCTAAGAGGCCATATTGGGCAAGAGCTGCAAGCAATGAGCAATATATTGAATCCCGACTTTCTCGTTATTGCCCCTGCTTTTCCCGGTATGGGGCGAACAACAAAACAAGGTTATCACTATGTTCATGGCCAGTTACTTGCGGAAACAGAAATTGCAAAAGATCCAATGCATCCCGTTACGGAAGCTTATTTGCCAGCTTTGATTGAGCAACAAACAGGAGAAAAAGTCGGGCTGCTTACCAAAGAAGATTTGCAGCGCAATGATGATTCTTTTCGAAAAAAAATTACTGCATGGAAAGCAGATGAAATTAGAATGGTTTGTTGTGATGCAGAAACGGAGGAAGATTTAAAGACACTAGCACAGAAGTTTTCAAAAGAAACGAACCATGTTATCTGGGCAGGTTCTGCAGGGCTGGCAGAAGTTCTTCCGCAAGTTTTAGGGATAGAAAAGAAAAAGCAGCCTACCTACTATAGTGGTTCTAGCGCAGCCATGACTGTTTGTGGCAGTTTATCCGAAAAAACGCAAGCGCAAATTCAATATGCTCTCCAACAAAAAGAGATAGAAGGTATTGAGTTAAATCCTTTGCAAATGTTCGAGGGCCAATGGGAAATGGAAAAAAGCGATTATATCAAGACATGTATAGAAATCGTTAATCATCAAAAAGATGTTGTACTCTATGTGCCTTCAAATGAAGATATTCGAAAAAAGGTAAAGGATTTGGCAAAGGAAAAAGGATTTGCCAATAATGAAATAGGAGAAATCATCTCTGATAAAATGGCAGAATTGGTCGTAGATGTGAAAGAACAACTTCCAAAGCTGGACCGCTTTGTCTTAACTGGCGGCGACACAGCAAAGTCTATCACGCAAAGTTTGGGAGCAATTGGGATGCATCTTATCAAACAGCTTGAACCCGGGATTCCATTAGTATCCCTTATCGGTAAAGATAATAGTTTGGTAGTGACAAAAGCCGGAGCGTTCGGGAAAGAAGATTCTATTTATCACGCTATGATGGAACTGAAAGGAGAGAAGATTTATGAGTAAGAAACCGATTATAGGTATAACCATGGGAGATCCGGCAGGTGTCGGTCCGGAAGTTATCGTTAAAAGCTTGCAAGAAAAAGAGGTTTATCAGAATGCACATCCCATTGTTATTGGGGACGCCAAAATAATACAGCGCGCTGCGAAAGATTTAAATATAAAAATATCCATCACACCAAAAAAACTGGATGATGACTTATCACAAACATCATTCGGTGAAATTGCTTGTGTGGATTTAGACCTGGTTCCGGAAAATTTAGCTGTGGGAGAAGTATCCCCAGTAGCTGGTGATGCAGCATTTCAATATTTAGAAGCGGCTATTCAATTAGCAAATAAAAATAAAATACAAGCGATTTGTACAGCGCCTTTAAATAAGGAGGCACTACAAAAAGGCGGTCATATGTATCCGGGACACACGGAAATTCTTGCTGATTTAACACAAACAGAAGACTTTTCTATGATGCTGTCTTCTCCCAAATTAAAAGTGATTCACGTTACAACACATATCGGCTTATTGGATGCCATCCAAAAGATTAAACCAGACCGTGTATTTAATGTCATCAAATTAGCAGATAAGACACTAAAAGACGCAGGAATAGAACAGCCAAAAATCGGTGTTTGCGGAATCAATCCGCATGCAGGTGAAAATGGTTTGTTTGGCTATGGGGAAGAAGAAGAAAAAATTATTCCAGCAGTTCAATTGGCCAAAGAACAAGGCATTAATGTAGAAGGTCCTCTACCGGCAGATACATTATTTTTCCGAGCTCAACGCGGAGATTTTGATATTGTCGTTGCGATGTATCATGATCAAGGACATGGACCCATCAAGGTACTTGGATTGGAAGCTGGTGTAAATATAACAGTTGGTCTGCCAATTATCCGCACCAGTGTCGACCATGGAACTGCTTTTGACATAGCAGGTAAAGGAATAGTTGATGAAGGAAGCATGTTGGAAGCATTAAGACAGGCAATTGAACTGGCGCCAAAGTAAGTTTTCCGTCAGCCTGAGAAATAAATATGCGAGTAGGGAGGGGATAGCTCCCCTCCCTAACACTCGTTAAAACGTATATATTTTAATTCTTATAAAGCAAATGATAACTTCTCATGTCATCTTTATCCATTTGTCTGTTTAAAGAGCCGCCTTGAACAGCTAGTTACTACCCAACATCCCAATCATCTTCTCAACAAAATAATCCCCAACCTCAGAAGTACTATGTTTCCCGCCTAAATCAGGCGTAAGTACTTTATTTTCATTTATTAGCTCTTTGATCGTATCAACAACGATATTTCCCCATTTCTCCTCTCCAAAATGCTCCAACATCTGTGCAACAGACCATATTGCTGCAAGCGGATTCGCCTTCCCTTGCCCGGCAATATCAGGAGCCGATCCATGAACTGGCTCAAACATCGAAGGATATTCTTTCTCCGGATTCACATTTGCTCCAGTCGCAAGTCCCATTCCACCTGTAATCGCAGCGCCGATATCTGTTAAAATATCTCCAAACAGGTTGGAAGTTACTACGATTTCAAATCGTTCCGGTTGCATGACAAAGAACATACTAGCCGCGTCTACTAAATAGGATTCCGTTTTGACATCTGGGTATTCTTTCCCTACTTCTTCAAATACCTCATCCCAAAAAACCATGGAATAATTCAATGCATTCGCTTTACTGATACTTGTCAGCGATTTCTTTTGCTTCCGTGCTTCTTCAAAAGCATATCGGATAATCCGTTCGGTTCCTTTTCGGGAAAAAACGCCCGTTTGCAATACGACCTCTTCTTTTTTCCCTTTAAACAACCAGTCCCCGGCACCGGCATATTCCCCTTCACTATTTTCCCGGATAACTAGAAAATCAATATCTTTTTCCGATTTGTTTTTAATCGGAGTCAGTTCTTCATTTAATAACCGCACCGGACGAAGGTTCACATATTGATCAAAGCCCTTACGAATCTTCAGTAATAAATCCCAAAGCGAAATATGATCTGGAACTCCGGGGTATCCCACTGCTCCAAGATAAATCGCATCAAAATTCTGTAATTGTTCTATCCCGTCATCCGCCATCATTTTTTGATGTTCTAAGTAATATTCACACCCCCACGGAAAACGTTGAAACTGAAAGGAAAGTCCGCTATCTATTTTTTCAATTGCCTGAAGTACTTTTACACCTTCTGCCACAACCTCTGGCCCAATACCGTCTCCTGGAATAAGTGCTACTTTCCATGCTTTCATAAGCTAATCTCCTCCGTTTCTCTTTCTTACCTTTTGCTACTTCCACATTTTAATATCACCAACCAACTCCATCAAAACACTTTCCTGATACCCGCTCTTCCTCTCTTCCATCAACGTACGAATAACCGGCTCTAACGCAGTATCCTCCACTGTTCGCAACTGCTTCAACCGTCTTTCTGACACCAGTTTAACCGGGTTCGATAAATAATAAGAATCCACGTCAAATTTCCAATAAACCAGCTGATCTCCATACCGCTGCTTCAATCGATACGCCATCAAAATGCCCTCTGGATCATAATCACCGCTATAATAAATCACACCACCGCCGGCAACGAATATATCTAACAATTTTAACGTGGCGATTTTAAATTGACCATTTCCGGAAACAATCGTTTCTTCCACATTATCCTTGATTAACTCATTGGCTACATGCGATGCAACGCTAGAATTTTCAATCACAAACAATCGGTTCACTTCAGAAATCGATTGGGCTTCCCCCAACTTTGCCACTTCTTTTAACGGCAAATGGAAAAAAGCCTGTTCCTGCACAGCTCCTGCCAGCAGTCCATTTTCGCTTCCATCTTTATTTTTTCCCGCCAGTTGAAAAACAGAGACAAAATTAAGCAGATCATCCGTCATAATACCGTAGTGATACAGCATCTGCGCACGTTCTTCCGCATTTAAATCTTTTATTGTCCAGTCGTCATTTTCAAACGTGTAGATGATTTGCAGTGCATATAAAAAGAGCTTTCCTTCATTTTCATCGGCATCAAAAGCATGCGGATTCCCTGCAGCTTTTGATGCAAAGACAGCCAGGTATTCATCATCCTCCAACGGGAACATCGAAAATGCTTTTTCGAGATGCTTCAAAACGGCCGTCAATTCCTGTTGATTATGCTGATATAACTGATAGAACCGATTGGACTTGGTGTTAGTAATCCACTCCAATAACCGCAGGAATAAAGCTATGTTTGCCTGCTCCTTGAAAGCATGAAAGTACGCCTCCCTTTCTGCTAAAAAAGCTTCTTCTACTTCACGATTACTGACTAACACTTTCCCATGATAGCGTTCCAGAATATCCTGAAAAGAGACTTCCTCCAATTGCTTTCCGTATTTTGTTTTTAAGATTGCTTTTTCCATTTTTTCAGCAGATATTCGAATGGATTTATTCTTAGAATAATCTGCCCCTATAAATCCAGACAATGCCCGTTTTTCCACTTCTGTCGGATTCTGCAATACCACAGAAATCCCTTTCTCCACGCGTTCATAACTGCTATATTTTTGAAGGAAAAGGGAAAAAAGCCGTTCAAAGCCCTTTTCCCCTTTAAAAATAGCTGTAATTTCATCAAGTACTGCCAAGGAAAACTTCCTCCTGTTCCAGTTCATCGGTTCTCACCTTTTGGTGACCATTCCAATAATACGATTCGATTAATACATACGGACGATTTTCCGGCCGGCTCAGTTCGTAAATATTGAGAGACGGCACAGACGCATAGCATCCCCATAGTGATTGCGAATTCAAGATGTAATTAAAATTCAGTTTGCGTATATAAGCAAACATGATATTAATATTGTCCTCGTCCACCCGGGAAAATGCCTCGTCCAGTGTGAAGAGGCGCGGACATTCTTCGCTCGCTTCCGAATACTTGGCATAAAGCGCCGCAAGTACAGGGGTTACCATCGCCAGCACACGTTGTCCGCCGCTTAATTCTCCATACGTATTTCGCGTGAGTTTCTTTTCCTTATCATGCTTTTTCGTAAAGTAGATTTCAAACTCAAACCATTTACGGTAATCCAGTTCATCACGCATAATTTCTTTTAAATTTTGTTCTTTCTGCTCCTGTCTTTCATAACGGCGACGGGCAATTTTAATTTTCGAGCGGAAGTGGCTGCTGATTTCATTCACATCAATCCATTGGCTGTCTCGCTTCAACGCCTCAACTAATTTCAGGGTATCGAGCTGTTCTTCATTCTCACGTTTTTTTGGTTTCCATGCGAGACGGAATTTAATCAGATTTTCATGCTCCATAAACTTATTCATTTCTTTTTCCCAGCGCTGCACATAATTGATTTTTTTGCGGATGGTATCTCCTAACGTGTTTACCAAAATCCGCTCATATAAATCACGGTCTTTCTCGTTTACATCGCGATTCAGTCGTTCCAAACGTTCGGTTAAATGTTTGACGGCATATCTTGGCGGCACGCGCTCTCCTTCAATATTTACCGTAACCACAATCCGTTCCATTTGCCCTTGCATTAAATTTAAAGCGACATTTTTCGCATCGTCTTCGGTATCATACGCTGGCATATAATCCGATTGCTTTGTCTGCAGCGCTAAATCAAAATGGAACAGCTCGATATTTTGATCGTTAAAGACTTTGTTTAAGCGGCTTGTCACTTTTTGAATTTCTTCCCGTTTCTTATCTATCATCGACCCATGCTGTGCTTCGATTTCTTTGGCAACTGCTGCAAGCTCTGTCTCATCACTGTCCAGTTCAATATACCCCAGCTTATAATGTTCGTTGAATTCTTTTTCCCACGCTTCCTGAACCACCGTCCGAAAAGGAATTTCATGTTCTTTATTGGCTGTTATAAAATCTTTCGCTGTTTCCAAATCCCGCTTCGTATTCGTCTCTTCGGTTAGCAGCGACTCCATCTCATTTGGAATACGGACATCGATTTCCTGTGTCAGCTCCGTAATACGCCTGCGAATATCCTCAGAACCCATTTCCTTCAATCGATTTTCATACGCTTTGATTCTTTCTTCTGCTTTCTCTTTTTTAGAATTGCCATCCAATAGGTCTGCACGGGTATCATCTTCCTGTTCTTCGTACTCCGCACAACGCTCCTTGTAATCCTCCAGATTGACCCGGACATTGGTTTTATTGGTGAACGCCATTTCCAAGTCATTCAGCGCCTGCACATAATCGCGCTGATATTGCATTTCGTTATCAAAAGCTTCGATGGACAAATCCAGCGAGCTGAAATCCATTTTTGCTTTCAACTGCGCCAAAATCCGCTTGCTTTCTTCTTCCGTTTCACTGTACGCTTGGCTTAACCTCTCGCGTTGCGGCTCATAGATTTCCTGTATTTTCTCCTCACTCCGGCGCATTTCCGTATATGGCGCAGCAATGGATTCCAAGGAAGGAAAATCCATATATTCCGCTTCTGTATATTCCGCTTTCTGTTTTGCCCATTCGAGCTGCGCCTTTTTATCATCTGCTTCTTCCTGCAATTGCTGCAGTTCTGCTGTCAGCTGACGAATTTTTTCCTGACGAATTCGCTCCCGTGCCGCTTTGCCAATAACAATAAAGTCCTCTAATTGGGAGGCCTTTCCAGTAAGCTGTCCGCTGCGGAACGCGCCATTTGCCAGGATATATGTGCCATCCGTTTCTTCTACGGAAATCGAGGTCAGCACATCTTCCAGATGGGGATGTTCACTTGCTGTTAAAGCTTGGGTTAAATTGGAAGGCTGTTTCTCCCCATATTCCAGCACTGTCGCCAGTTTCTTCGCATGCGCCACATCTTCCGGCTGCACAATCACAGCGGACAGAATACCTGATTCCGCCAACGCATTTTGATAATGGAACGCTGCTTTTTCATCAATGGACGAATGAAATTCAAATGCCTCGTAAAATGGCGTAAAAGCAATGCCAGCTTCTGATAATGCATCCCATTCTTTCTTTTTCTTCTCTACAAATGCCGGCTCAATCTCATCTTTATTTTTCCAATCTGCCATTTCTGTCTGCAATGCCGTGATTTTTTCTTGCAGTACCTTGATTTCATGGGTGAGCGCTACTTGCTGGTGCTGATTTTCTTCTTTTCGAATTTGATACAGCTGCCTGAGCGGCTTCAGATAGTCTTCTTCCGTTAAACGGTCAAAAACATCATCCACTTTTTCAATCAATGTATCCCGCGTCTGTTCATCAACCTGCAAGTGGGTGGCATGATCTGCCCAATACTGGATGGCCTCTACCACGTTAATAACAGCCGCTTCGATTTTTTCTTTTGCCGCTTGAATCGTTGCCTGTTCCCCATCTATCTTCATTTGCACATCGCCCAAGTCATTATCAATCCGAGTTAATTCCGCACGTTTCTTCTCATACGCTTCCAACTCCTGTTTAATTTTCATTAAAAAGTCGCCGTATTTACGTGCTTCATTTTTCCAAGCATGAAAAGAATAGCTTTGGTTTTCTTTATTTGCAACAAGATGCGTCATATACTGCTGATGCTTGGAAAAGTCCATTTCAACAGCAATTTGGTCCATCTCCTGGATAAAACCTTGAAATTCGCGTTCATATTGGTAAAAAGCTGCTTCCAGCTCATCTTTCTTCTTCTGTGCCGCCAACTTTTTCGTTATCGTATCTTCCAGTTTTCTATTTAACGACTCGATTTCCTTCTTCCAGTCGGCTAAATCGGTTTCTGCCTCCTGTTTACGCGCCTCCACTTCTTCAATATCTTTGACACCCAGCGAATTTAATTCTTCTTTTTTCACGTCCGATTGGTTCTTTAATTTTCTTCTTTTGGCATCCATATCGGTTAATTGCTGATTTTTCTCTGCCATTTCCGATTCTTTTTGCGCTATTTCGTCCTTTAACCGGCTTAAAGCCTGCGTTGCTTTCCGATATTCCGTTGCTTTTTCCACTAAGGTCACCTGATTATAGGTGATAAACACATCACTCAGCCGCTTCATCGCCTTCAAATCACGGTTCGTATCTTTTAAATCCTTTTCAATCCGGTCAATGGACTCAATGGAGTCGGTTAATGGACGCAATTCCGCCTCTGTCAATTGCGGGAGCGAATCATTAATGACCTCTGCCACGCCCTCTGGTCTATTTTTATCACTCAGCTTTGGACTTCTGATCTGAATCAGCAAATCAATCAGACCCATAAAACTTTCCACGGTATCAAAGCCAAATAAATGCTTATTCACCTTATCCGCATAATCTTTGCGGTTCGTAAAAATCTTGCCGCATCGATATTCATTTTCAATCAAATTCCGCAATTCATTTTCATTCAACGGGATTTTCTTTAAGCTGCCTTCCATCATTTCTTCCTTATACAGCTTCAAGAAACCTTCCGAATTTCCAAAACGCTTATTATCGACAATAAAGTACCAGACTTTATTTTGTGCCTTACCACGCCTGGCATCAATGCCCATACCAATCGTCTTATAGACTTCCTGCCCTTCCTTCTTGAATTCGAGAAGAATATAGCCAATCCGCTCATTTATGCCTAGTAAACCCTCTTCGCCTAAAACCGTATCGGTAATATTCCTCTCTCTGCCGCCGAAGGGATCTAACTTATGACTTCGGACAT
This sequence comes from Oceanobacillus locisalsi, assembly GCF_042675985.1. Lineage (NCBI taxonomy): Bacteria > Bacillati > Bacillota > Bacilli > Caryophanales > Bacillaceae > Oceanobacillus > Oceanobacillus locisalsi. The sequence goes on from NZ_JBHTKK010000001.1 coordinate 443,364, forward strand.
CACCATCTAAGAGCACCGTAATTAAGCTCTGTGTTGTCACGGATTTTCCACTGCCATTATGACCGCGTAATACGCCGCATCCATCTGTAAACAGAAATTCTTGATCCGGATAGTACCAAAAACTGAATAATTTCGCACGATGCATCTGCCATCTGGCAACTGGCTGCAATGTTTCACTCATGCTTTACTCTCCTCCTTCGACGCTTCCGTATATGTGCCGACCACTCGAAAAATCCCTTCTTTGATACGGATTGTTTTATCGTCCAACCTGTCTGCAAAATTCCAGTTCAATAAATAATCCGTCACTTGAATTCGCAATTGTTCCGACGACATTTCCTTGAAACTTTTCGACCACTGTTTGCCATCCCGCTCTTTTAATAAAGCTGCAATCCGTTCTATTTCATGATTGGAAAGTTCCACTGTATTGGTAAAAGAAAACGTATAGTCCTGTTGATGTTCTAGTAAATATCCCGCAAACCGGACAACCAGGTTCGACAACATGTTTTCCGCCGGATGCACTGCCTCACCCATCACCATTTTGGTTTTCACCAGCAGATAGCTTTGTTTATACCGCTCAAATTCATAGCCTGTAAACTTGGAAATATTATTTTCAATCGCAGGATAATATCTTTTTACATATTCTTGTTCTTCTTCCGACAGCTCTCCATGATACACCACCGGCTCTAAAAACAAACGCCGATAAAACCGGTGCTTCCCATCGACATGGGCTGCATTCAACTCCGCCAGGGAAGCTTTAAAGTCATCATAATTTTCCAGCGCATAAATATCCTTAAACGGGCGTAAAAATTGGGAAACATAAGGTGTTCTTTCAAACAAAACATCATGCTCCCCATCCCCTGCAAAGTCCTCAATACTTTGGTCAACCTCTATCATCAGCTTCATTTTCAAAGCATATTTCACCACGCGAATTAAAGAAAGCCGATTCTTATATCCCGAACCTTCTTTCCAAGTAATAATCACCGGTTCCCGCGCCTCTGATTGCGGATAATAAGCCTGGATCGCCTCACAAATATTTTGCAGCGAGAACTGGTCATCTCTTCCTTTCCCCTCGATAAATGCCAATAGACAAAAGAAAAAGACAAAATCCCGCTGTTGTTTGAAGGAATATTGGCCTTTCACCTCTTTGTTTCCCATCCAGTTATAGGTTTTCACCGGAATTTTCTCCAGTTTGGCGAGCTCATGCGTGATAATCAGCCGGTAACGAAAGGTGTCCCGGAAAAACGATTTAATGTCCATCTCATTATCCTCAATAAGGAAATATAATTCTTCATCGTCCGCTCGCGTAATCCAAAAACGTTCAAGTAATTGACGAATCGCATATTGTACTTCTTCCTTCACTTGCTTTTGACCAGTATCCTGCATATTTACGACACCTCAAATTCAATCACATAATCATCCATCGTCAAAACACCCTCCGTTGACTGAATCGTAATTAATTGATTGGTCTTTTTTTCAATATGATACGTCACACCATTATCCGTTTTCTCTCTTCTATCTTTCACTGCATTTGCCTTACTGATCCAATTCAGAATTGCATCCAGAATAAATCCTTCCACTTCTTCCAAATTAGCCAATTCGACTCTGCCTCTTTGCGTAAATGCATCCAAAACTTCTTCCTCATACGCTTTTTTCTGCTTTAAGGCTTTCAGCAGCTGCTTGTCCTCCTCACTCGGCTCCATCAGGGCAATCTGCTTTTTCCTGCGAATCCCGCTCGTTTTTGCATTCTCCAGATTTTTCTCCTCGACTCCCTGTTCCAAAATCGTTTCATCCGGGTAAATTTCCTGCTCCCGTTCCGAGAAAATATGTGGGGGTTTTTCTACATTCGTTACCGCTCCAAACATCTGCAGGCAATGGTCAAAATTTTCCTCTTCCTCAAACAGCTTTGCCAAGTGCAGAAAATCATGTTTCCTGCTCTTCATTTGCTGTTCCCGCTCCGTCAGCTGTTCCAAGTATTTCATAAATTTACTAATTGTTTCATTCGTCTGTTTCAGCAAATAGTCGACATAACGCTCCCCATGCGCATCCGGAACAAACCATTTTTGAATACCAACCCACTGCATTCGGAAAATTTCCGCCATCTCCTCATCTTCCAGCTCTTCGTCCAGCTGCGGCTTCTCCTTCTGATGCAGAATCAGATGCTTAATCGCATCCTCTACAACATTTCGTGCCTGAATATCCTTCAACGCATACTCAATCACAATCGTATTCTCCTGCAACGCGACAATAAAATCCGTTAAATAGTTGGTAAACTTCTCCCGGAACGCACTGATATCTTTATTTTGCATCGCTTCTTCAATATTTCTGCTCTGAATAATCCCCAAATAATCCGAAGCCTCTTCCCGCAGCGTTTTAAAACGATTAATCACATCCGTCCAAAGCTCATGAAATGCCGTCCGTTCTTCCTTATTCAAGGATGCCTTCAAATCCTTATTTTGGAACTCCAAAATAAGGGAAGCCAGCGAACTCACCATTTTTGAATCCAGCGCACCCTTAATCTGCCGGATGGAATTATCCAGCCGTTCCAGCATCCGTTCAATCTCTATCGTTTCATCCGCACATTGATAGCGCAGCCTGCTCTTGTTATAATCCTGAATCTTGCTGACCCGCGCATTATCCGCATGGGTAATTACATTTCCCCATTCTTCTAACTGCTTCAAGTCTTCTTCCATCTGTTTCTGTGTATAATCTTCAAACAATTGCAGAGAGTCATTCTCTACAATGGCATTATAAATATCCTCGGGTAAGGAAGGAGGTCCATAATAATACTCATGCTGCTGGTATAAGTAATGAATGATTGCTGTATACCTTCTATAGTTGGGTTCAGATAAGTATTTTGCTTTGACAAACGGGGTTAACATGCGTTGTTCTAGCTTCATGGTGTGCTATTCCTCCCTGTTATTATAAAGTTTTCTGTTGGGATGATTATAACATGGTTGGCAAGGGGGCAGGAATAAAAACTTTCTTTATCAATCTTCCAAAATGTGAGGTTGGAAACATTTATTTCTTTAAATAGTTATTATCTACAAAAGCATCAAAATCACTATAGCTGTCATTGTCTATTCGTTGTTGATTATATTTCTGATATGCTTCTATTGCCGTTTGATCAGCTACGGCCTTTGCTACTTTACCAGCTCCCTGCAAAATTTCCCGCTCATCAAATTGTAAAAACGCATCCAGCCTCTTTTTCCAATCCGCCATATACATTGGTTTCTTGCGCTCTGCTTGATCTTCTGCATAATCTAAATATCTGGTTACAATCCGGTTTAGCGATTTGATTTCTTTCTCCGTCAAATAATTTTGACCACCGTCACGTCCTGTCTACGAACCTTTTCTCCTTTCCATGTAGTAAGTCCCATATTCTCTTTCTCTGCATCTGCCCTACTATTAATCAATTCAGCAGCAGTTTGACCATGAATAGCAAAGTGAAGCTTATTCTGCACCGTTGCAAAAAATTCTTTTGTCACGTCTGCATTAGGAGTATAATCAACAGAAGTTGCATAGATATCTGTGATTTTTTGATAGAATCGTCTTTCGGATGCACGGATATCACGAATTCTTTCAAGCAATTCATCAAAATAGTCTTCCCCTAAATTCCCCATATCTTTGAGACGTTCATCATCCATGGTAAATCCTTTCACAAGGTATTCATTCAAACGTTCCGTAGCCCACTGACGAAACTGGGTGCCGCGGTGAGAGCGAACACGATAGCCAATGGCGAGGATCATTTCGAGGTTGTAATGTTTTGCTTGCCGTTCTACTTTTCTTATGCCTTCATTTTGAACTTGTAAGTAATGCTTACAAGTTGCTTCTTCTTTCAATTCTTCTTCCTTATAAATATTTTTTATATGAAGCGTTATATTTGTGAAAAAGTTTGATACAACTCAGCAATTGCCTTCTGTGTCATCCAGACTGTTTCATTTTCTAAACGGACATCTATTTTTGTATCGCCTTCTTCTGTTTGGTAGATAAGCATGTTTGTGTCATTAATATTCATCAGTTCTACTCCTTTCGTTTCGGAGGTGAGAGGATATATGACTTCATAGATAAGCAGTCAAGATTTCATATGAATCAAATAATTTAATTTTGCATCAATGTCTTTCCTGAATACCCTTTTTTCTACAGCAATGGTTGGTCTACCATCATAAGAATCAATTGATCTCACATAGCCTGATAAAAAATAATCTTTTTTTAATAACGTATTAAAAACTTTGTTGAATGGCTTAGGGATGTATCCTACGCGCGCATTTCCATTATTAGAATTAATAACTTCAACTGCTTCTGTATCATCCGTATTATTTTCATCATTTCGTAAAACCAATGGCGCATTTACCTCTAAATGACTATTATTACTTTTTGTATATGACCAGCCTGCAATTTCGCCGATATAGATTAACTTATCATGATCCATATATACCGGCTCCAAGAATGACAAATTATCTGTAGCAGTTCTTCCTTTTGTAATCTTTAAATATTCCCATGTTACATCATCGCTATTTTGAAGTTGATAATCATGAATGATTTTCTTAAAAATATGTCGATTTTGATTTGGTAACCTTCTTTCGAAAACCGAAAACAATTTTTCACTATAATATTCCTTGTTTAGATCCTTTAAGCCTACAAATGGTCTAAACCCTTCTTCTTCAGCCTGTAACACAACTTCTTTATTATAAAAAAATTTATAATTCACTTCATAAGCATGATCGCTTTTAGACAATACCCCAACAAAATAATTTTTCTTTGTCTTAGGCCCTTTCCATGATACTAATAATTTTTCACTGCTTTCGGACATGTTATATCCCTCCCATATAAAGTAGTTAATTATACATAACTGTCTTCTTCATTATTATAAAAATACCTTTGCAAAAATAGCCGAAATACCTCTTCGTTAAAGTTCAAGAGTTGGTAATTTCACTGATTTTTCTATTTGAGAGGAAAATAGTCTAAGAAAAAATATATTCGAATTCCGATTTTTAAATCCTTCTATTTTAGCTTCAATTTAAGGTTGTATATGAATGGTTCATATTGATTAATTGTGTTCTGATTTTAAAATCACATACCTCCACTCTTTTTTATATGGGAGCGATTTCTTTAAAAACAATATGATTGTTCTTTTTATTATATCGATACTCTATTAAGTGTAAGTTTTTCCATTGTGATGTTTCTGCTGGGTTTCTTCCTTTTGTATAAAAACGTACTGCGCTTTCATCTCGCTTTTTAACAACTTCCTCTGATATATATGAAGCTACTATAAAAGCTTCAATCATGTTATAGTCATGACTATATTCTTGTTCTATCCAATCAATATATTTCATAGCTTGATCAATAGTTTCGATATTTGCAGCATCTTTTTTTATCTCTATCATTAGATACTTTGAAATTGTTTTATAACCTTTAATATATCTATAGCCAAACACATCCATCTTATCCATATAATCAATCGGCTTAAACGGAGATGCTATAACTTGATGACTGATGTAGTCCCATGTCCCATAAATATTGTTAGAATCATTATTAGATATATAATCGATAATAGCCGCTTCAATCGCCATTTCATGTTTAATACTATTATTTTCCTCAGCATATTTAACAATATTTTTAGAGGTGACTAAATAATTAGTTGTATATATATCTTTTATTCTTTTATGTACTTTTTTATCATATTGATAGCAACCTGATTTTCCATTAACAATGGATTCGTTGGCTTTTAGAACGCAATCAAAAAGTGCTTTGTTTTCAATTTCATCGATCTTTATAAATGACAACTTCCATAATGCTCTCAACATTTTAAATGCATGGGGAGTTGAGGATAACACTTCATCCATATCTACACCCTTTTTAAATAAGTAAGGATCACCTTTAAATGTACATAAAAATCTTTTCTTCAAGTCTTCTTTCGATTCATTAAGAATCATTTTATCCTCAATCATATCAAAAGATGTTGTTCCAGGTTTATCAGCACCAGGAAAATTCAAAAAAATACAATTGTTATGGATGTTAACTAACTTTCCTATTCCATAAATTTTCCTTTTGTGGAAAAAATAAACATTATCTCCATTTTTCATCGAAAGGTAATCTGCAAAAGTACCTTCATGTGGAGTACTCCAATATTTTTCTGGAATATTATTAAATTTTGTACTATATACACCTGTTTCCGCAACTTCTTTAAGGGAATCTATACTATCTAATGTAAAAATATAACCTGCCATACTTTTATTACTCCTAAATTTTTATACTATAATCTAATTATTCTATACATGGATTAATTTATATTATACTTTTCACCTAATTGTCTAATTGCCTGAGTAGATTTAATTTTTTAGCTACCTATATTATACAAATAAATTCTTATAATATAAAACATTTGTTGTAATCGCCACACCAAATAAAACCTTGTTCAACAGTGACGTTCTTGGGAAAGTACTTTATCCAAACTCCAAAAAGGACAATGTATTGTATCAGGACCACTGATGATGGAACGTTAGCACAATCGCCACCAACTGTGATAAATATCAATGCATTAAATGAAAGAATAAAATAATCTATTTGAAAGGATTGCCTTCCATGATGGAGGGCAATCCTTTCATTATAAATGATATGATTTACCTATTAACCAAACAAACTAAATTGCTGCGACTCAATCTTTAATTGTTCTATTTCTTCTTGCTCAATTTCTTTAATACGCTTAGCCATTCTTTCAATTAAACCTACAACTAAAGCATTTCCCATACAAAAATAGCGCATTCGTTCAGTCATATTATCAGTCCAATTGTCCGGAAAGCCATTAAGACGTTCACACTCTACAGGTGTTAAAAATCTTAACCTTTTGGTAACTGGATCTTCTACAACATGCGTACTCCGATTATTTGTTCCTTCACTCGTTAGCATTGTCCTCCCTGGCTTAGCTACATCATCAGGAAAGGCCATACCACCTTCAGAAAAGTAGTAACTATGTCCTGTTGAGGAAGTTCTTTCAATTCGTTTAGGCCCCTTCAAATAACGAAATTTCTCAATAGCAGCATCATCTAAATAATAACTTTCGTCTACATTAGATTGTAAAATACTTCCCAGAGAAGTAAAAGATTCTGTTTTCGGAATAACCTCTTCTGTGTATACTGCTCCATTCTTCATAATACCAGCATTCAAATACTTTTGTGAAAATTCATCTGATACTTCTAATAAGTTCTCTGGTAATTGAAATTCTCTTGGTGGGTGCTTATCTACATACATTTCTTCAATCGGAAAGACAGGTGCAAAAAAACCATCTTTATGAAGGATAGAATCATTTTCCTTTTTGAAAAGGCCATTATAATACGCTGTACTATTATGCACAGCAAAAATAAAAACTCTTCTGCGTCTTTGAGCTTGTCCATAATCTGCTGCATTGATTACTCGCCATTCAACAGAATAATTTAAATCTCGAAGACTTGCCAACATCACTGAAAAATCTCTGCCTCTTTGTTTAGAAGGTGATTTCAGTAGGCGATCAACATTTTCTAAAAGTAAATATTTGGGTTGTATTTCTCTTACAAGCCTCGTAATTTCCCAAAATAAAACCCCTTTTTTTCCTTCTAAACCTTTTTCTCCAGATAGACTGCGTGCAACCGAGTAGTCTTGACACGGGAAGCCGCCAACCACTAGATTTATATCTTGATTTATAAATTGTGTTTCATTTACATGAGCAATATCTACGTTGGAGTGTATACCTTTATCCTTGAATTGTTTAGCATAGCAATCAAAAGCATCTTGTCTTTTTTTCGAAGGTTCCCATTGGTTCCCCCATACTACTTCAAAGCCTTTTATTTGTTCCAGCCCAAGGCGAAATCCACCAACACCAGCAAAGAGCTCCATAATTTTCAACATGCTATACACCCTTTCGGTATTCATTATACATGATAACAATTATAATAAAAAATATGATGAGGATCAACTTTTACTTAGTTTTAAATTTATTATAACATAAAATACAGAACTAATGTTCTTTTTGAGGTGAAAAAATAATGATTTATGAAACAGAAGAAGAATTATTAGAAAAAGCTATTGCAGCTGAAGGAAAAAGTTTTAAAGATTTAGACCAAAAAGGAAGACTGAGTAACACAAAATCCAAGGGTGGATTAGGTCATATTATTGAAGAAAGCTACTTTGGATATGAAGTAAATTCTAATGCAGCTCCTGATTTTGAAGAACTTGACATTGAATTAAAAGTCACTCCATTTAAAATGAATAAAAATGGAACAGTGTCTTCTAAAGAAAGACTAGTGCTTAATATTATTAACTATATGGAAGAAATACAATATAATTTCGAAACCTCCAGCTTCTGGAACAAAAATAAAAAGCTATTATTGATGTTGTATCAATGGCTTCCTAATACAGATCGTGAGGATTATCAAATATATAAAAGCTTCCTTTTCACTTTCCCCGAGGCAGATTTAGAAATTATCAAGCAAGATTGGGAAACGATTATCAATAAAATAAATGCCGGAAAGGCACATGAATTGTCTGAAGGAGATACAAATTATCTAGGAGCTTGTACAAAAGGTGCTAGTAATAAACAGTTACGCCCGCAACCTTACTCAGATATAACAGCAATGCAACGAGCATATTCTTTAAAACAAAGCTATATGACAGCCTTAATTCGAAAGATTATAAAGAAGGAAGAATTAGTTTCTTTTACCAAAAAAGAAGAACTGCATAAATTAAGCTTTGAAGATATTTTAAAAAATCGCTTTAAAAATTATATAGGAATGTCTGATATGGAAATAGCAGACAAATTAGGAATAGAATATAATGGCAAAGCAAAATCATCTATTGCTTTACTTATCAGTGCACTTTTAGGGATTAAAGGCACCCGTTTGGATAATATTGAGGAGTTTTCTAAAGCTAATATCCAATTTAAAACCATTCGTCTAGAACCTAATGGTTTACCTCGTGAGCATATGTCCTTTGAAAATATTCACTTTGATGAATGGGTACATGAAGATTGGGAAGAAAGCAGTGTTCGTGAAAAATTTATGTCAACCAAGTTTTTATTTGTGGTATTTCAGTTTTATGAAACGAAAAAAGAAAATCCAGCTAGAGTTCCATATCTAAAAGGCATCCGGTTATGGAATATGCCTTTGCAAATTATTGATAATGAAGTGAGAGGTATCTACGATGAAGTGAATCGATTAATGGAAATCGGTTTAGACTTAAAAGTAAAAGCGTACGGCAAAGGAACAAGGCAAGAAAATAATTTCCCAAAAGCTGGTTTTAATGGCGTAGCACACGTTCGCCCTAAAGGCAGGGATGGAAAAGATACTGTGACACTTCCTACTGGACAAGTTGTGACGAAACAGTGTTTATGGTTGAACCGTGAGTTTATTGCTAATATTATAGATAATACCTCGAAGTAGTAGTTACTGATACATTATTTTCATAGAAGAATTGGTATTAATAGCTGTGATTTATTAAATTAATACATCACAGCTATTTTGAAAGTTATATAGGATTTTATATCTTAGAAACCTATATCACTTCCGTCTTCACAACTCCCTATCAATCTCCTCCAAAACCTCAAACAATTCCCTAAAACTCCGAATCGTAAAATCAGCTCCGTGCTCTATAAAAGTCTTCTCCACCTTCACAATCCGTTCCTCTTGCTCCACATCCGACAATGCATGAAATTCCTCTTCACTCAATCCCATTTCCGAACTTCCAATCACAACAGCAACAGCCCAAACGCCTGCATGTAATGCTTCTTCTATATCCGGAATCGTATCTCCCACCTTAACTACATGCCGTGCTGCAGATAATTTCAAAGCTTCCATATTATGATAAACCATATATGGATACGGTCTTCCCATGCCGCTTGTTCCATCGGCTGTGATATAAAAATCCGGCTGATACCCTTTTTTCGCCGCTTCCGGAGCAACAATATCCATCATTTTTTGTGTATACCCGGAGGTGGAACCAATTTTTAAGTTTTGTTCTCTAAACTTTTCGATTGTTTCCAGGACCTCTGGCTTGGGATCTGTGTAGATCGCTAAAGTTTCCAGCAGGGCAGACTCAAATCCGGCATATAAGCTCTCTACATCATGTTCTGTGAATTCCTGTCCATACCTCTCTTTCCACAACGTGGAAATCCGCGGCATCGACAGTATCGCCCGGACATGATCTATCTTTGTCAATCCCATTGGTTCTCTTGCCTCGTCAATCGTTACTTCTATACCAGCATTTTTAAAAACAGTTACAAATGCATGTACAGGGGCAAAGCTGCCAAAATCCACTGTTGTTCCTGCCCAATCTAAGATAATGCCTTCAATTTTTTTCATTTAACCACCACTCCCATATATTCTTGAATGACGTTGCATAATCTTTCTATATCTGTTTCATACACTTCTCCGATATTACCAATCCGGAATGTATTTAGCTCTGTCAGTTTTCCAGGATAAAGCACAAAACCTCTTTCCTTCACGTAATAATAAAAATCTTCAAATACAAAGATATCATTCGGAAATAGAAATGTCGTAATAATAGGCGACTGTCTTTCCTCCGGTATATACGCTTGGAAACCAAGCTGTTCCATCTTCTTTCGCAACAGTTGGTTATTACGCTGATAACGCTGGAACCTTTCCTGGATACCCCCTTCTACAATTAACTCATCTACCGCTTTCGAAAATGCTGCCACTGCATGTGTCGGGGAGGTGTAACGCCATTTTCCATCCTTATGCATAACCTTCCACTGATCGTATAAATCTAAAGATAAACTGCCTGCATTCCCTTCACACGCCAGCAATTTGTCTTGTTTCGCAATCACAAAACCGAATCCGGGCACACCTTGAATACATTTATTGGCACTGCTAATTAAGAAATCGATCCCCAGTTCACCAACATCCATTTCTATTCCGCCAAAACTGCTCATGGCATCTACTATAATTGTTTTTCCATACGCCTTTCCGAGTCTCGAAATCATTTCCAGCGGATTCCATATTCCTGTAGTTGTTTCACAATGTACCATTACCAGATGCGTAATCGTACGGTCATTCTCTAAAATAGACTTTAATTCCCATTCATCCGGATAAGCATTGTAGGCAACTTGATAATGTTTATAATGTAAGCCGATATAATCAGCTATTTTTACGATGCGCTCTCCATACGTACCGTTCGTAATAATAAGTGCTTTATCCTTTTTATTCATTGCTGTTGTCATCACAGATTCCACCGTGAATGTCCCGCTTCCCTGCATCAAAACAGCCGTATAATCATCTTCGGATACCTTTGCAAGCTGAAGCAGCTGTGTACGAATTTTCTGGGTGGTCTCTTTGTAGTCCTGGTCCCATGTACAACGGTCCAAAAGCATCTTTTCTTTCACAGTATCCGTTGTTGTTAATGGGCCGGGAGTTAATAGTTTATATTGTTCCAACATATATCGCTCCTTTTTTAACGTATAGAAAAGTGCTTCAACACTATAGAAACAACCGAATTCAACTCTCTATTTCGCAGAATTGAAAAATTCCTGGTGTTGTTCCAACAACTCCACACTCAACGTCTGATCAAATGTTTTTGCATGTGCCGGCTCATGTGTGTCATCCACAGTTTCTCCTTCATAAAGTGCTACTGGATAATACGTTAATAGTTCTTCTCTGGCATCCGTAGAAATAACCTCTGCCATTTCCATTGCTTTCTGTGATTTTTCATCATTCTCCTCTTTGTTCACAACTCCGACAGCTTCTATTAGTGAATAATTTCCTTCTGTTGGATCTACAAAGTCAATTGGTGCTCCAGAATCTTTCGCCGCTACCGCTTGATGTCTGAGCCCGAACCCTGCAGCTACTTCTCCTGCCTGCACCTTGCTGATTGGTCCGGATCCGGAACTTTCCAGGTGCGGCCCGACATTTGCAATTACATCTTTGAGAATAGCTTTTCCTTCTGCTTCCCCGTATTCATCAATAATCGCCTGTACCATCAACCACCCTGTCGAGGAATCATCAATGTTTGGTATCGATACAAGTCCTTCGTATTCCGGCATTGCTAAATCTGCAATGCTTTCCGGAGCTTCTAAGCCATGTTGTTTCAGTACTTCCGTGTTTACAAAAATAGCGCCTGTATTACCTAAAATAGGGGTATAAAAATCGGAATGCCCTTCTAATGCATCTGTTTCAAAAGTTAAGTCTGCAAACATATCATTTTGTTCTTGCGCACTGTCCAGAAAATAGGAGCTCATTGTTACTACATCCGCTTCAATCTGATCTCCTTCCGCTAGCAGTTTGCCTCCTAATTCAGATGTTCCTTGCGATTGCAAAATATACTCCCCTTCATAGCCTGCATCATCCAAGGATGTTTCCATTGCTGCGGTTGCTTCTTCATCTGCATTGGTATAAATGACCACATCATCACTGCTCTGGGCGCCGCATCCCGCTAAAATAAACGCTAAACCGATTCCTGCTCCTGCCATGGATTTTTTCATCGTTTTTAACATAGTTTCCCCTCGCTTTTTATTCATTGCTTATCTTTTTTTGAAAAACTTCAGATATGCCTCTAACAACTAAGTTCGTTAAGAAAATAAGCATAGAAAGAACAAAAATTTCATTGAACTGGGCAAAGTGCTGCAATTCATTAATTTCACTTGCTACTACATTTGTCTGCGCAGATACCAGAAAAATAATACCGCTGATGGTTACCATCGCATTGATAAAATAGTAGCTGAACATCTCTAAAACAGTAGATACAGAGTTTGGAAGGATAACGCGGTATATTGTTTTCATCCAGTTATCTCCCAACAATTCTCCGGATGTTTCCCAACCTGGGTTCATTTTTGTTAATGCATTCTTCGCCATCAAATACGGGGTTGTAAAATAATGCATGATATTACACAACACAATAATGAGGAAGGTTCCTTTTAAACTGCTGTCATTAAAAAGCAATAAATAAGATAATCCTAAAACCATACCTGGTACTGTGTTGGTAATCATCGAAAACACATCTACCGTTTGTTTTCCTTTTAACGATGTACGTGCATTAAGAAGTGCTGCCCCGTATGCAATAATCGTTCCCAATCCTGCAGTTAAAACCGCAACAAGAAGTGAATTTCTATATACCATAACCAGATCATTCGACTGAAACACACCTGTGATATGATTCCATGTAAAACGTAAATCATATGGAAAAGCTGTCACGAATGGCGCAATAAACATAACTACAAATATGGAAAGCATCGCCAGTAACGAAACAACAGATAACATACCGAAGAGACTGTCCCGAGCTTTACTCAATGTTAATTCTGTTTCACTGAGCTTATCATAATGAAAATTGAATCTTTCCAGATAATTTAACAGAATGACGCCAATCACCGCCGGGAAAAGCATCCAAACAGCAATCACAGCTCCTTGGCTAAAGTCTGGAATCGAACCCAGCATGGTTTGATAAAGCTGCGTCGCAACCACATCATACGTTCCGCCTAAAGAAGCCGGTATGCCAAAATCTGTGAAGCTGAGAATAAAAGATAAAACAAACGCTCCGCCCATAGCACCCAGCAGGGGACGAAAAACCGTGTTCATAAAGCTTCTGAATGTTCCATCGCCCATCAGCTTGGATACGATGATAAATTTCTTATCCACATAATGAAAAGCGTTATGGATCAAGAGAAAAGCTGCCGGCAGCGTATAGATGACATATCCAATAAGTAATCCGTTAAATCCATAGATTTCAAACAAATTCCAGCCAAACACATTTGTCAATAAGCCTTGATTTCCAAAAGTATACATAATCGCAAACCCGTACGTAATCGTAGGAATCAGCATCGGAATAAGGATTCCGATTTTCACTGCCCCTTTGATAGGTCGATAGATTCTCGTGCAGTTCACTGCATAAGCTAAGACAAATGCCAATGTCGTCGTAATAACAGCGGTAGCCCCTGAGACTTTGATGCTGTTGCCTATTGCACTGATGAATGTGCTATTTGACAAAGCAGCAGCATAATTGGAAAACCCGATTCCCTCCTCTGTTATAAAGGAGCGAAAAAATAATATAGCCAAGGGAGCCAGCAGAAAAGTAACGAATAACAATAAAAGAATGATAAAGATCATTCGCATCTCCGGTCTTGCGTTATGCATACTTTTCACCAAACAGGTTGTAGATATTTTGCCGTTTTATATGAAGCTGCCTTAAAATAAAATTCTTCACAAAATCATTCTTTGGCTGATTCATAATTTCAAACGGCGTTCCAAATTGCGAGATATTTCCCTGATTAATAATCAAGATCTTGTCTGATATTGTTAAAGCTTCTTCCGGGTCATGCGTCACAATGATCGTCGTCAGATTAAATTCCTTGGCGATCGACTTGATTCTTTCTTTAATCGACTCCTTAATCACCCCGTCTAATGCACTTAGCGGCTCGTCTAAAAGTAATACATCCGGCTTCGTCACAAGGGTTCGGGCTAAAGCAACCCGCTGCTTCTGCCCGCCGGATAACTCGCCAATTTTCTTTTTCAAATGCGGTGTCAGTTCTAAGAAATCAATATATTCTTTAACTTCAGCATCCGTTGCTATATCTTTTTTATTACGTAAGCCATATACAATGTTGTCATAAGCATTTAAATGCGGAAATAACGCATAATCTTGAAACACAATATTAAACCCGCGATTTTTCATCGCTACATTACTTAGATCATTGTTATTAAAAATAACTTTCCCCTGGTCCATTTTAGTCAGGCCCAAGATAATATTTAATAAGGTTGTCTTTCCACTTCCACTCGGACCAAGCAATGATACGATTTCACCGTTATTAATAGTAAGATCAATATTTTCTAGTACAACTTTCTGGTCGAATTGTTTACCAATGTTTTGTAATTCCAACAAACAGACCACCTCCTCTGAGTTACCCCCATCATATAAAAAGAATATTAAGATAAAACACTTATCGTGTTAAGAATATGTAAATTTTGACTATATGAAGCATAATTCATGCATAATTTATATCTATTAACGTTTAAATATACGCATATTTTATTGTGAAATTTGTAAAAATAATTGATTATATAGCCGTTCATCCGTAAACTGAATATAAACGAAACTTCATTCAGTGGGAGTTTTTGCTTTTCTCCCACTGAATTAGCCTTAGTGATTCAGAGAGTTAGCGCCCGTTATCCCCTGCCTAAATAAATTAATTCTCTCTCTTTATTTGAAGGCGGGAGTTTTATGAGCGCTTCTCCGTGATAAAGATTTATCCAATCAAACGTTACACGAGGAGGATAAGATGCTTCCAGTTGAGAGACAAAAGAAAATGATTGATTTGCTAATGGTGCAAAAAGTAATGAGAATGCCGGCACTTCAGGAAGAGATGGAAATTTCTATAGATACACTGCGAAGGGATATTAATGCCCTTGCCAAACAAGGGAAAATTAAAAAAATATACGGCGGGGTCAAATTAGCAGAGCCAAAGCTCGGTGAAATTTCCATGGAAGAACGAATGATCAACCACTTAGATGAAAAAACGGACATCGCTAAAACATGTCATGCACACATTGAAGAGGGTGACTGCATTTATCTGGACAGTGGATCGACGACTTTTCAAATTGCAAAATATATTAAAGAGAAACGAAATCTGACAGTCATTACGAATTCTGTTCCTGTCATACTCGAATTAATGAATAGTCATATCGAACTGATCGTTATCGGGGGTAAAGTCCGAAAAAATGAACAGTCTGTTGTAACCTATGATTACTTGTTTAACTTTCATCAATTAAACATTCAAAAAGCCTTTATCTGTGCAAGTGGCATCACAATAGAGAAAGGCATTTCAGATTATAATGTGGAGGAAGCTCTTGCCCGCAAAAAAATAATTGACCTTTCTCACGAAGTCTATGTAGCTGCCGACAGTTCAAAATTTGGAAAGAACGTTACAGTAAATATTACAGGTTTGGATAACGTGAATTATGTTGTGACGGATAAGAAGGTAGAAGAAAGCTTTATAAAGCAATTCTCTGAGGTAGAGACAGAGCTGATGGTAGCTGGAGAGTAAGACCGAAGCAAGAAATGGAAGATAAGAATCGCATTTTAGGAGGTGTTGCAAAGGGCTTCTAATGTGTGATTCTTTATTTTCGGATAAATAAGCTTTTGCTTTCGACAAAAAATAAGACACAAAAAAACAAGCAACATAAGCATCTCTACTCATGTTGCTTGTTTCTAATCGAACCTACTTCAATTCCGGCCAGAACGCCCGATTCGCTTCAATCAAATCATCCAAAATATCCTTCGCTACTCTGGCACTTGGCACAGTTTTAGATAAGGTAAGGGCTTGCCATAATTTCTGGTAAGATCCCTCTTCAAACCCTTCTACGACTAATTTTTCCACGCCTACCTGCTGCTCCATCAAGCTTTTTTGGAATCTTGGAATTTCACCGACAACCGTTTTTTCCGGACCATTGCTGCCAACGAGACATGGCACTTCCACCATCGCTGTCGGATCAAAATTAACGATAGCACCATTATTTTCTACAATCATCAACATACGTTCTTTTGTATTAAAGGCAATTGCCTTTGCCAAATCAACGATATAAGAAGCATGATCATCGGTCTCAAGCTTGGAATCTTTTGCTGTTCCACGATCAATGATTGCCTGACATTCACCGAATATAAACTTCTCACGGCCTTCCATCACCTCATTGGCGCGGGTATGGTTTTTATCGGAATGCGCTACTTCTGCATCCGGATAGAAATAGTATTTCAAATACGTGTTAGGTACTGTCTCTGCATCTAATGCTTGGACATCTTTCGCTTTTTTAAATGTGCTGTTCCAGCTGGCTTCCTCACCAGGGATATCCTGTCCGCCCATCGTGTAGCCATACTTGCTGACATGTTCTGTTACCTGTGGCATCAGGCTGTTTCCTGCTTTATCACGAATATCTGTCCACCATCCAAAATGGTTCAGACCATAATAATTTACTTCCATCTCTTTCCGGGAGGATAAACCTAAGCTTTTGGCAATTAACTCTTCAATCCCGATCGGCATATCGCAAATGTTTAAAATCTTGGAGTTTGGTCTTAATTTACGTGTTGCCTCTGCAACAATCGCTGCCGGGTTAGAATAGTTCAGCATCCAAGCGTCGGGTGAATATGTTTCCATATAATCGACCAGTTCCAGTACACCCGGAATCGAACGCATGCCGTAAGCAATACCGCCGGGGCCGCATGTTTCTTGTCCAACAACACCGTGTTTCAATGGAATTTTCTCATCTTGTTCACGCATCGCATATTTGCCGACCCGAATATGTGCCATCACAAAATCAACATTGGTAAATGCTTCTTCCGGATTCGTACTTGCCAGTAAATTCACTTCCGGCGCACGCTCTTTTAGTAAAATTTCACATGCATCCGCAACCGTTTTTTGTCTGTCCCCATCATTATCATAGAGTTTGATCGTATCTATTGGGAATTCATCCAGATAATCCATCAGCATTAAGATAATCCCAGGTGTGAACGTACTTCCGCCTCCAGCAATCGTAATGTTAAATTTTTTCATCGTATAACGCCTCCTGCTATATTTTTAAAGTTTTGTTTCAAAGGAATCTCTCACTTGCGGTACACTCAAGCCTACAATCACCTGTACACTTTGCCCGCTTTGCGCTATCCCGTGCGCCATCTGATTATTTGTAAAGTAATCATTCCCTTTAACCAAGTCTGGGTCCTTCACTGTGACACGCAATCGCGTTGCACAGTTTGTCACATCTTGAATATTATCTTTGCCGCCAAGCCCTTCTAAATAGTAGACCGCTTTTTCTTCATATTCGGATTCATATTGAGGAGCTTGTTCTTGTTGAGCGCCTTCTTGTTTCGCTTGCTTGTAATCTTCCTTCGTATATAATTTAGCCTCCTCTTCATTTTTTCGTCCCGGCAAGGCAATATCGAATTTCACGATAATCCACCTGAATAAGACAAAGTACAATGCCACAAAGATAAACCCGACAATGGCTTGGGTGATATAAATTCCGCCATGACTGGAAGAGAGCGGAATCCAGTTCAGCGCAGCAATCTCAATAAATCCAGAACCCATCATGCCAACCACACCAAACATGTTCATAATCGTCACCATCGTCGCTCCAAGAAGCGCATGAATCACAAATAAATACGGTGCGATAAACAAGAATGTAAATTCAAGCGGTTCGGTAATGCCAGCGAATACAGCTGTTAACGTTGCCGGCAGCACAAGTGCAAGTACCTTCTTCCGGTTTTGTTTCGGTGTAGAATAATACATAGCAAGTGCGATACCTAAACAGCCAAACATCTTAACATTTCCTTGCATTAAGAACCCATATGGATAAAGATCCTTTAATGATGCAGTGGAATTAGCAAATTCATTTAAATGTTCAATCCAATATGGTTTTAAACCTTCATTGACAGCTGCCGGCCCATATTCAAACGGTGTATAGATAAAATGATGCAACCCTGTTGGAATTAGCACCCGTTCCAGGAAATGAAACAGCCATACACCGAGATAGCCAGCCTGTGTGATGAACCCTTGCAAGGAACCGATCCCCTGCTGTACATATGGCCATATAAATGCAATCAGGAATGCAAAAGGCAGCATGACAAGAAAACCGATAATGGTCACGAATACAAGACCTTGGAAAATTCCCAGCATATCTGGCAATTTCTTATCATAAAAACGATTGTGGATCCAGATTACAATACCCGATATGGCAATCGCACCAATGATATTCGTATCTAACGTCGGAATCCCTGCAATCTCTTTTACACCTGTTAAATTTTCAACACCTTGGGATAAATCAACACCAAACGTTGATGGCCAAAGCGTTAAAATCGCATTGATATAATTATTAAAAACAAGATAAACCATCAATGCAGCAAGTGTTGCCCGTGCCTGCGCTTTCTTGGCAAGCGAGATCGGTAAACCGATTACAAAAGCCAGTTCCATATGATCAAAAATCGTCCACCCGCCACTTTCAATAATGGTCCAGATGCTATACCACATGGTTCCTTCTTCTGCGATGCTCCCCATAATAGTCGGATTTTTAAATAATGTTGCCAGCCCGACCACAATACCGAAGAACGCAAATAAAAGGACGGGAACAATCATCGCACTGCCAAACCGCTTGATTGCATTCATAAACAAAAAACCCCTTTGCTTTAATCTGTAATTCCCATATTAAAGGTAGCGCTTTCAAATTCCAATAGGTTTGACGCGTTTAGAAATAACGTAGTAACATTAGATTATATTTTCATAGAACGAAAATATTTTCATTACTAGAGGTGAATAAAATGATTCTGGATAAACTGGTTAACCAATACTATCAGGATTTAAATGAAAATGATTTGTATATTATAAAGACCATTCACAATCATCTGAACGAGATGAAGACGTTGAAAATTCAAGATTTGGCGACGTATGCCCATACTTCTATCTCATCGATCCATCGATTAAGCCGAAAACTGGGTTTAGATGGTTACAGTGACTTGAAATCTTATATTAAATTAAATTCCCATACAGAGGAATCTACCCAAGACTTAACCGAACTGCTCAACCAAGATATCCAACAGACCATGAGATATATGGAGCAGCTGCATTTTGATAAATTAAATCAACTAATCGATCAGGCACCTTATATTTACATTTACGGTACAGGAACAGCTCAACTAGATTTAGCCAATGATGTCCAACGTCAATTATGGTCGCTCCATAAAAAATCCTTAGTACTGCGAAACGAACAAGACTTTAAAAATGGGATTGATGAAATCGGTGAAGAGGATCTTTTATTCATCATCTCTTTATCAGGGGAATCCAAAAACCTTGAGGAAATCATTCATATGATGAAAACAAGAAATATCAAATATGTCAGCGTAACCACATTAAGGAATAATTTACTGGCACAAAATGCCACGTTTCATATCTATGTAAACAGTACACCGTTCTATTTGTATAACAAAGTGGATAACTCCAGTTTCCTGCCGTTTTATATTGTTTTTGATATTATTGTCAGGAAGTTTAGCGAGTGGAAAATAGAACAAAGAAAGAAATAACATGGTTTAGCATATAAGAAGAAACAAAGGTTATTTTAGAATGCTTAACATGGAAATACGAGACTCTGAGCTAATAAAAAGAGACCAGCATCGAAATTGCTAGTCTCCCTTCTTTTCTTATTTTGTCAGTGAGTTCGTCTCCTCACCTTCATCCTCTTCGTTTTCTTCTTTCTTTTTCAGCTGCTCATGACGCCGCCTTTGACGATAACCATACGTCGCATTCAGCACAACATCTTCATCTTCTAACGCTGTACCAAGGGCTCCAATTACGGTAGATACGCTGGCAGCAATCCATGCAATATAGAAATAATTTATTAATCCGGGTTCGCTCGAAAGCTGGGTCTCCAGCATTCCCATCGGGATAAACACAAATACGCCGACAAGGAATAAACAGAACAACATAACATAATATATACTAATGGTAATCAATAACGTTAAAAACGTCGTTGCGTTATAAAGCCTTCTTGTATAATTACTGCCCTGATCCCGTTTCCTCTCCCATAACCGGTGAATTAAAATAATCCATAACGTCATGGCCAACACAGAAAAGACGGTAAGCAAACACATTCTGAAAATGGTATAATGCTCGCTTAATAACCATAATGTAGGAAAAACAAGTGCATAGGATCCTGTTGCAAAAGCAATAATCAGGATTCTCAAAAATGCCGGAAACATGTTCCAGGGACGGTTCGCCCGCACCATTCCCCCTAACAGGCGGATAGCAATACTTCCTCTGCGTTCTACAGTAAATCGGACATCCATATATTCCTCTTCACTATCATCCGGCGCCTCCCGTTTAAGCGGAGACAGCAAACCAAGAAACCTTTTTGTCATAAGGTTTTTGGAATTATCGACATCTACATTTTTATGCGTACTGCGTTTTGACTCAATACGCTCTGCAGAACGCTCCCTTGCCTCTTCAGAACTCCCGTAATACATTTCGTTGACCAGTTGCATAATGGATTCCCGTAAACGACTAACCATAAGAGTCGAACCGAAACTCGGCATACAAATCAGCGCTATATTTTCATCTTCGTTCGCCTCTGCAACAATCATTCGTTTCTCTATAAACAAAGGAATATCCGTTAAACATACAGCGTAGTCCCACTCTTGCTCCTCTTTCTTTTTTCTTGTGGCTTCCAATACTTCTTTGGAATCGGCACCGCCGCCTATTAGGGGATCCTCTATATAATCAATTTTCCATTCTATTTCTTCTTTTACATAATAGGAGAGCAAAGACGGCAGTTCATTTTGCAGCCTCGCTCCGATTTCATTTGGATAACCTGGTGCGGTTATTAGACCAATATATCTTGTTGTTTCACTCAAATTCGTTTCACCTCAATTTTTGTAAGTTGTTTTTGTGCATCTATGTATTATTAACCGAAAAGCAAGGAGAGTAAACTTCTTTTGTTAGGGAGTATTTGGAAAGTTACATTAAAACACTAATTATGTAATACTTATTATTCATCAAATGAAGGGTTTTAGCAGTGAAATAATAAAAATTTAGAAAAGAAATTACAGTATTCGCTGATTTAATCAAGTGAACTTGCCGATTACACAAGGAAAGTTGTTCTGACTATTAAACAGAAGTGTTTTAAAAGTTTGAGAAATAATGGAAATATGCACCATATAATCATCTGTATTTAAATAAAAAAGTAAGCCGCATTCTCTTAAAAAGAACGCAGCTTACCAAGGCAACTATTTTCCAGCAGTATTCAACTAATAAAGACAAATCAAGTTAACATATTATTGTTCTTATCACGCATACGATTGGTTCGACAATTTATACTAAACCCGTTTTCATACTGTTCCTGCTTCTGCAGAATGTACGCCATGACGATAATAGTCCTTATGCTCCGGATCCAATGGTTTTTTCCCCCGGATAATATCTGCTGCTTTTTCTGCCAACATTAATACTGGTGCATGGATATTTCCATTCGTCGTATGCGGCATAGCAGATGCATCCACGACGCGGACATTGTCCAATCCATGAACCTTCATCGTCAATGGATCAACGACCGCCATTGGATCAGAAGCGGGACCCATTTTTGCAGTACAAGATGGATGAAGCGCCGTTTCCGCATCGTTGGCTACCCAATTCAGAATCTCCTCATCGGTTTGTACAGAAGGGCCGGGTGAAATTTCGCCAGTGCTATATGGGGCTAATGCCGGCTGGGAAAGAATATTACGCGAAACTCTAATTGCTTCAACCCATTCCCTGCGATCCTCTTCCGTAGACAGATAATTGAAAACGATGCTTGGATGCTGAAACGGGTCACGTGAACGTATTTTTAAACTTCCTCTGGAGTTGGAATACATTGGTCCAACATGTACTTGAAATCCATGCTGCGTATCTGCTTTTTTCCCATCATAACGAACGGCAAGCGGCAGGAAATGGAACATTAGGTTCGGATAATCTACATCTTCATTCGAACGGACGAATCCGCCACCTTCAAAATGATTGGATGCTGCTGGGCCAGTACGTCCGAGCAACCATTGTAAACCGATCCAAGGCATTTTTGCTTTATTTAAACTCGGTTGTTCTGATACAGGTTTGGGGCAAGCGTGCTGAATATATACTTCGAGATGATCCTCCAGATTTTCACCTACACCTGGCAAGTCAACAACCGGATTAATGCCGAGGGAGCGTAAATGATCAGCGTCCCCCACACCGGACAATTGCAGTATTTGCGGCGTATTGAATGCACCACCTGAAAGAATCACTTCACCTGCATGAACATGATACGTTTTTCCGTTCTTTTGGTATGTTAAACTATTAGCTCTGGTGCCATCAAAATGAATACCGGTAACAAATGCTCGCGTCTCCACTGTTAGATTTTTACGACGCATTGCCGGGCGCAGATATGCGCGTGAAGCAGACACCCGCCTTCCATTATGCACCTGGCTGTCAAACGGACCAAACCCTTCTTGACGAAACCCATTCACATCAGGAGTTCGATTATAACCAGCCTCGACAGCTGCATCAAAAAAGGCTTGAAAAAGAGGGTTCTTTGCTGGTCCGCGCTTTAACTTAATAGGACCATTGTGACCGCGGTATTCATCAGTTGGATCTGATCCAAAAGCTGCTTCCAACCGTTTAAAATATGGAAGACAATGTGCAAAGTCCCAACTTTCCATACCTGGATCAGCTCCCCATCGATCATAGTCCTTCGGGTTGCCACGTTGGTATATCATACCATTTATCGAGCTCGACCCTCCAAGTACTTTTCCCCTCGCATGCGCG
The DNA here is from genome assembly GCF_042675985.1 of Oceanobacillus locisalsi. NCBI lineage: Bacteria > Bacillati > Bacillota > Bacilli > Caryophanales > Bacillaceae > Oceanobacillus > Oceanobacillus locisalsi. Next base: position 466,639 of record NZ_JBHTKK010000001.1, read on the forward strand.
ACATGACGTCCGTTCATATAAGGTTCCTGATCGGTTTCATAAATCCAATCATAGAAGCGATTACCTGACGGAAACATTAAAGCTGCCGGCATTTGAATAAACAAATCCCAAAAGTAGTCACTTCGTCCCGCTTCCAGCACAAGAACACTGCTATTTTCATCTCTACTTAGACGGTTACCAAGCACAGAACCTGCACTGCCTCCGCCAACGATTACATAGTCGTATGTTTTATCCATCTGAAATACCTCCCTAAAGACAATTACACTACGAAAAAATATAAAGGAATATAAAAACATTTATCGAAAACTTCTTTTGCTCGTGACATAGATTAACAAGATTGTCTTCATGCTTAAGTAAATCCTGCAATCTCTCAAATTAATTTATCTTCTAAAATTGCCAATTCGTTCATTTTATTAAATATAATTTTAACAAATTAAATAAAAATTAACGGAACCAATGAATAGGTTCAGGTTGTTTATTACGATAAATATGTTTCACTTCGGTATATTCTTCCATACCTTGCTGGCCAAGTTCACGGCCAATGCCTGATTGCTTATAACCACCCCATGGTGCTTGCGCAAAATAAGGATGAAAGTCATTGATCCAAACAGTACCCATCCGCAAACGTGTTGCGATAAAATCAGCCTTATTCAAATCCTGTGTCCATACAGCACCTGCCAAACCATAGATTGTATCATTCGCTAATTTAACTGCTTCCTCTTTGGATTGAAAAGTTTCTACTGTTAGTACTGGCCCGAAAACTTCTTCTTGAACAATACGCATATCATTAGTACAGTTTGTAAAAATGGTAGGTAAATAGAAAAAGCCGTTTTGCAGTTCTGAGTCATTCGGACGCTTTCCGCCGACAGCTAATGTAGCTCCTTCTTTTTCGCCTATTTCCACATACTGTTCAACTTTTGCAAGGTGCTCTGCAGAAATGAGCGGGCCGCTTTGCGTGCTTTCATCAAAACCATTGCCCAGCTTAATGCGTTTCGTTCGTTCAATCAGCGCTTCTACAAATTCATCATGGATACTCTCTTCCACTAAAAGCCTGGCTCCTGCAGAACAAACTTGTCCAGCGTGGAAAAATACAGCATTTAAAGCCTGATCAACTGCTGTCTCAAAATCGGCATCGGCAAAGACAATATTGGGATTTTTTCCGCCAAGTTCAAGCGCGATTTTTTTTACATTATGACTGGCTGCTTGCATAATGGTCTTTCCAGTCTCCATACCGCCGGTGAATGAAATTAAATCAACATGATGATTAGCAGATAGTTCGGCACCTGTAGACACCCCGGCGCCAAGTACCAAATTAGCGACACCTTTTGGTATGCCAGCCTCTTCAATTAATTGAAATACTTTCACAGTCGTCAATGGTGTAATCTCACTCGGTTTCACAACAATAGTGTTCCCTGCTGCCAGCGCAGGCGCAATCTTCCACGCAGCTTGCAATAAAGGGTAATTCCAAGGTGTGATTTGACCACAAACACCAACAGGCTCACGAACAACTTTACTTTCACTATCAGGAAACGGTGATTTAACTATTTCGCCACCATTTTTATCGGCTAGCCCGCCGAAATATAGAAAAACGTTCGCAATATCTGCCATATCATCTCGACTTTCTTGAATTGTTTTACCTGTATCTAATGTTTCCAATTCGGCTAATTCTTGTGAATCACGACGAATCAACTGTCCAATCTGATAAACGAACTCTCCCCGCTCATTGGCAGGCAATGTACTCCAACTGCCTTCATCAAACGTCTGTCTAGCTGCTTGAATAGCATCTTTCGTATCTTTTTCATTTCCTTCTGCAGCAGTTGCAATTATTTCTTGATTATAAGGGTTTATAATTTCTCTCGTTTTACCAGATTCAGAATCGATCCATTTTCCATTTATATACATTCTTTGTAAACGCAAATCATCACTCCTCTACAACACTCAACTTTGTTAAGTTTGTTAAATAAAAATTTAATATTATTAATAAAGTCATCCTACCAGTGTTTTTATTTACTTGTCAAACTCCTTAAAAAATATAAATTTATTGCATCGTTGATAGAACAACGATAAGACAAGCAAAAAATTATTTTTCGATTTGACAAAAAATAATCTTTCGTTACTCTATTAATAGAATGAAACATTCAAAAATTATTGAATGTATTTATTTTATTTAACAAAGGAGGGCAAAATCAATAATTCATTAAAAATTGCCAATAGCACTTCTGGCAAAGGTGTGTTTTGAAATCAATGTTTGCCAAAATCTAAATGAGAAGGGTGTATGACAGTTAATGAATTTTCGCAGTATTAGTCAGTTATTTTTATTTACGATTATATTTTTCACGCTAACAGCATGCGGTTCTAATGGGGAAGCAGATAGTTCGGGGAGTACAACAGATGGATCGAATCAAGATACAATCACGATTGGACAGATTAATTGGCCTGAAAACATTGCAGTTACAAATATGTGGAAGGCTATTCTGGAAGATGAGGGATATGATGTAGAGTTACAACTTATTGAGATGGGACCGCAAATGGCCGCATTAGCTGAAGGAGATTTAGATATAGCACCAGAAATCTGGTTACCAGTGCAAGATAAGAATTACTATGAAGAATATAAAGACGAGGCCGATTTTTTCGAAGAACCCTGGTATGAAAATGGGAAAGTTGGATTGGCCGTTCCAGCATATATGGATGACATAAATAGCATTGAAGACTTAAATGAAAACAAAGATACATTTGAAAGCAAAATAACAGGATTTGAGCCTGGAGCAGGAACAATGCTAACAACAGACGACGTCATTCAAGAATACAATCTTGATTATAATCTCGTTGAGAGCAGTGAAGCAGCAATGATTACCTCTGTAAGGGACGCAGCAGAAAATCAAGAACCTATCGTTGCACCATTATGGAAACCACATTTTATTTTTTCGGAAGTAGACTTAAAGTTTTTGGAAGATCCGAATAAAACCTATGGTGAAGTAGAAGAAATTTTTATGGCATCCCGTGAAGGATTTGATGAAGATTTTCAGGAAGTTAATAACTGGATGAAAAACTTTAAACTAAACGATGATCAACTTGGCGAATTAATGGTTTACGTTAAAGAAAATGAGGAAAATCCTATTGAAGGTGCAGAAAAATGGATAGAAGAAAATCAGAATGTAATTGACGAATGGATGGAATAAGCATAAAAAAGAGGCGGAGCTTGGTATAAGTTCGTCTCTTTTCCTGATAGGATAGTTTTGCAGCTATCTATTTCCAGTAAAAAACTAAACGTATTCCTTACGTATTTTGTATTGCAACCTTTTCACATCTCTTAGCGAATCTAAGTTGCATATCAGCACTATTCATTATAAAATATAATAAACGTTTAATTAATTATGAATAAATTTAAGAGTGAAGCATGCTTCATGCCGCTATAAAAGAGGTGCCGTTATGGACGAAAATAAAGATAATTTTAAAGATGTAAAAAACAAAGAAAAAATTGACCAAGCTGAAAGTCTGATGGTTAATACATTTTCCGAGACGATGGATTTTTATGGTGTTACCCCTTCAGTCGGACGCCTTTACGGAATGATGTATTTTAAACATCAGCCTATTACGTTGGATGAAATGAAAGAAGCACTTGGGATGAGTAAACCAAGCATGAGTACATCTGTTAGAAAACTTCAAGATATCGGCATCGTTCACAAAGTTTGGCAAAAAGGTTCAAGAAAAGATTCTTTCATGGCTGAAAAAAATTTCTTTAATTATTTTTCTCATTTTTTTGGCCTGAAATGGGAACGTGAAGTAAGTATGTTTATGATTAATATTAAAAAAGCTCAAGAGCAACTTCAAGAAGTAATTGAAGATGGTGAAACAGATGAAATATTACGAGAAAAAGCTATCCGGGATTACCAACAACTTGATGAGGCTTTGGTATATTATCGTTGGCTGGAAAAACTAACGAAACTTACTAAATCTGGAGAAATATATAATTATATACCTGTAGAAGATGTGGATGAAAGAAACTAAGAGGAGTATAGCTTCTCTTTTTTTATTAACGAACAAAAGATATATTTGAATGTTAAAAAATCCAAGAAAAAGAACACAGCACATTTTCCATTTTCACATTCGGCTCATTGTACTAATTGATGAATAAACTGAACTGGAATGGTGCCTGCATACCTTTTATATTCTCTGGTATACAGGCACCATTCCCCCTCCTTACTTCCAGAAATATTATCAAACGACCCCACATTTATCTTTTATTATCTCTTCTGCTTCAGTATCAAAACCTGTTAACCTTTTTAATTTAGCAACGTTATAGGAAGATGTTTTCTCAAAGAGAGGTAACTCCTCCGTCAGTCGGTCAATTAGTTCAAGCCATAATCCTTTTAACTCTTCTCTCTCTTTAACAGCCCATGAATAGCCCAATCCAGCTAAATAATCGCCTTGATACCATTCCAGCAGCCTAAAATATTGTTCTCTATCTACTTCTTTTTCGTTCAATAAACGCTGTGCTGCTATTTTAAATTGATGAGATTGAATCTGTATTTCATGCCCGATATCAATTTGATAAAATTCTTCCTGGCTGATGATTTCAATCGGAGCACCAATTTGCTGCAACGTCTTTCTAATTTGATATATAGCTGAATACAGTTGGGCATTTGCTTTTTCCCAAAAGAGGTTACTCCACAACAATTCGATTAAATCTCTTTTCAAGATGGTCTTATGATGATGATGGATAAAGTAAGCAAATAATTCCTTCGCTTTAGACGTTCGCCATTTCACGTCTGCTCGTATATCATTCTCATATATTTGCAACATTCCCAAGTCTTTAATGATATATCTTGATTCACCAGGCGTCATTTTTTGTTCCATCGCCTGTCTATCTTTTATCCGTTGTACAGCTACTGCTAAACGCTCCTGCTTTATAGGCTTCAACATATAATCTACTGCATTTATCTCAAAAGCTTCCGCTCCATATTCATTATATGCCGTAACAAAAACAATATATAAAGAAGGGTTAATGTTTAATAGCTGCTTTGCCAAATCTGTTCCTTTTACATAAGGCATACGTATATCAAGAAATACAGCGTCTACCTTATGCTCCTGAACATGCTTGATTAATTCTTTCGCATCCATAAACTTACCTGTAACATGCACCCCTTCTATTTTACTTAACTGTAAATCCAAATATTGTAATGCTAAATGTTCATCGTCAATAATAGAAATATGAAGCATAGCATCTTCTCCCTCTATAAATTAGAATAACTTCAAAACACGGTTGTTTACTTCCTATATTTATCAGCTAAATCTACTTCCTAAGAAATATTTCCTCCCACATTTAAGAAACATCAAACGATTCCTGCCATAATGCGTTATCATCCTATCATTGCTTGTAATTCTGTAAGGATTGCTCTGCGATTAGAGGAACGATATTATCAAAAATATGCGTATCCCCATCCGTAATGGAATATCCTCCCTCATACTCGCTATTTGCATTCGTCACTTGAAATGCTTTCATACGATCAAAAATGGCATCCGCTGTCTGCTCCTCACCAATTTCCAAAAGATATAAAATGAGAAAACCATAGATAGCCGGAGATTCATAGTCAACAACAGGGGCTTTGGTTTCAAGGTTATACATACCATACACAACTCCGTTCTCTTCCATTTCCTCTTGAATGAAGCGTAAAAGTTCTTCAGATGGATTCCCGGCTTGCGCATGATGATAAGCAGTAATGGCTTGGTCAACCATGTTGATGTCGGAATCATATGCATACGTCTCATTTTCAACATTATAGGATTTCGGATAAAAACCATTACGCAAGGGAGTTTCTGTTAGTACATTTGCCGTGTTCTCTACTACCTGCTGATTTAAACTGCCTTGTTCAGCCATCCTGTTCATCGCTTGTATATCAATATACGATAACGTAATGTTCGACGATGCGTACACTTCCTCGCGGTCATAGAAATCTGTGAATATACCAATATTTACATTATTTGCAGAAATATATGCATTAATGGTATTGGCTGTATCTACATATTTTTCATCTCCCCACATCTCATAAGCATAAAGCAATGCATTCGAAATACGAATATCATCAATGAACGCATTCGTTGATACCTCACTATCGCCCTCTTCTGTGAGTTTCCAATGTACAAAACCGTCATTCTCCAGGAAAAAATCATGAAGTTGTGTATAGATTTCATCAAATAATGCGCTATCCTCTTTTTCCAATGCATAAAACATCCAAAGCCCCAGCGTTTCAGAAAGCAATTCACGCCCTGCTACCAAATCTTCATCCTCTAAATCACTATGTTGAATATAAGTAGCAAGCAAACCATTGTCATTCCTCAGCCACTTATTAATAAAAGCTTCATTTTTATTACCTCTTTCGTTTGATTCTTTAGAATCATCCATCGTGCAGCCCCCTATCAAACAGCAAATACCGATGAGCAACATAAAACGTTTCACGTGCTATCCTCCCGCAGCCTACTTAGAAACCAACAGTCCTTGGCCAACGTTCCTTTTGATGTACGCAACAATTTTATTTGCTGAATCGCCCTGTCCAAATGGGTTTTGAACCTCGCTCATCATTTTATAACTGTCCTCATTCGAAAGTAGACGTTGGGTCTCTAGAACAATTATATCCTCTGACGTTCCGACAAGGCGCAAGGTTCCAGCTTCTACCCCTTCCGGACGTTCTGTCGTATCTCTGGCGACTAAGACCGGAATACCAAGACCAGGGGCTTCTTCTTGAATGCCGCCAGAGTCTGTAATGATAAGATAGACATTTTTCATGACGTGAATAAACTGTTCATATTCTAAAGGCTCAATAAGATAAATATCTGTATTTCCGCCAATTTCATCAAGCGCCATTTCCCTAATAACTGGATTTTTATGAATCGGGAAGATAACCTGTACATCATCATTGGCAGCGACAATGCGATGAATAGCTCGATAGACAGATTGAAGTGCTTCTAAATTTTCCCTTCTATGCATCGTTAGCAATATCGTTTTTTTACCCGTAGCCAAAATATTTTCAAGTTCGTTAGGAAGATTACTTGTTCGGCGGCTAATTTCCAAAAGTGCATCAATCACCGTATTCCCCACTACTTGAATATTGTCCCCTGACACATTTTCTCGTAATAGATTTTCTTTGTTTCTATTCGTCGGCGCAAAATGATATGTTGCGATTTTACTAACTAGTTGTCGATTAATTTCTTCAGGAAATGGTGAATATATATTATGTGTTCGTAAGCCAGCTTCCACATGACCTACAGGAACCTTTTGCAAATACGCTGCATAGGCTCCTACGAATGTCGTTGTTGTATCTCCATGAACCAGCACTAAATCCGGTTCTTCTTTCTCAATCACTTTAGATACCTTATCTATAAGTCTGTTTGTTAAGTCTTCCAGTGACTGGCCCTCTTTCATAAGATTTAAATCATAATCTGATGTGATATCAAATAAATGCAGCACCTGATCAAGCATATCTCTGTGTTGCGCTGTATTAACAAAAATACTCTCTATATCTGGATCTTGTTCTAACGCTTGCACAACAGGTGCCATTTTTATTCCTTCAGGTCTTGTACCAAAGACGGACATAATTTTCATCAATGGAATTGCCCCCTTATGATTATTATTTACTTTGCTCGAATCTTTCGGTTTTGTACCATTTAACATCTTGTTTCAACATGACACGCTTCAATTCAAGGAATGTGGCATAAGCCACTAAGACAACCCACATCTGGGAGTAGACAAAATACATCAATACAGCAATTAACGCGTTTTTAAACGTAAGCTGATTTTTCTCGAGACTGAGCGCAAGCCAGACTTCCGTCAGAAACATTAAAAATCCGGTAACTAATAAAAAGATGGACACAGTGCCAATCGATAAATCTAAGTCAAAAAATAAATTCGTAATAAAAATGCCGTGTGATATAATAATGCCGCTGAAGAACAGAAGGTATACAAACAGAAAATAGAATAAATCCAAAGGTACCTTTTTATTCGTTACCTGCGACGGGTTGAACAGGAATTTGGCAATCACATACTCATTCCCGCGCGCCCAGCGGGTTCTTTGCTTCCACCAAACCTTTAAACTCTCTGGTTCCTGCTCCCAAGTAACAGCAGCAGGAAAAAAACGAATGTGGTAGCCAAAGTTATAGACTCGAAAACTGAGTTCCGTATCTTCTGACAATGCTTTTTCATCCCACCCGCCAAGTTCTTCAAGAATAGAACGGCGAATAGCAAAATTGGTCCCGGGAATCGTTGTTAATTTAAACCAAGACCAGCGACCTGCCTGCGCAAGCCATTGAAACGTCAGTGTTTCCATATTAATAAAGCGTGTTAGTAAATTTTGATGGGCATTCAATACTCTAAACTTCCCGACAACCGCTCCAGCCTTTTCATCTTTGTTTAAGCCAAGAGCCAAGTTATAAACAGCTTCCGGTTCCGGCGTATTATCAGCGTCATAGACAACAATAACTTCTCCTGTCGAATGCTTTAATCCTTGGTTTAGAGCACCAGATTTTCCTTTCCCGCCTTGTGGTGGTTTCGTATGGATCGGCTTAATAAAGTCATATTTTCTCGCGTAATTATCAAGAATAGCGCCTGTAGAATCGCTGGAATTATCGTTGACGACGATTACTTCCAATTTATCTTTCGGGTATTTCAAATGAATCATCGCCTCAACTGTATCTTGAATCACCATCTCCTCATTGTGAGCAGGAATTAAAATACTGACAGAAGGCATTTCTCCCGGATCCTCATCCCATTTTTGCTTAATTTTTGGATGATGACGGAAATATCGATAGCCGCCTAACATTAAAAACATATGGTAAAACAGCATGAACCAAATTAAAAATAATGAAAAATACAGAATAAAATCAGCCATTGCTTACCTTCCTCTCCTCCCTATCTTCCCGCTTTTCTTTTGTCTTTTGTACAACAGTAAAGCAAATCAATAAAATGACAGTGAAGGCGCCGGCCCAAGCGATAACCCATGCAGTATTTTTAAAAAATTCCTTAATATGGTATGCGGTATAATTGAAGGATGTTGTCATTAACCCCAGATGGTCAACATTAGCGTCTATCTCTCCGTTACTGCTGACAATGGTGACATTTTCAACTTCCACCGTATTATCTATTTCTTTTAAATCTATCCATTCTAGATTCGGTATGTTTTCCATCTCATCAACTAATTCAATGAAACCTTCTTCTCCCAGATAAGGGTGATAAAAACTGCCAATCATTCCACCATCCGTCACCTGATACAGATCTGCTGCTTCCATCATATTTTCTACAGGATCATCTAATTCAGGCTGTACAAAACCAATCGTCTCTGGCAGCAAAAGCATCCCATTTAAGAAATCCGGTTTAGAGGCATATGGTGTTGTATTCATAATCTCCCATTCTTCATCACTAAGTTGAGCTTGTCCCACATAAGTAGAAAAGTATTCTGACGTAACTGCATAACCATTTTGAGACATCGTATAGTGGGGCGCTTCAAATGCCAGCGGAAAGATACCATAGTTGGCTAATTCCTGTACTCCTTTCGTTAGACGGTCTTCAATATACTCCCGTTCAAAATTTTTATTTTCTTCCATATAAGCCTCATACGCCTCGCGACTCTCAAAATCATCCTCGGAAACTTTCACTGCTTCTTCCTCGGGACCGTGATAAATAGGCATTTCATTTTCGACATCCCAAAATTCAAAGCCTTCTCCCGTTTCGCTCTGTCTAAATTGATGCGTATATCCATGAAGAACGACACTGCCTCCGTTTTCCTGCATATATTTGAGCACTTCTAACACTTCCGGCATGTCTTCAAACCGATATTCTTTTCCAGTTTCAGGATCCGTATAAACCGGTATCACAGCAATCATATAGGGGATATCCCTTTCTTTTAATTCCTCTGCGATAGCCATGAGACTCTCCGGATCGACCAAAGGATGAACATCCTCCAAACGAAGATAGGCAGGTGTTTCGTTACTCGGATCTGTATGAAACATCGTATTTAAAGCCTGTGAAAAATAAACAGAGTACGGTGGAAGAAGTGTATCTGTAGCGACATAGTACTTGTCATCACGATGCGCAATCAGCGGAAATTCGCCTTGATTGCCGCTTCCCTGAGCTAAAACTTCTGCGTCATCATCCAACTTCGCATCTATAATATATTCCGGCTCAATTTCTCTTGTTTTCTCTTCGTCGTCCATATACGCAATTTCATTTATCGTTTGTTCTGTACTCTCTCCAGTTTCAACGAAAGAAAAATGATCTCCTAATTGTTCCACATTATGACCAATAGCCATTGTCGGTCCATCAAATGAAGAAACCAAATCCGGAATATCATTCGGAAGGTCTTCTTCCGTTTCCCCGTAATAAACAAGATGAGTTATCCCACTTAAGTCTGATTCTTCCATATTTTCTGAATTAACAAAGGTTATATTTTCTGAAAAATGTCCTAGCGCCATATCGAGTATTCTTTGGTTTTCATCTATATTTCCATCGTTTGATGAAAATATAACTAAGATATGTATATCTGGATGTATTTTCTCGATATCAGCCTCTATTGCTTTTGCGTTACTCTCGTTATGAATCAACAAAAATGAGATGAAAAAAACTGTATATAACAGAAATTTCATTTTCATTTTGCACATGCCCCTCCTTTATAATCATATAAATTACCGTATGCTGTTTCTATTTATACTTTAGTACTTATTTTTATAATAACTCTCTAAGTGTATAAAAGAGAACAGTTCCCGCCTGTACAAAAACTGTACAACCTAATACTTAGTTGAATACTAATGATTAAATATAAATGACTAGAAATCATTTATATTAGTTAGCTGAAAGATTTTTGCGGATATAGGGAGGAAACCGTATAAAAAACCCGCCAAACAATAAAGAATACTGTTTGGCGGGTAGATTGGAAATTATTATAAAAATAGATTCTATATAAATTGAATTAATAAACCTATCTTTTTCTTTACTCAACTGACGCACTTTAAAAAGTAACTTCTTTTCCATAAGAACAGAGGTAAATCGTTTCTTCCATACATCTGAAGATGAGAAGGTGAAGTGTAAGGCGACCGCTGATATGCGGCGGACCGTTTTGCTTTCCGACGTACAACGGTTTTGATGGGGCGAGTAACCGCAGTCCCAGGACGTACTAGTGCAGACGTTGCAACAACGGTTTTAATGGGGTGAGTAAGCGCAACCCCAGGACGTTGCGACTTTAGTCTTCCTAGGGGCACGCTCTTCAGCTAACTTTTGCCAAGAAGAGCGCTTGGCAAAAGGGCATCTTCAGAGGGTGCTGATCCCTCGTCCAGCTACAAGCGTCAAAAACTAGACAACTTCCCGAGAGCGCCCTACGATAAGTCATCATCCGTTCGTAAACTCACGGTGATTCCTTTATCTCGTAAGCGATGGAAGTTCGACCAAGGTCGAACCACCCCCAAAGATCGGGGGCGCAGTTGTTACGTTTTTAAACGACGCTTTCCGCTTTCCTTTCAGGAGTCAAAACGGTCCGCCTCCGCTAGTGGGATATTCTATACGGTTGAAATAGCTGAACAATTAAAATCCCTCTAACTTCATTAGGATGTTATTTCTTCCATACGCTACAAAATCCTATTAGAGCGTAGGCCAACCACGTAGACTCCTATGGGAACAGAGCGAGCTGAAGATCCACTTGAAAAGCGGTCTTCTTTTCAAGTTAGCTGAAGCCGTCCCCATGGAAAGCGGAGTGGTTGGCCGGAGCGAACGCCAGAAGGTAAAATATTAATTTCAAGTTATATAAGTTGGGAGCATTGATATTTTATTTGATTTATTGATAGCCGATCTACATTGGCAGGAGGTCCATATAAAAACATCCTGCCATTTAAATAAAGGACGTTAGTAATGAACCCCAAACTAATGTAAATAGTGCCGCAAAAATCATCGCTAAGGACGAAAAGACCGATTCCTGTTTTCCGTATTCCAACGCTTTATTCGTACCGACACCATGCGCTCCCATTCCTAAGGCTAATCCTTTGGCGATCGGTGTTTTAATAGACAGCCATTTCAGTACGTTTGGGCCTACTATTCCTCCGACAATACCTGTGATAATCACAAAAACGGTCGTTAATGTCGGCAAACCGCCAATTTCTTTTGATACCTCCATGGCAATCGGTGTAGTAATCGATCGTGGAAGAATGGAAACAATAAAATCATCACTCAAGTGTATCAATTTAGATAACAAGAATGTTGAAACCATTGCCATCAATGTTCCAGCCGTAATACTGATCAGAATGGTTTTCATATATTTTTTTATAATTAGCAGGTTCTTATAAATAGGCACTGCAAAAGCCACTGTCGCCGGCGCAAGCATATGTGATAGGAATTTGGAGCCTTGCATATAATCATTGGCAGACACATGCATGATGGAAATCACCGCTATTAATAGGATTGGCGCTAATAACAGCGGGTGGAAGAGCGCAAAGTTCATCTTTTTATAAATCCTTTTTGAAAGAACATAAATCAAATACGTTATCACCGTAAACAATACGATAATCAATGCGATTCCCCCTCCTTCTTCATCGATACTCTTTCAGCTGTCCAGGCAGTTAAGCCCATCACAATCATCGTGCTAATCACAATCAAACCGACAATTCCTATCCCTTGCATACTGAAAATCTCTTCGTAATTGATGATTCCCACAGCAGAAGGAACAAAGAACAGCAACAGCTCTGCCATTAACCATTTCGCGCCCTGGTCGACCCACTCTAACTTGATAACATGACAGCACAATGCCGCGAATAATATAAATAACCCAAACATAGAGGCTGGAATCGGCAATGGAATAAAATATTTTAACACTGCTCCCAGGAGCAGAAAGACATGTAAAAAACAAATTTGTAAAATAACCTTGATAACTTTCACAGGCTTTCCCTTCTTCTATACGTAATATAAAAACATCTGTTATCTATATTACGCCGCACTATACCATTCGTAAAATACATATTAATTATCATTTTCATAACTCAAAGTTATAATTAATCCGTTAGAATAAAATCAATAAATTTCCTCCCTGCATTGGAAATATATTTCCCCTTTTTCGTAATGACAGCAAGTTTCCACATAATCGTCGGTTCCAGGTCGAGGATTTTAATATCCTTTGTAAACAAACGGTTACAGATGGACTCTGGCAATATCGTTACCCCAAAATTTGCAGCAACCATCTCAGACATCAAATCCCATTGCATGCTCTTAAATAAGATTTTCGGTTCAAAACCCGCTATCGTAAAGAAATGATTTCGTACAATTTGATTTAAAGCAAAATCCTCATGGTAAAAAATAAATTCTTCATCCCGTAAATCTTTTACATTTACTTTTGTATAGGAAGCCAGCGGATGATCCTTATGAACAATCAGCTTCATTTTCTCCTTCACAATCGGATAAATATTAAAGACACGTTCATCTAAAGGAAGCACCGCCACGCCTAGCTCAAATTCACCCTCTTCCACACTTTTAACAACCCTGGCGCCTCCATATTCCGTGATATCTAATGTGATATTCGGATAACTGCGATGAAAATTCTTCATCACTTCCGGGAAAAACAGGCTCCCGATAAAAGGAGGAAGACCAATATTCAGCTCCCCTGCCGATAAATTCGTCAAATCACTTACTGTTAATGTCATTTCATCTACCAAGTTGTTTATTTTTTGCGTATATTCCAATACCGTTTTGCCAGCATCGGTTAAGTCTATGGTTTTGTTGGTCCGGATAATCAGCGGAGTTCCAAGTTCATCTTCTAAGGATTTGATGGACTTGCTTAGAGCTGGTTGCGAAATGTGTATTTGTTCGGCGGCTTTGGTGATGCTTTTTTGATTTGCTACTTCTTTGAAATAGGTTAGTTGTTTGAGTTCCATGGGGCTCACCTCTTTGTTTTAGCTATAATTAATATAGCATTATTTTAGGGGTTCATACTATTATACTGAATCAGCTTAATAATTAACTGACCCGGGAAATTCTATAAGACGCTAAATCACCATAGAAAAAGGAATCACAGGAGATCTTTCTTAACTCTCCCGTAATTCCTTTTAATGAGAAGTTGCTTATCAGCTTTATACGCAACTTCTCTACAAAACCTTTATTTTCTCATTCAGGTGAATGATATACTTCCAAACCCCTCACTTAAAGCTTAAACCGTCTTACCAACCCATTTAATTCTTCCGCAAGCTTGGATAATTGCTCCGAACTTCCTGCTACCTCATCCATTGCACCGCTCGTTTGCTGTGTAGAAGCAGATGTCTGCTCAACTCCCGCAGCCGCTTCTTCGGAAATAGAAGCTATTTCTCCAATCGATTCATTCATTTCCTGGGTATTTGTAGCAATATCAGCTAAGTTACCAGATACTATATTAATATTTTCTGCCATTTTTGATATGGATTCGTTGATTTCATTAAAGGTTTCTCCAGTTGTCATGATTTGTTTCGTCCCCTGTTCGACTTCGGTATAACCACCTTTCAATGATTCTACAACGGCACTAGTTTCGCTCTGAATATTCGTTACGATACCTGTAATATCCGTGACGGAAACAGCTACTTGTTCCGCAAGCTTCTTCACTTCATCTGCCACAACCGCGAAGCCTTTCCCGTGCTCCCCTGCTCTTGCTGCTTCAATGGCTGCATTTAACGAAAGCAGATTCGTCTGGTCTGCAATATCTTTAATCATCGAAACAAGATTTGAAATTTGCTGAGACTGTTCATCTAATCCTTCTACCTTCGCAACCGTTCCTTGAACAATCCGGTCAATTTTAGACATTTGATCTGTCGTAGCTGTCATTGCTTCGCTACCTTTATGTGTCATTCCCAACACTTCATTTGAATACTCCTGAACGCGTTCGCCATTGTCATTGACCTCTTGTACTTTAGCAGCAAAGGTACCCATTACCGACGCTAAGTCGCTGGCACTATTCGCCTGTGTTTCAGAACCTGTTGCCAATTCCTGCATCGTAATGGCAACCTGATCCGAACCAGATTTTACTTCATTGGCCGCCTGCGTTAATTCTTCACTTTGATTGGTAACCGTTTCAGATACCGTATTTATTTGTGTAAGTAAATCACGTGTATTGGTTGCCATTTCGTTGGCGGCATTAACCAGCTGTCCAACTTCATCTCTGGAATGCGTTTGTAAGTCCCCTCGACTTAAATCACCACTTGCAATAAGCTTCATTCGTTCCATCACAGCCTTAATCGGTTTTGAAATGATTCCCGCGGTAATAAGTGCTGCTATAATGCTGAGAATAACAATCAAAATGGATGCAATAATAACAACGGTTAATGTTTGCTCTCCGTTATCAATAATCCCTTCCCCATGCTGGTTTATCTCTTCTTCCGAATTCGCTGCCAGTTCCTCATATCCAGTCATGATTTCACGGACAATTGGAGTCAATTCATTGAGATTCTTTATAGCTGTATCTTGATCACCTCTTTCATATACCGCAAATACATCATCAGCAATAGCTGTTCGCCAATCAACAGTTTCATTAATTAAATCATCAAATTCTTCCGTAACACCGACACTTCTTGCCAATTCCTCAAATTCGGTGCCCTGTTCCGTATATTCTTCAAATCGATCCTTCATCGTACTATCTCCGCTTAATATATAACCACGTGCGGTTGATATCCGGTTGGCCATTGTTGTTTCCATGCCCTTGTTTGCGATTAATTGTTGGAGATCGTTTTCAATAATATTTGTTGTATCCTCATTGATCTGTTTAATAGCTATGTAATTATATAGACCTAA
Organism: Oceanobacillus locisalsi; assembly: GCF_042675985.1. NCBI lineage: Bacteria > Bacillati > Bacillota > Bacilli > Caryophanales > Bacillaceae > Oceanobacillus > Oceanobacillus locisalsi. The sequence goes on from NZ_JBHTKK010000001.1 coordinate 482,414, forward strand.
TATAATCACTAATAAAATAACCACCGAAAATGCAGCTATGATTTTGCTCTTGATGCTTTTGAAATTAAATATATTCCTCATTACTTTCTCCTTCTTTATATAAACGATTTAACACTACACTGCTATCTTCATGCAGTACACAGGAGATTTTATCTATTTTTCTGAAGGGTAAGGGCAATTTTATTTTTAAAATTGTTATGTCAGAATCAAATGATATGTCTCGTGCGAAGCTGGGTGGTTTGTATACGTTTATAGCGTGGCGTCTATGGTTGTACTTTAACCAAGCGAGGTGATAGTGCCTCTATTTATATCGGCTTGTCTGGGGATTTTTGAAGGGAAGGATTGATAAATTTTGGAATAAATATACAGGTGTAAGCTGAGGTGGTTTAAAGATATTAATAGATGGATAACGGTTGTTATTAGAGTAACTCTTATTTTCGCGGTCATTTTAAAGGGAGGGTGAAATGTAGTTCAAATTGTCGCTTGAGGGATATAGAAGGGCTATTTCGATAAAATCTAATATACTGATTTTACAAAAGCCCTATGATAAAAGAACAAACTTCACAGATCAACTGTTACGAACAAACAAATAAAAAATCACCTGACTACGGGCGGTTGACTTTTTGAAAAGTATTGAAGCTTATTTTCACTTTTTATATAATAATTTTGCTAAGGTTAACGATAGTTTCAATGTAAATCTCAAAAAGCCAATAGCCCGAAGCTTGTTTCATTTTGATTTAGAATACGGATGTTTTTGATTAGAACAATAATCACAAGTTATTTATTAACTGCTATTTAGATACCTTTCCCATTTTTTAAAATATCCATCGGTAAGGTATCAGGCACCTCAAAATTCGACTTCATATTATAATACGTTCGTTCCTGATCAGAAGTATATAACCCTTGCATTGCTTCTAATACATGAAGACCAAGAAGTCCATCTGCTCGATGCTTTCTTCTTTTAATGATAGCATCTGCCATGTCTAAAACTCCTATTCCTCTGCTGTTTTCTCTAAAGCTATGTGTAAGTGGTACTTCTTCAAAATCTAATAACCCTTGTTTCTTCACATAAACGGAACCAGAAAAATTGTTAGGATCCGGAACAATCAGAGTGCCAGTTGTACCATGGATCTCAATATTGGAACTCTTTGTTCCCCAAACGTCAAAACTTGTAATAAGGGTACCTACTACGCCATTTTGGAAATCCAATAACCCTGCCACATGAGTTGGCACGTCCACATCTATCTCTTCTCCGTAATTAATTTCACCAGTAATTACTCTCTTAGAAGATGATGTCTTTGCGATACCTGATACACTCTTTATTGGTCCTAATAAAATAGCAAGTGCAGTTAAATAATAAGGCCCCATGTCAAATAATGGCCCAGCACCCTGCTTATATAAAAACCCAGGAGCGGGATGAAAACTTTCTGGCCCACGGTACATCATAAAAGCAGTAGCAGCGAGGGGGCTGCCTATCCATCCATCATCAATTAATTTACGGGCAGTTTGGATTCCCCCGCCTAAAAAAGTGTCTGGAGCTACACCTACTAATAAATTTTTTTCTTTCGCTAAACTCATAATCTCTTCTCCATCTTTTAATTCTGTTGCTAACGGTTTTTCGCTATAACTATGCTTGCCAGCTTGAAGTGTTTTAAGATGAATTTCTGCATGTGAATTTGGGTTTGTTAAATTAACTACTAATTCAATGCTAGGATTATCTAAAAGTTCTTCAACTGTACAAGCTATCGGTATATTAAATTCCTGTGCTTTCTCCTGTGCTCTAGAAATATCTAGATCAGCACAAGCTGATACTTCTATATTATAAAACGCTTTCAAGTTTTCGAAATAAATGGAACTTATATTTCCACAGCCAATAATCCCTACGTTGATTTTTTGCATATTTAAAAAATCCTTTCTTTTTACTTTACTAAGAAGCCAATTCTTAACTACAATCTATAAAATAGTTATACAATCCGAATCTATAAAATACAATGCTATAAATGTTAGTTTCTATTTCTTAAATCAGCAATAATATCTGCGTGAAATTTATCCAATTTATAAAATAAAAGAGCTATAATCTGAATAACAGTTAATATAATTAATCCCGCATACATAATAACTCTTATCATATCTTGAGCAGAGGCAGTAATAGCATCCGGATTATATCCCGCCCACGCTAGAGCATATGCTACTGCCGCCGATCCGATGGCAATACCAAACTTAGTAGCAAAACTATAAGCAGAATACAGTAATCCATCTGTTCTTTGTCCATATTTCCACTCCTGATAGTCAATAGAGTCCGCTAATAAAGCAAAATTTGCAGCGCCATTCACACCAATAAAAGTAAATGCAATGAAAAAGACTGTTGTAAAAACAACAAATGATCCATTTTCCAAAAGAAGCATGGCAATAAATAATGGAATACAAAGCGCTAGCAAAATAATACTTCCATTTCTATTACCCAGCCTTTTTAGAATAAAAGGAGCAATAGCCCCTCCCACAAAGTTCGCAACATTTGCTAGTGTTAGATACAACGGAACCATCTGTGGTTGTTCTAATACATAAGTGACATAGTAAATTAATACTCCGAAAAATAAACCGATGCGCAAAAAATAAACCAGAGAATTAACTGATACCATTAACCAAGGAATATTTTTAAACATATTAATAGCAGCTTTTCTAAACACTATTGGATTATTATGATCAATTGGTTCTGTAAAACGTTCCTTACAGAATTTAAAAGTAAACATAAACAAAACAATACCAACTATTGAATAAAGAGCCATCGTAATAGGGAATCCCAATTGCTGATTACCATTTCCTAATAAATCAACCATTGGAAGTGTGAGAGCAGAAACTGCAATCGACCCTGCAGCAAGTCCCATCATACGAAAACTACCTAATTTAGACTTTTCAATAGAATCTCTAGTCATGAGAGGCATTAAAGCACCGTAGGGCAAATTGATTCCTGTATAAATCATACCCAATAGAAAATAAGTAATATACGCATAAATGATTTTCCCAGTATTTGAAAAGTCAGGTGTAATAAAAGTCAAGACACTCAAAATCGCAAACGGAACTGCTAAGTATAATATATACGGCCTGGCTTTCCCATGCTTTGAACGTGTTTTGTCCACAATAATTCCCATAATAGGGTCATTCACAGCGTCCCAGATTCTTGTAATTAGAAAAAGCGTCCCAACTACTGCGGCTGATATCCCAAAAACATCTGTATAAAAGAAAAGCAGATAACTTGTAGTCATTCCCCAAACAAAATTTGAAGCCAAATCTCCAAAACCATAACTGACTTTTTCCAACATTCTTAATTTTTCAGGACTTCCAGTATTTGTTTCTGCCACCTCAGCACTAGCATTTAATTCTGCCAAAGCTCCTCTCCACCTCTCTTAAATTTATTTCCCCACCCAGAATCTATCATGTTTAAGAAAAAGTTTTTCATATAGAGATAGCCCGAGTAACGATTGAATGGACATTTTCTCGGGCTGTTTACGCTTCATTTTCTACACACAAGAATTACAAACACTATGGAGGACAATAATTAATTTAATTCAACTACTTGTCCAGTTTCTGCAGATTTGTAAATAGCTTCTAAAATCTGTGTAACGACCATTGCTTCTTCCGGTTTTACCAAAGGTTCTGTATCATTTAAAATACAATCAATCCATTGAGTTGCTTCAGCATCCCTTTGTTCAAGGGTCTCACTGGAAAAGCCATATATTCCTCCGGCTCCTGAAGGTTTTGTCTCCACTAACTGATCATGGGCAACATGATTAAATACAACATAACCCTTATCTAGAAATGCTTCTCCAAACATTTCTGCGCCGCCTTTTGTTCCACAAAGGGTTACCTGCGCTTCTTTTGTATTCACCATATTGATAGCCCAAGCAGATTCTAAAAAAATGGTTGCACCATTCTCCATTTTTATAAAACCGAAAGCTGAATCCTCTGTCTCAAAAGACTCTGGTTCCCAATGGCCAAACATGTTTCCTTCAGGTCTATCCTTCAGCTTTTGATAAGTGGATCCAAAAACACTTTTAGGTTTATAGTTGTTCATACACCATAGGGCCAAATCTAACGCATGAGTTCCGATATCAATCAATGGTCCGCCACCCTGCTTTTCCTTATCAGGGAAAACGCCCCAAGTCGGTACACCTCGCCTTCTTACCGCATGTGCTTTTGTTAAATATATATCACCAAGCTCATCGTTTTTACAAGCCTCATGTAACGTCATAGAATCTTGCCGGAACCGGTTTTGATAACCTATAGTCAATTTTTTACCTGTCTGACGGGCTGTTTCCAGCATTTGTTTCGCTTCTTTCGAATTAATAGCCATTGGCTTTTCACACATAACATGTTTCCCGGATTCTAGTGAATAAATTGTAATTTCTGCATGAGATATATTAGGCGTACACACATGAACGACATCTATATCTATTTCTCCAAGCATTTGTTTATAATCTTGATATGCCCTGGCTTCTGTACCGCCGTACTCTTTTAATGCTTGTTCGGCTCTTTCTTCTATAACATCACAAAAACCTACCACTTCTGTTTTATCTTTAAGATTTGCAAGCGCAGGAAGATGTTTTTGTAAAGCAATACCTCCACACCCAATAATCGCTATTTTCAACTTATTATTTATATTCAACTGTATCTGCCTCCAAAATAACTATTCATTTAACATGTTTTTTAAATTTTTATAACTGATTTCAATACTTTCCAGTTGACTTCTAGTTGTTAAATCTTGTTCTACTAAAATATATTTTGCGCTTCCAATTTCCTGCGCCGTTTTGATGATTTCTGGTATATCCATCATTCCATCCCCAATCTCGGTGAAGTACTCAGGCTGAGAAAATGGGATGAAGGCATCAAAATCAATTACCGCATTCTCATCTAAGCTTTCAAAGGCATTCACCGGATTCGTTGATGATGGCATATCCTTTTGATGAATAATTTTACATCTTTCTTTCACTTTTTTGAGGTAATCAACTGGGTCTACACCGCCTCTTAGAGTCCAATAAGTATCAAACTCCAGCTTCACCAACTCAGGATCCGTATTTTCCAATATAATATCGAGAACATATTCTCCATCAAATTTTTGAAACTCTTGAAAATGGTTATGATAATAAAAGTCAAGACCCTTCTCTTTGCACATTTGACCGTACTTATTTAGTGTTTTACTAAAATCTAAAACTTCTTGTTTATTACTGAAAAAAGCAATCGAACAGCCAATTCCCCCACTTCCTAGCTCTAAATTATAGGTAATCGCCTCTTCTATAATTTCATCGGTAAGAGGTGATACATGCATAGAAATGGCTTTAAGTCCCAACTCGTCTAACCTATTTTTTAAATCTTTCGCTTCCAAGCCTTCTATTTTCATTTCTTTATCAGCATCATGAATAAAAAATTCCAAATTCTCATAACCAATATCAGCAATCTTCTTTAGTGTAGAAAAATAATCCTTCGCCAACTCGTCTCGTACAGAAAATAATTGTAATCCCATAGATAATGACATAAGCATCCCCTTTTCTTTTAATGAAATCGATTACATTTTACATTGAATTAACATAAACTACCAAAGTTATTTTTACTTTATTCAGATGAATATTTGCAATAATTTTCTTAAAATTAAATACGAAAAGATATTGAAATTTTACAAAATGTAATCGATTACTTAGAAGTCTATAGTTACTTAAAAACATTGTCAAGTGAAATTTTATATTTATCAGTTTTTTTGTTCCCCAATATTATGTAATAAAATAATGCGTTCTCAGGTGGTTTCACGAATAATTAGCTGGTGTTCCAAAAAACGGCTCTCTACTTCTTCTCCTTTAATCTTACTCATTAGCATTTGAGCTGAAATAGCTCCCATTTCATACATTGGTTGTGCTACTGTAGTTAAAGGAGGGTATACCACATTCGAAAATTCAATATTATCAAAGCCAATCAAAGCCATTTCTTCTGGCACCCCCAACTGCTTAATATGTAGCTCTTTCAACGCTCCCACTGCCAACACATCTGAAACAGCAAAAACAGCAGACGGCCGGTCAATCTGATCCAGCAAAACTCTCATTGCTTGCTGCCCCGACTCAAAATTTAAGTGTTTGGTATTATAAATCCAATCATCAGTAATCTCCAAGTTAAATTCTTTGAGTGCTTTTTCATACCCACTGTAACGTTCGGATGCGTAAAGGAATTTTTTATCAAAATTTATAAGCCCTATTTTTTTATGTCCCAATTTGATTAAATGTTTAACTGCTTGATAAGCTGCCTGTTTGCTATCAATCGTTACAAAAGGCAACGTTTTATCTTTAGTATATTCACTACATTGCACAATTGGATATTCGTTAGAAAGTTCAATTAATTTTTTTTTATTTACTGTAGGGTCCATTGAAATAATACCGTCAGCCAATTTATTTTTAATCATATTAAAGTATATAACTTCTCTATCAGGATCTGAATCTGTTTCACATAAAAGAATATTATATCCAAATGCTATCGCTTTATCTTGAATACCATTTATTATTTTCGCGTAAAACGGGTTGGAAACATTGGGTAAAAGTACTAAAAGAAGTTTACTTTGCGAAGTCCTTAAGCTTCTTCCTAACACACTGGGTTCATAATTTAACTCTTTAATTGCATTTTCAACTTTAAACTGCGTATGTTTTTTAACTTTATCTGGCGTGTTAATCACACGTGAAACTGTAGCAACAGAAACACCTGCATATTTAGCAACTTCCTGTATTGTAGCCATTAGTATTTCCTCCATCCACATAAGTAATCGATTACATTTAAATTTTTTAACTTTTATTGAATTTCTAGAATATGGTTGATTCTTCTAGTTCTTACTATCATACAATCAATTTTATATAAATGAAAGGGAATCTATCCATCTAGCTATTAAAAAACACTTGCTAATTTAAATTGTTGAATACCTTTGCAATAAAGATTAGAGACGATTTTTTCTTCATGATAATGTATACAACTCAGAAATTAATAACAAATAATAAAGCCTATACAAGGTAAAATTACCGTCGTATAAGCTTTATTATTTGTTTGCCGGAATAACCTCATCACTTATGATAAGGCTCCCTCCTTATAATCCGAAAACTCCGATAAACCTGCTCCAACAAAACCAGCCGCATCAACTGATGAGGAAACGTCATCTTAGAAAACGACAACGCCAAATCACTCCGCTTCTGCACATCCGCACTAATCCCAAGCGATCCGCCAATCACAAACACAATCTTACTCTTCCCATAAGTCGCAAGCTCGTCCAATTTTTTCGCCAGATGCTCCGAACTGAGCATCTTCCCCTCAATCTCCAGCGTAACCACAAAAGCATCCGGATTCACCTGCGCAAGAATACGCTCACCTTCCTTTCGCTTCACTTCTTCCATTTCCGCTTCACTCATATTTTCCGGCGCTTTTTCATCCGCTACTTCGACAATATTCACTTTCGCATAAGCACCCAATCGCTTTTTATATTCCTCAATACCTTGCTGCAAGTATTTTTCCTTTAACTTTCCAACGGTGACAAGAGTTATATTCATCGCTATCTTCCTTTATGATAAAATAATTTTTTTCATCCCAATATCCTTATATTTTACCATATTCTTAAGAAAAAGTTGCCATTTTCTATATATCATTGTATTGTTAAACTCGATACTACCCTATTCTCTTCCATACGATTTAGATTTACAAAGTATCATTGTTTGACTAATTATTTTTCAACAATAAATTAAGGTAAATTAAAAGAGATACCTATTAATTTACAATAAATAAACTGGTATCTCTTTAGTGAAAAATTTTATTCTATTTTCTCTATTGCTCTTCTATTGAATATAAACCTAAAAACCAAATGAAACTAAAACAAACTATCCTCTACAGCTAAGCACAGACAATGATAAATCGGCAAATGTAATTCTTGAATTTTATATGTTTCCGTCTCTGGAACCTGAATATTGCAATTCGTATAATCAGCAATTTTTCCGTGCTGCTGACCACTTAGCAGAATTACATTCATTCCTATCATTTTTCCTATCATCGCTGCATACTTTATATTTTTAGAGTTGCCTGAGCTAGATAGACATATTAGAGTATCTTTTTCTGTACCGCGTGTTAACAAATCTTGCGCAAATACTAAATCAGCATCCACATCATTACTAAAGGCATATGCAAATGCATCTTGACTCCCCAGTACCAGGGAATCAATACCTGCTTCTAGATTATCTGCCAGATACTGACCTTCTTCTGCATATTCCGAAACAAGCTTTTCAATGATATGTCTATTTAATTCTCTTTTCTTATCAAATGATTTTAACAGTTCACCTACAATATGCTGTCCGTCGGAATAGCTTCCTCCATTCCCACACATATAGATTGTGCCGCCCGATTGGATGGTCTGCATTAATAAATGATAAGTTTCTTCAATTTGATTCTGATTTACTTCCAACACAGGATATCTTTTCACCAACAATTGGACATGTTCTTGGATAGCCATGGATAAGCTCCTTTCTTTTTAAACTATTTTGTTTCAGCTTCCGGTGTTCTATCATTCTTTGCTTTGATAATGGAACCAACGATAAAGATAAGAGCCAGAAGGAACAGGATTCCATAGATACCTGTTTTACTGAATAATACACCGAGTTGACCGAGAAGAATTCCCGTTATTGCAAAATCAGCATCACCAAAAGTAGAGTTTGCAAATCCAAGCTCTCCCAACAAAGGAAGCATTAGAGCAGGTAAGAAAGTAATTAACGCACCATTAAAAACTCCTCCGACAATTGTTCCTCGAATTCCGCCAACTGCATTAGCTAAAACACCAACACCTGCGCCGACAAAGAATAAATTTACTAAACCAGGGATAATTACTGGCAACGGGGTAAATGGCAAAATAAGAAAAACAATAAACCCTCCGACAACAGAAGATATAAAACCAATTAGTACAGCATTAGGGGCGTACGGAAATAATACTGGCACATCAAGCGCAGGAGTAGCGTCAGGAACTATTTTTTCCGAAATTCCTTTAAATGCAGGAACAATTTCTGCAAGCATCATCCTTACGCCATGTAAAACAACGACAAATCCAGCTGTAAAAATCATTCCCTGCATTATGGCAAACATGACGATATTATCTCCATTTGATAACTCCATTGTGACAGAGCGTTCTGCAAACAAATAGGTTGTTACATATAAAATGATCATCACGATGGCCGTTGTAATCGTATTATCTCGAAAAAAGCTTAATTGTTTGGGAACTTTAATATCTTCAGTGGACCGTTGCTTTTTTCCAACCGCCTTACTGATTAACGGGGATAAAGAGTAACTTATTGCATTAAAATGACCCATAGCAACATTATCATTACCTGTAGCTTTTCTATAAAAAGGCTGAACAACCGCTGGAGACAGTGTCATTACAGCACCTAAGATTAACGACCCTGTTATGACTAACTCTGTACCTCGAAAACCAATTGTACTTAACACGGCTGCTAATAGTGCTGACATAAATAAAACATGGTGGCCCGTTAAAAATATATATTTAAACTTGGTAAAACGAGCAATTAAAATATTACAAATAAATCCAAATGCCATTATAAGAGCCATTTCTGCACCAAATAAAGTCTCTGCTAATCCGATAACAGCTTCATTAGAGGGAATTACCCCTTGCACTTGAAAGGCACTTTCAAATGCAGGAGATAAGTTTTCTAACGCACTTGAAATAATTCCTCCTCCTTGTGACAAAATGACAAAACCAACTACGGTCTTAAATGTTCCAGATAAAATTTTATCAACAGGCTTTCGTAAAGCAATTAAACCTATAAGAGCAATCAAACCGATAATAATCGCTGGTTGGTTAAAAAAACTGTATACAAAATTCATTATAGTCTCCTCCTATTTGGCGAGATGATCAGTTAATTGTTTCTCTATATCACTTTTATCGACTACATTACTAACTAAAATTTTCTCAGCCGCAAACTCCTCTAGCTGATCCCCAAATTCTTTGGTAGATATAATTATGTCTACTTGATGTCCTGCTACTGAACCGATATCACATGCCTCTACTTCTGCATCTTTTCCTAAACTGGAAAGAACCTCTTCCACATTCATTTTTAAAATTAATGACGATCCTGAACCCATACCGCAAACTGTTAATATTTTCATATTGAAGCACTCCCTTATTTTTGGTTAATTTCTTTTACAATTTCTTCTTTACTCGAACGAAGCAACATATTTATAAATGTTTCATTATTTAGCTCTTCTACTAATTCTGATAACGCTTTTAAATGTGTGTGATGATCAATAGCTGCCAAGCATACCACAATTCTCACAGGATCATTTTCTTTATTTCCAAATTCAACCTCCTCATCTAATGTAATCAAACTCATCCCAATCTGATTAACGCCATCTTTAGAACTAGCATGTGCAAGAGCAATTCTAGGTGCGATTACAATATATGGACCAAAGTTCTTTACTGCTTCCACCATGGCTTGCGTATATTCATTTGTAATAACACCTGTTTTTTCTAAAATTTTGCCGCTATAGATAATTGCCTCTTCCCAATCGCTCACAAGCACTTTTGTTTCAATCGTTTCTTCTGTCAGAAGGTCTTTTAACATAGGTTCACTTCTTCCTTTCCATATTCCTTCTTTCTGTAAAGTTATCTTTTCCTCTACTACTTTGTTTTCAAGATACTGTATATTTTTTATATCAACTTCTGTTAAATACGGTGTTACCTGTATATAAGGCACATTAAAATCTTGTAAATGAATCGTTGAAATAATCATATCTGCTTTATTCGCTTCTTCTGATAGAATCTTTTTAGTTACTATCCTCGGCTTAAATTTAAAATGATGATTTAGCTGATATTTTAAAAATTGAGATGTACCTATCCCCATATGACATATCAATATAACATTCAATTCTTCTGCAATTTTATTTTTGATTTTTTCAATAGAAGAAACAACATGTAAGGTAATGTAAGCGTAAAATAGCCCACACCTATTAAAAGGTATGGACTATTGTTATGATTTATTTAGATTGATTGGGAACACGACATTCCTCAGGAAGAGTCGGTGACCAAGGTAAGAGGTGAGCTAATTTTTC